>JAUIFD010000076.1 GCA_030429485.1 Phycisphaerae bacterium | reverse complement strand
CCCCGGGCTCAGCGGCCCGGTCCTCAGGGCGTGTACCGAAGTGGACAAACGGGGCAGACTGTAAATCTGCTGGCTTAGCCTTCCCTGGTTCGAATCCAGGCGCGCCCACTACCCAACACTCGCATACCCGGACCTCAACGTCACCAGTTCCGCAGCGATCGGCGGGCATGACCGCCAGCAGGCTGCGCTACCGATCGTCCGCGGGCAACGCGATCGACCAGAACCGCATGTTGCGCTCGTGTGAGGCGCTCAGCGTCAGCACCGTGCCGTCCGGCAGCACGGCAACGCCCTCGAGCTCATCATCGCCGGGCAGGTCGAGCGGTGTCCGGAGCGTCGCGTCATCCTGTATTGACACGCGACCAAGTCGATGCCCGCGGCCCGCGGTGGTGTTCTGGGCGAGCACGAGTTCTCCAGCGTCTGCCGGCTGTTCGGTCACCCAGCACATCGACTGCACAAACGCGGGCGCACGCCAGGCATGCACAAGCACCCCGTGTGCGCTCGTGCGGCCCGCCACGCGCAGGCGGCTCGGGTCATAGAGGCGCAGCGCATTGCCGTTGTCGCCATAGTCTGCCGTCGCCAGGTAGGAGCGCCCGCGCCACTCCACGAACTCGGGGCGACACCCGTTGATCGCGAGATCGTCGGTGATGATGTTGAGGATCGCGCCGTCAAGCGTGCCCCCAGCGAGCGCACGATCCCAGTCGATCTTCCAGATCACGCCCCGCTGGCGCACCGTGTCTCCGAGGAAGGTGCCAAACTCGGGATTGTGCGTCAGGCCGGTCGGATGCGGGATGATGTCCTCGCCGGCGCGCGTCAGACGGATCGACCGCCCGGTGCTGTCGAGGCGAGGACCGCTCGCGAGGTAACGCATACTCGCGGATCACACCGGTGTCTGCGTCGCCGTAGAGATACACGAACCCATCGTGTAAGGCGACTCCTTGCCCAGCGCCGATGTCGGAGATGCTCTGCTCCGCGAGGAGTCGAACGTCGTCGGCGGGCGGGCATGCGGGCTCCCTCGCCAAGGGCGCCGCGCCCGAACGCGAGAACGCATCCACGACATGACGTCCGAGGTCGGGGTAATCGGTCAAGAACCCGTCGACTCCGTACGACTCGACAAAATGCGCGTTCATGTCGGTGTCGTGCCCGAACGTCCACGGGTAGACCGTGAGGCCGAGCGCGTGGGCGCGGCGGACAAGCGATCCTCCGTCGATCGGCGTGCCGTCGTCCTCGATGAGCTTGCGGCTCGGACCGATCCCATCGCAAGTGCGCGCCACCCGACTGAGAGTGGCGTCATCGATAGGATCACCGGAGAGGAACACCAGGCGCAGGTCACACCCCGAGGCGCGCATCGCTTCGAGCGCATCGACATCGAAGCACTGCACGATCGCGAGGTCCGTGCGCGTCGAGTACCCGAACCTCCCGAGCGTCTCGACGATCGGCTGGATGATCGGTTGACCGGCGTCCTCATGGAAGTCCGGCTGCTTGGGTTCGGGGATGACACCGATCTGGCATCCCCGCTCGGCATTGAGCGTCTGCACAAGGCCCAGCATCTCATCGAACGTCACGATCCTGTGCCCTGGGGCCACTTCGTCCCCGCGCCCCGTCACGCCGAGCGACTTGACCTCTTCAAGGGTGAAGTCGATCGCGTACCACTTGCCGTCAGCGCGCGCCCGAGCGGGAAACCGCAGTTCCACGTCTGTCGTGTCTTCGAGCGTCAAGTCATGCAGGCAGATGAGCACGCCATCGGCGGTGCAGACGACATCAGGCTCGACGTAGTCGGCGCCCATCGCGTGCGCCACGGCGTAGGCCGCGAGTGTGTGTTCGGGCAGGTACCCACTGGCGCCGCGGTGGGCAAAGACCAGCCGGTCATCTTCGGCGTGGCCCATCGCAGCACACAACGCGACAACTACACACACGAACAAGCGTGAGACCTGCATGCACGCACGGTACCTCTCGCCCCCCTCGCGCGATCGTGCGAACCTCCGACGTGCACGCGAAGAACTCGTTAAGAGTTGTGCCGCACAAGTCCGCATCCGATCGCCGTGCCAGTTACGACCTCACCGCTCTCCAGCAAGGACCGGCGTGGGCACAACGTCGCGCCCATCGCGGTACGTCCGATGCACGGCCCGCGTCGCCTCCGCGTCGTCGAAGGCGAGGCGGGGTGAATCCCACGCGAGCTCGCGGTCGCGGAAGCGACCGGCGACCGTGCCGACGAGCACCGCCTCGGTGACCCGAGCCGAGTACGAGAACGGTGTGGAGGTCTTGCCCACGCCTCGGCAGGCATCGGTGAACTCGGTGTAGTGATCGTTGCTCTCACGCCGTTCGAGCGGCACGTCCAGCGCCTGCCCGTCGCGATAGAAGCGGGGCGTATCCCAGTGCGGGATCACCATCACGCCGCGTTCGCCGACCAGGAACGAGCCCGCGCCCGGCAGGCGTTCGCCATCAGGCAGCTGCGCACGGCTTGCGTCGGGTCGGCTCGCGCCGCTGCCATCGGTCCAGCGCATGGTGAAGCCATCGGTCGTGTGCCGTGTGGCGTCGAAGCGGTAGCGAATGTCGCTGTCGGGCGCGAAGGTCTCGGGGTGGTGGGCCGGCCCCTTGGAGACGACGTGCGTCGGCATGCCGAGATCGAGGCAGGAGAAGACGGGGTCGAAGATGTGGCAGCCCATATCGCCGAGCGTGCCGCTCCCGAAGTCGATCCAGCCCCGCCAGTTCGCGGGGTGGTAGCTGCCACGCACGTACGGGCGCTCCGGCGCGACGCCGAGCCAGAGATCCCACGCGAGATGCGGGGGCACGGTGTCGGCCCGTGCCGGGCGCCCCTCGGGAGGCCCGGCCCAGGACTTGCTGACCCACAGGTGCGCCTCGCGCACCTTGCCGATCGCGCCTGCGCGCAGGGTCGCGACCGCGGTCCGGTACGCCTCGTGCGAGTGGATCTGCGTGCCCATCTGCGTGACGAGGCGGGGGTTGTCGGCGGCGGCCTGCTGCATGGCGCGCAGTTCGGCGAGGTTGTGCGCGAGTGGCTTCTGCACGTAGACGTGCTTACCGAGTTGCATGGCGGCAAGAGCGATCGCTCCGTGCATGTGATCAGGTGTCGAAACGACGACCGCGTCGATGTCGTCGCCCATCTCGTCGAACATCACGCGGTAGTCGGTGAACGCGCGTGCGTCATCGAAGTCGGCGGTCGCGGCGACGAGGTTGTTCGCGTCGACGTCGCACAGCGCCACGATTCGGACGCCCTCACCCCGAGCCGCGGCACGCAAATCGCTCGCCCCCTGCCCGCCGACGCCGACCGCGGCGAGGTTGAGCGTGGCGTTCGGACCCCGCGCGAGCGTGACCCGCGGGAGCCCGATCGCTCCAGCCCCGCCAAAGAAGACCATCGTCTTCAGCAAGCTGCGGCGCGAAGTTGGGTGACTCGTCAGAACCACGCGGTATGCCATTTGAGGGCCTCCTCGAACCTCGCCAGACTACCGCCCGCCAGGGGTGAGCGCCCGCTACGCTTTGCGTTCACCTCCCGACGCAGGACATCCGCCATGACGACCATCGACGAAAGCAAGCTCGGCGCTCTCCTCCACCAGATGCTGGCCGACATGGGGGCCGCCGCGGCCGCCCCGTTGGTCGTCATCGGTGACCGCCTCGGCCTGTACAAGGCGCTCGCTGCACACGGGCCGCTCGCGCCCGAGTCGCTCGCGGAGCGAACGGGTACGCACCCGCGGTACGTCCGTGAGTGGTGTGCTGCGCAGGCAGCATCGGGCTACATCACGTATGACGCGGCTGCCGAGCGCTTCTCGCTCACACCGGAGCAGCGGGCGGTCTTCGCCGATGAAGAGAGTCCGACGTGCATGACCGGCGGGTACTACGCGATCGCGTCGATGTGCGTCGATGAGCCGAAGATCACCGACGCGTTCAAGAGTGGCGAGGGCCTGGGATGGGGCGAGCACTCCGACTGCCTGTTCTGCGGCACCGAGAAGTTCTTTCGCCCTGGATACAAGGCGAGCCTCGTCTCCGACTGGCTCCCCTCGCTCGAAGGCGTGGTTGAGAAGCTGGAGCGCGGAGCCGAGGTCGCCGACGTCGGGTGCGGGCACGGCGCCTCGACGCTCGTGATGGGCGAGGCGTTTCCAAACTCAACGTTCGTCGGCTTTGACTATCACGCGCCCTCGATCGAGTGCGCCCGCGAGCGGGCGAAGGACGCGGGGCTCGCCAACGTGCGCTTCGAGACCGCCAACGCGAAGGACTACCCCGGCACGGGGTACGACCTCATCGCGTTCTTTGATTGTCTGCACGACATGGGCGACCCCGTCGGCGGGCTTGCGCACGCCAAGAGCGCGATGAAACCGGACGGCACGCTCATGCTCGTCGAGCCCTTCGCCAACGACAAGCTCTCCGACAACCTGAACCCGATCGGACGCATGTACTACGCGTTCTCGACGATGATCTGCACACCGGCGTCGTTGAGCCAGGAAGTCGGGCTTGCGCTCGGCGCGCAGGCCGGCCCGAAGCGCCTGGAGGACGTCGCACGCGAGGCGGGGTTCACCTCGTTTCGCACCGCGGCGACGACACCGTTCAACCTCGTGCTTGAAGCGCGCCCCTAGCTCGACAGGTCGCCGCGATCATGCTTCCACCACCCGCCCATTGGGGCGGGCCATGTGCTGCGCGCCGCACGTGCGCGGACCCAGAGCAAGAGCGCCATCCCCACCCCGACCATCATCACGCTGAACCACTGCCCCTTGCTCAGGCCCAGCGGACGCGGCACGGCAAGCCCCGCGTCGGGCAGGCGCCACAGCTCGGTCGCGATGCGCCCGAGCCCGTACGCAATCAGGAACCACGCCCCCACCACTCCCGGACGCCTTGGCCTGCGAAAGACAAACCACACCACCAAGCCGACCACGAGCCCGTCAACCACCGCCTGATAGAGCTGCGTCGGATGGCGCGCGTTGATCATGCTCGCAAGCGCTGCTCGGGCTGGCTCGGAGCCCGCCATCATCTCGGCGTGGAGCGACTCGACGCCGCGCCAACATTCGATGACCGCGCCCTCGTCCCCGGCGAGCACCAACTCCGACGGCACACGGAGGGAATCCGCAATGAAGACCTTCTGCGCATCCGAAAGCTCCCCCCAACGCTCGGCGACTTCCTGCGGATACCGCACGGCCCACCACGGCGCAGGCTCGCCAAAGGGCGCGACGATGCGTCCGAGCAACTCGCCATTGATGAAGTTGGCGATGCGCCCGAAGGCCAGCCCCACCGGGGCGATGAGCGCGGTGGCGTCCATGACGTGCAGCGGCGGGCATCGCCCTTTCAGGTCTTCGCACGCGCCCCGGATCGCCCGCCACGAAGAAGCAAAGGCCTCGCGCATGGTGCCGTTGCGCGGCTCGCACCATCCCCGGCTCACGCGCCAGGCGGCGAGGATCACGCCGACGATCCCGCCGTGGCTCGCCATGCCCCCCTCGGTGACGCGAAGCACGCCCCACCACGGGAGCTTCGCGCTGAAGTCGATGAAGAGCGCAGGGTTATAGAGGATGCAATACCCGAGCCGCCCGCCGACCACCACTCCCGCGACGAGCCACATGATCGCGTCGCCCACACGCTCGGGCGGGATCGCGATCAGCCCGCGCTTCGCCAGCGCCCGGAGGATCAGCCACCCAACGACAAAGCCCGCGACATATGAGAGCCCGTACCAACGGATCGCGAGCGGGCCGATCTGGAAGAGGATCGGGTCGAGGTCATGCACCCACGCGTCGGCGAGCGTGAGCATCAGGCCCTCACCCCGGGCGTGCCGCGCTCCGATGCACCGCCAGCCCGGGCGAACTCGATGCCGAAGAACCGAGCGGCATTCGCGTCGATCGCTGCATGGAACTCCTCCCAGCGCTCGCCGCGCAGCTCCGCGAGAAACTCGGCGGTATACCGCGAGTACGCGGGCATGCACGGGCGTTCGCCACGCTTCGGCACGGGCGAGAGAAAGGGCGCATCGGTCTCGACCATGATCCGATCGCTCGGCACGAGCTTCGCGGCCTCCTGCACGTCCGCAGCGTTCCTGTACGTCACCACACCTGTGAACGAGATCATGGCGCCGAAGTCGAGGGCTGCACGCGCATCGTCGGGCGATCCGGTGAAGCAGTGGAACACGAAGCGCGAGCGGTCGAGCGAGGTCTCGCGCAGAATCGGGATGAGCTCGTCGAACGCCTTCCGGCAGTGGAGCACGATCGGGAGATCGATGCCGTCATCGCGGCAACCCTCGATAAACGCGAGATGCTCGTCGAGCACCTGTCGCTGAATCGATTTCACCGGTTTGTCATAGTGGTTGTCGAGGCCCAGCTCGCCCCACGCGACGCATTTGGGGTGCAGCGCCACCCGGCGCAGGGCCTGCCAATCGTGCGGGCCTTGATCGGAATAAAGCGGATGCACGCCCGCCGAGCACCACACCCGCGGGTCCGACGCCGCGACCTCCAACGCCAAGGGCGCATCGCCCGTGGTGGTCGAGATCGTGATCGCCCCGACCACACCCGCGCGCTCCGCCTGGTCGAGCACCTCGCCAACGCGCCCCTCGAAGTCGGGGAAAGTGAGATGGCAGTGGGTGTCGATCACGGGGGACGATACGCCACGTGCACCAACCCGCCGTGCGCAGTTAAGGGCGCCGCTGAGATCGTCGCTACTCGGCTGCAAGCCCACTCGATTTCCAGGCGAGTGGATTTGCGAGGTTCCTTGAACTCGTCCGGCGTCGCGAACCCGATCAGGCAGCCCTGCCCTCCGAGAAGGACGCGAATCTGCCCCCGCTTGGTCGCGCCAACCTCGATCCCACCACCGCTCTCTTCGCCGCCGGGTCGCAAGTTGGCCGTGATACCCGGACGACGCTGAGCCACTCCATTGTGCCCCCACAATCGCGGGTTATCAGGGGGTACATGAGGTTGTGTCGCTGTCGCAGAGCCAGTACCCTCCAATATCTGGCGGAATGTCGCTTGAGAGCAGCCGGCACGCGGAGTCCGGCGCTTTCCATATGCCAGACGGGGAGTCACTGGTGATGGTGCGTCACGCGTTGATCGTGTGTGCGGTGGCGGGTGCCGCCGCGGCCCAGGACGAGCTCAAGGTCGCTGTCCAGCGGGACGCGCTCCCGGCGGTGCAGGGGGAGATCTATCGCCAAGGGAACGAGGGCGATGCGGGCGAGGAAGATCAGTTCGACAGCGAGAACATGACGCTGCTTGCATGGCTACCGCTCTCTTCGTTCGCGGGCTCGCACAACTCCGGCAACGATTGCTGGGGATACGTGTCGCCTTCGGGTCGCGAGTACGCGATCATGGGGCTGCAGGCGGGATACGGGTATGTGGAGGTGACCGACCCGGCCAACCCCGTGATCATCGACGTGATCGCTGGGCCCCCGTCGGTCTGGCACGACGTGAAGGTGATGGGCGAGTACGCGTACGGCGTGTCCGAGGCCGGCGCTGGCATCCAGGTGATGGACCTGCGTGAGATTGACAACGGCACCGTCACGCTCGTGCAGAACGCCCGCCCGAGCGGGCACTCCTCGACGCACAACATCGTCTCGAACGTGGACTCCGGGTACCTGTACCTGGTCGGCGCCAACATCGGCAACGGCGGGCTCGTGGCGATCGATGTGCAGACCGATCCGGCAAGCCCCAGGGTCGCCGGGCAGTGGAGTTCGATGTACATCCACGACGCCCAGGTGGTGTCGTACACCGAAGGGCCCTACGCCGGGCGCGAGATCGCGTTCTGCCTTTCGGGGTTCAACAACGGGTGGAGTCAGACCGGGCTTCGCATCGTGGACGTGACCGACAAGAGCAACATGTTCACCATCAGTTCCGCGTTCTGGTCCGGCGCGCAGTACGCCCACCAGGGGTGGCTCGATGAGGACCACCACTATTTCTACATCGATGATGAGCTCGACGAGTACTACGGCACCTCTTCACAGACCACGACGCGCATCTTCGACGTCTCGGACTTGACCAACCCCGTGTTCGCGGGGACCGCGAGCTCAGGGCTCGGGTCGATCGATCACAACCTGTACATCAAGGGCGACCGGATGTTCCAGGCGAACTACCGCGCCGGGCTCCGGGTGTTCGACATCTCGACGCCGACACAGCCCGAGGAGATCGCTTACTTTGACACCTATCCGGCCGACAACGAGGCGGCGTTCAACGGCGCGTGGTCGAACTACCCGTATCTCCCGTCGGGGACGATCCTGATCTCCGACATCGAGCGCGGGCTGTTCCTCGTGAAACTCGATACGTGTGCGCCCGATCTGACCGGGGATGGCGGGCTCAACACCGACGACTTCTTCGAGTTCCTCACGCTCTATCAGGCGGATGATCTCGCTGCCGATTTCTCGCCCGATGGAGAGCTCAACACCAGCGACTTCTTCGCCTTCCTCGCCGCGTATCAGGCTGGGTGCGAGTAGGGGCGCCTCCCGCGCACAGATGGCGTCGGGGTCGACAGCGGCGTCTCCCCTTACAATCGGGTCATGCTGTCCCAGCGTCTTCTCTTCGCGTTTGTACTCGCTGTCCTCGCAACCCGCGCAACGGCCCAGAGCGCGGCGTCACCCACACCTCCGACTGAGCACGACCGGTGGTACACGCTTGAACTCCAGGGCCAGCGGGCCGGGTGGATGCGTGAACACCAGGCGGCGCAGGACGGTCAGATCACGACCTCGACGCACACCTTCCTGCGCATCAAGCGCGCGGACGGCACCGTCGACGTGGAGTACGAGACCGCGTTCACCGAGACGGCTGATCACAGGCCGGTGTCGATGCGGGTGCGGTCGCAGATGGGACAGGGGCCGAGCGTCACCGAGTACACCTTTGCTGACCGCGAGGTGCGCTCGATCACGACCACGCAGGACGGACGCGAGACGGTGACCACGACGCCTGCACCCGAGGGCGAGTGGCTCACGCCGGCGCAGACGGATTCGTACGTGATGGCTCGCCTACGGGCGGGCGCAGACGAGATCGTCTACCGCACGCTCGACCCGATCACGGGGCCGACGCCGGTGGTCACGACGATGTCCGGCGTGGAGCGCGGCACGTTCGAGGTCGGCGGGCGCGAGTTTGAGGGGTATGAGTACCGCGTGACGACCTCCGAGATTGAGGGTGTTTCATCGCGCGAGCTTCGCGACGCCACGGGCGAGGTGGTCCAGACCGACACGGACCTGGGCGAGATGCACATGGTGATGACGCGCTCGACGCGCGAGGCAGCCCTGGGAGAGCCGATCGAGGGACCTGAGATGATGGTCTCCACCTTCGTGCGGCCCGAGGGCACGCTGAAGAACCCGCGCCGCGCGAAGCGCGCCGTGTACCTCGTCTCCGTGCCCGAGGGCGACCTCCCGGACCTGCCGAGCACGGGTTCTCAGGCGTTCAAGCGGATCGACGCACGATCGGCGCGGGTGACGGTGGTTGCCGACCACGAGCGCACGGAGCCGGTCGCCGACCGCGAGGTGTTCTTGGTCGCCACGCACGCGGCCGACTGCGACGACCCGGAGATCGAGCGCCTCACGGCCCGTGCACTACGGGGGCACAACGACCGGGCGCAAGGCGAACGTGCCGAGCGACTCCGCCACCACGTCTTCACCTTTGTGAAGGAGAAGAACCTCGGCACGGCGCTCGGCACGGCGTCGGAGGTCGCTCGCTCGGGCGAGGGAGATTGCACGGAGCACGCGGTGCTGCTCGCGGCGATGCTCCGTGAGGCCGGCATCCCCTCACGCGTCGTCGCCGGGCTGGTCTACGTTGAGGAGTTTGCGGGCGAGCGGGGCGTGTTCGGGTACCACATGTGGACCGAAGCCCTGCTCGGCGAGGGTGACGAGGCGCGGTGGGTGGACCTCGACGCGACGTTTCCCCCGGCGCTGGACTTCGACGTCACGCACATCGCGCTGACGGTGTCCGACCTCTCCGACGCCGACGGCATCCGATCGCTCGCCCGCATGACGCCGATGCTGGGACGGCTTGAGATCAAGGTTGAGTTAATCGAGTGACCCTCACCGAAGTGGACGAATCGAACCCGCCTTCACTACCCGCACGACCGCGCGACGGGCACAAGGGCACCTTTGGAACAGCCGTCATTGTCGGCGGGTGTGCTGCGGCCCACGTGCGCATGATCGGTGCGCCTGCGCTCAGTGCCCTCGGCGCCTTGCGCGCGGGTGCAGGGCTCTGCCGCATCCTCGCGCCCGCGCCGATCATCGGCGAGATGCTGACGATCTGCCCTTCCGCGACCGGTGTGGCGCTCCCGGTGAACGGCGAGGGCTCGATCATCGTGCACGCGGCGGCGGAGCTACTGGACGATGCACTCAAGAGCGCGAGCGTGCTGGCGATCGGCCCAGGGCTCGGGCGTTCCGATGTCGCCGAGTCGCTCGTGTTGCGCGCACTGGCGCAGGAGACGACGCCGGTGATCGTGGACGCCGACGGCCTCCACGCCCTCGCGGCATTGTGCGCGCAGGAGTCGCCGATCCGCGCCCCCACGGTGCTCACCCCCCACCCCGGCGAGTTTCGAGCCCTCGCTGAGGCGGTCCGCCTGAACGCCGACCCCGTCGCGCAAGAGGCGCGCCCCGCGGCTGCCCAGGCGCTCGCCAATCGCCTGGGGTGCGTGGTGATCCTTAAGGGCGCGGGCACGGTCGTGAGCGACGGGTCGCGGGCCTGGGTCTGCCCGCGCGGCACGCCGGCGCTGGGCACCGCGGGCACCGGGGACGTCCTGACCGGCGTGACCGCGGGGGTGATCGCGCAACACGTGCCGCCCCCGCGACCCGAGATCTCGGCCCTTCCCGAAAGCGTGCGCGCCAAACTGCCGACAGACCCGCATCGACCGCTCGACCTCTACGACGCCGCCCGAGTCGCAGTCCTCGCCCACGCCAGCGCGGGCGAGTTGTGGGCGGAGCGCGCCGGCGCGACTGGGGGGCTCCTTGCGCCGGAACTCGCGGACCTCATCCCGGGAACACTCGTCAGACGCGCAGCGGCCGAGTCCTAGCCTTCGCTCCATGTCCGAAGACGACGCACAATCTCCGATGTCCGATGCGCTCGTGCCGCTTGCGGCCCGCAGCCTGATCGGCGGCACGCTCATGGGGCTCGCCAATCTGGTCCCGGGCGTATCGGGGGGCACGATGCTGCTCGCGGCGGGTGTCTACACGCGCTTCGTGGACGCGGTCGCGGAGGTCACGACGTTTCGCTTCCGAGTGCGTTCACTCGTCACGCTCGCGTGTGTGGTCGGTGCTGCGATGAGCGCAATCGTGCTGCTCGCGGGGGTTGTCGCTGGGCTGGTGGTCGAACACCGGTGGGTGATGTACTCGGTGTTCATCGGCCTGACGCTCGGCGGCGCGCCGATCATCTGGAAGCGAGCGGCGGGGCACCACGGCAGAGCGTTCTGGGTCTCGTCCGGCGTTGCGTTCGCGCTGATGGGCGGGCTCGCCCTGATCAAGCCCGGCGGTGGCGGCGAGACAGGGATCGCGATGATGTTCGTCGGGGGGCTCGTCGGCGCGAGCGCGATGATCCTGCCCGGCGTCAGTGGCGGGTACCTGCTGCTTCTGCTCGGGCTCTACGTGCCGATTCTCTCGGCGGTGGACGCGGGCAAAGACGCGGCGAAGGCGGGCGAGTGGGATGCGCTGCTCGATCCCGCGCTCGGCGTCTACGTGCCGGTGGGCGTCGGCGTCTTGGTCGGCGTCGTGGGGGTGAGCAATCTGGTGCGGATCCTGATGAAGCGGGCGCCTGCGCCCACGTTTGGCTCGCTCCTGGGGCTGGTCGCGGGCGCGGTGCTCGGCCTTTGGCCATTCCAGGCGGGGCGCCCCCCCGAGCTCGGCGAGGTCGTCAAGGGGCAGGCGATGACCGCGGAGCTCCTTGCGGAACTCGACCCCGACGACTATCCGACCTCGTTCTTCACGCCAACGCCGATCCAGATCGGGGCTTCGATCGCCCTCGTCGCGGCTGGGTTTGGCGCGACGCGGCTGATCGACCGCTTCGGCGAACAGAACCCCCGCGGCAACCCGGACGAGTGAGCGCCATACGCTCTCCTCGATGGGCATGCTCTTCGAGATTGTTCGCCTTGGGCTCTCCGACCTTCGTCTGCACGCCCTCCGTTCGTTTCTGACCGCCCTGGGCATCATCTTCGGCGTCGCAGCGGTGATCACGATGGTATCGCTCGGCGAGGGCTCGAAGCGTGAGGCCCTGCTGCAGATCGAACGCCTGGGGGCGACCAACATCATCGTGCGCTCGCAGCGCCCCGCCCAGCAGGCGGCCCAGGTGGGCGGACAGCAGACGAGCTTCATCAACGTCTACGGGCTGACCCGGGCGGACCTGGAGGTCATCGAGCAGAACTTCCAGGACGCGGAAGCGATCGTGCCGCTCAAGGCTGTGGGGTCGCAGGTGCTCCGCAACAACAAGGCCCAGACCTCGCAGGCGTTCGGCACCACGCCCGCGTTCCCGCTTGTCGCGGGAATCACGATGGAGTCTGGCGCCTACATCACGCCCAATCACATGGATGAAGAGGCGCTGGTCGCGGTGATCGGCTCCGAGGTGAAGAAAGCGCTCTTTCCCGTCGAGGACCCGGTCGGCAAGACCATTCGCATCGACGACAAGGCGCTGACGGTGATCGGCGTCATGGCGCCGGTCGGGCTGTCGGGCGGAGCCGGTGGAGCCCTCATCGGGCGCGACCTGAACCTCGACGTGCACTTGCCGATTACAACGGCAAAGGCGGTGTTTGGCGACATCTACGTGCGGCGCGAGACGGGCTCGTTCTCCGGAAACGAGGTGCAGATCTCCGAGATCTACGTTCGCGCCCCCTCGCGCGAGCGAGTGCTTGGCGACGCCTCACGCCTTGAGCGCATCCTCGAGGTGCGCCATTCTGAGATGACCGATCTCGGCATCATCGTGCCGTATGAACTGCTCGAGAATGCCCGGCGCACCGCGACGACGTACACCGTCGTGTTCGGCGCCATCGCGGGCATTGCGCTGATCGTCGGCGGCATCGGCATCATGAACATCATGCTCGCCACCGTGCAGGAACGCATCCGCGAGATCGGTATCCGGCGAGCGCTCGGCGCCACGCGCCAGCACGTGCTGACCCAGTTTGTCGTCGAGACCGGCGTGCTCTCCGCGATCGGCGGGCTGGCCGGTGTCGCGTTTGGCGTGTCGCTCGCGCTGGTCATCCCGATGTTGCCCGAGTTGGCGCTCCTTCGCGGGCTCTTCGGTCCCGATACCTCGCTCGCGACCGAGGTCACGACCTGGTCGATCGTCGTCGCGTTCACGGTCGCGACCGTGGTCGGGCTCGCCGCGGGGCTCTACCCGGCCCTGCAGGCGGCTCGCCAGGACCCGATCGTCGCCCTCCGCCATGACTAGCCCGGTCCGGAAGCGGACCCGAATCGCCCCCCTTGCCCTCATGGAGAACCCCCTCCGAGGGCGATACACTCGCCTCCACAACTGGGGGCAGGTAGCTCAGTTGGTAGAGCACGGCACTGAAAATGCCGGTGTCGGCGGTTCAAGTCCGCCTCTGCCCATTGGACGGCTTTCCACGCCGTCACACTCGCGCCCAACCGGTACCAAATCCGCCGTTTCAGGGCCGCTACGGGCGTTGCCCTGTTCGCCGGTGTGCGCGCTTGGGCGCTTGTGTGTTGCCGGATCTGTTGCCGCCTCGCGCGTCGTCGTCGCGCGGGTCCAGTCGGCGTCGGTGACCTGCAAGTAGTGCCCCGCCGCAATCGCCTTGGTGTTGCCGATCCACGCGCAAACGGTGTGCAACGGAAACGATGCCGCGAGTTCGGTCTGTCGGGACGCCCGCAGGTTGTGCCACGCCCTCGGCCAAGCCGCGACGCCCGCCCGCCGAATGATCCGCCGCAGGTGCGGGTTCAGGTTCGCCCCCGTCCTGTAGCGGGTCACCACCGAATCCGCGCCCTCCGGGGCCGCCTCGAACACCGTGAGCAGGTGCTCACGAATCTCGGGGAACAGCGGGATGATCCGCTCGCCCTTGCCTTCGTGGTGCTCCGTCTTGCAGGATCGGATCGTCAGGCGGTTGTGCTCCCAGTCCACGTCGGACCACCGCAGCGCCAGCGCCTCGCTCGGCACGCGCAGCCCGCCGAATCGAGACAGCGCGATCAGCAACCGCCACTCGGCATCGGGGGCCGCGTCCATCACCTTGGCGATCGTCTCGCGGGACACAAACACCGCGCGGGCCGGGTTCACCTGCGCGCCCGCCTTCAACTCGGCGAACGGGTTGGCGCTCGCCATGCCGCGGCGCATCGCCCAGCGGAACACCTGCCGGGCGTAGAGCACCGTGCGGGAAACAGTCGCCTGCGAGTACCCGAGTTCCTTCAGGTTGGCGCGCCAGTTCTCGGCGTCCGCCTCGCCGATGGTCGTCACGTCGCGGGCCTCGGTGAAGTAGTCCACGAGCGCGGTCTCGGCTTGCTTCATGCGCACGAGCGTCGCGGGCTTCACGTCCACGCCCCTGAAGAACGCCGCCAGCAGTTCCCCCACCGTCACCACCGCCGCGCGCTCGCGGGGCTCAACCAGCCCGAGTCGCGCGACCCGCGCGTGTAGCCGATCGTCGATCGACTCTAACCACCGCACGCCGTCCGGGTGGATCGTCGAGCCGACCCGGTGCGCTTCGATCACGCGCTCAAACCCCGCGAGCGCGGTCTGGGCCGCGCGCTCCGAGCACCGGCCCAGGCGCAGCGCCTTCTGCTTGCCCTCGGCGTCGCGGAACATGATCCGCTTCCGCTCGCCCTTCAGCCCCTCGCGTCCGATGCTTGCCATGGTTCACCGTCCCTTCGGGCGCTTGGCCGGTTTGCGGATGAGCGCAAGGCCCAGGTACTCCGCCAGTATGTCGATGTTCTCGCCGTTCATTGGTTGGCCGTGCACGAATCGCGACAGCGTGGACTCGGGGATGCCCGTCGCCTTGCTCACCGCGTA
>JAUIFD010000280.1 GCA_030429485.1 Phycisphaerae bacterium | reverse complement strand
GAGCGAGTAACCTCCGTCTCCGCCGTCGCAGCCGTCCCGGCCGACGACACCGACCCAATCCGTCAGGTCTACGACCGCGCCGCCGCAGACTTCGCAGCGATGTTCCCGTGACCACACCACACCCCGCCGCAAGCCTCGTTTGCGTGGGCGTCCGGGGCTCGGGCCCGGGCGATCCCATCTTCGACGCCGACCTCGACGCCTGCGCCGAGGTCGGCATCCGCGCCATCATCCTCTTCGACGTCGACGTCCCCACGCGCGACGCACTCATCGCCGCCGGCGCGTCGCACGACGACGCGACCCGACGCGCCCCCCGCAATATCCTCAGCCCCGACCAGACCTGCGCCCTCATCCAGCACATCCGCGAGCGACTCGCCCCCGATTGCATCGTCGCCATCGATCAGGAAGGCGGCTCGGTCGCGCGCCTCACCCCGCGCCGCGGCTTCGAGCCCGACCCCGCACCCGCCGCCCTCGCCACACGCGCCCCCGAAGCGCGCGCCGCCGCGCACAACCGCTGCGCCGCGCGCCTCGCCCGCCTCGGCTTCGATCTCAACCTCGCCCCCTGCATCGACCTCGCCCCCGCCACCCCGACCAACGTCGAAGCAGCCCACTCGCGGAGCTACGCCACCGATCCCGAGACCGTCGCCCAATGCGCGCGCGAGTGCATCGACGCGCACAACGCGCACAACGTCGCCACCTGCATCAAGCACTTCCCAGGACTCGCCGGCGCCCATCAGGACACGCACTTCCACCTCGCCGACATCACTAACTCCCACGACAGCGCGCGCGAACTCGACCCCTACACGCACCTCCTCGACGCCCAGGCCGCCATGGTCGCCCACGTCCTCCACCGCACCGTCGATCCCGACTTCCCCGCCACACTCTCACGCGCATGGATCAACCAACTGCGCACCACGCTCGCGTACCCCGGCGTCATCATCACCGACTCCATCGACATGCGCGCCGTCTCCGACCGCTGGCCCAACCCCGAAGCAACCGTGCGCGCACTCGCCGCAGGAGTCGACATGGTCCTCCACGGCTTCAACGGCCCCGGCTCCGAGCACTCCCCCGAACACACCTCCCCACACCCCGCCCCCCGCATGGTCCGCGCCATCCTCGAAGCGCTCGACCAAGGCGACCTCACCCTCAGCGCCCTTCACGCCAGCGCCGACCGCATCGACCGCCTCCGCCGACGCCAACTCGCCCCCGATTCCCGGGCATAACGAATCCCCTTCCTCCCCCGTCCCTCCCCAGGTACGCTCACCGTGGAGGAGCGTGCATGCCAACCGGCCAAAACAAACTCACACACACCCTCGTCGCACTCGCGCTCCTCATCCCGGCGCCCCTCGCATGCGCACAGCTTTCCATCACCCTCGCCGACACCACGCCGCTCCCCTCCTCCGCCACCGATCAGCACAACGTCGCCTTCGACGTCACCGGCGTCAGCGCCGTCACGCACCTCTCCGCCGACCGCTACGCGGCCGTCCTTGACCGCTCCGACAAGCTCATCCTCTTTGACCTCCACCTCAACGCCGACGGCGCCATCGCCGCGCTCACCAACATCGCCGGGCTCACGCTCGACACCACCGCCGACTGGGAGGGCGCGGCAGCCCTCTCCGACACCCGCATCCTCCTCGCTGAAGAAGGCACGCCCTCCGTCGTCGAGTTCGACCTCACCACCGGCGCCCGCGTGCGCACCATCGACGCCCCGCCCGTATTCCTCAACCGGCGCAATAACCTCGGGTTGGAGTCCCTCACCGTGCGCGCAGGCGTGGGATGGACGGCGAACGAGGAGGCCCTCCGCGTCGACGGCCTGCGCGCGACGCCGAGTGATGCCACGGATGTGCGGCTCGCCGTGTTTAATGCTGGGACTGGTGAGTTTGGGGCGCAGCTGGTGTATCAGGTCGACGCGATGCATGGTGGGTACGTGCCGCTGACGAACTCGGGGCAGAGCGGGCTTTCGGATCTTGTGCTGCTACCCGGCGGCGGGCTGCTGGCGCTCGAGCGGTCGCTCGCGTTCCCGGCGCCGCTGTTTGATGCGCGCATCTACTCGATCGATCGGACCGGCGCGACCGACGTGCGCGGGCTCGACGCGCTCGACGGCGCGACCTTCACGCGGGTCGCGAAGACGCTGTGCTGGTCCGGCGATCTCGGCAACCTCGAAGGGCTCGCCCTGGGCGCCAAGCTCTCCGCGACCGAGTCGGCACTCGTCGCGGTGGTCGACGACGGCGACCCCTTCTCTTCGAATCAGCTCGCGGTCTTCCGTCTCGGCGGGCTCTGTCCGCCCGACGCCACCGGCGACACGACCATCGATACGAACGACTTCTTCGCGTATCTCGCGGCGTACCAAGCGAATAGCGCGGACGCGGACTTCAACGCGGACACCCTCGTCAACACGAACGACTTCTTCGCGTTTCTTGCGGCGTACCAGGCGGGGTGTTGACGCCCATTGCGGGCGGGGTGGTGATGGTATGTGCGCGGATTGGGGGAGGGTGATCGCTGGGGGTGGTGGGCGTGGCGCGCTGAACTGCGG
>JAUIFD010000075.1 GCA_030429485.1 Phycisphaerae bacterium | reverse complement strand
GGCGATCTACGTCGCGGCCTACGGCGCGTACTCCTACTTCGGGCTCATTCACTCGTCCTCGGTCGCGTTCATCTTGCTCGCGGCAACGACCGCGCTCGGGATCGCGATCGCCTTGCGCTCGAGGTTGCTCGCGGTCGGTGTGCTCGCGCTGATCGGCGGGTATCTCGCACCGATCCTGCTGGCATCGAGCGACTCGCCTGTGATCGCGCTCCCGCTCTATCTTCTGGCGCTTTGCGCGGTGGGACTCGCGCTCTCGTACTGGCGACGCCGACCGTTCGCCCCGATGCGCGAGCTCGCGTGGGTGGGCACGGCGCTGCTCGGGCTGCTCTGGACCTTCTCGCGCGGCTCTGGTGCGCCCGAGATCGGGATCGTGTTCGTCTTTGGCGTGTGGGCCCTTTTCCACGCGGAGTTGCTCGGGTCCGCAAAGCGGTCGGGGTTGATCGGCGATCGGCCCGAACCGTCTGATCGCAAAGGGGCGGAAGTCGATGGCGAAGATGTCAACGAAGATGCTCCAACGCCACCCCTGAGCGCACACGCACCGATCTCAAGGCGGACGTACAAACTGATCCACCCGCTCGCGCTCTCGATCGCGACGAGCGCCTGGACCGCGTGGCTCGCGTGGTATCTCATGGGTCAGGCGGCTTGGTCGAGTTGGCTCGCGCCCGCAGCGATCGGAGCTGCCGCACTCGTCGCGGGGAGCATCCTGGCGGGACATCTGCGCGTGTTGCGCGATGCGCCGCGAACCGACGCAGAGCGACTCGGGCTCACGCTCTACGCCCAGGCGGGCGCGTTTCTGATCGTTGCGGTCGTGTTCGCCTTTGCGGGATGGGCGGAGATCGTGTCGCTCCTCGCGGTGGGCGTGGGGGCTGCGGTTGCCGCGCGGTTCGCACGCGCTCGCGCGCTGCACCACTACGCCTTCGCGACACTCTGCGTCGCCGTGGTGCGCCTGCTCATCGACGCGTACCAGTGGGGTGGCGTTTGGCTCCTGAAGGAACCGATCCTCGGCATCGCTCTCTCAAGATGGATGGTCCTCGCCTGGGCGACGGGCGCGTCGTGGATCGCGGTCGGGTGGCTTGGGTCGCCGAGCAAACGCACGGCTCGCGGGACGGCTTGCCTCGCGGTCGCGACCGCTCTTGCGGGGCTCTCGATCATCGCCGGTCGCACGGATCTCTTCGCGCTCACTTTGGCTTGGCTCATCGGGTCGGCGGCGCTGATCGTGGGGGGAACACGGGTGCGCTGGGCGCACGCCTCGGTGATTGGGCTGTGCGCTTTGGGCGGCACGTTGGTCGCTTGGAGCGCCGCCTGGGCTGACTCGTCGCTGCAAACGCGCGCGACCTTCGCGGTCTTCATGGCTCCTGGGCCTTGGGTTGGAGGGACTGTCGCGCTGGTCGGGTTGGGAGCGATCGCGACCGCGCGTCGCGTCGAACCGGGATCGATCATCGCGTCGCGCGGCGTGTGGATTGGCGCCATCGTGGGCACTTGCGCCGCGTTGCTCGTCGTGACCAGCGCCGAGATCTCACGCTCCGCAGCGATCATCTTTGACGATCAGACAGCCGAGCGTGCGACGCTCTCGTTGTGGTGGGCGATCGTGGGCGCGGGGGCGATCGCGGTCGGCTTCTGGCGGCGGGTGCGCATCGCGCGCCATGTGGGGCTCGGGCTGATCGGGCTCGCGGCGCTGAAGGTCGTGGCGATTGATCTTGCGACGGTTGCGCCCGCGTGGCGCGTGATTGCGATGCTTGCGCTGGGCGTGATCATGTTGGCGGTGGCGGTGCCGTACGCGATCTGGTCGAAGCGGACGGGCGCCGATACCGGTGAACGGGATGGCGAGTGAGCCTCGTCCGACGCCCCGGTGGTCGGCGCGGACTGCCTCCCGTGGCACTGACCTGCTCTGAGGTCAGTGCTCTTTGCAAGGCGGGGTCCGGAGCGGCCGCCTACGACAGCCGACTCGGGCCGAAGCTGTCAATGGGGTCGATTGCGGGACGGTTGGGGCATGCTTTGCAGGTCTCGTCAATCTCTGCCTTCGTCTTCCCAGTCAACCTCGTAACTTCGCGAAGGTAATCAGCATTCATATAGCCGAATCGCTCGTAGTTGATGTCAAGGCACTTGCCCTCTGCAATCACCCGCTTGTAGAACGGACAGTACCAAAGCTCTGTCTCGTGGCTCATTCGATAACTCCACCACTTGACGGGCCAGCACTGACCTCAAAGCAGGTCAGTGGCACGGTCCATTCGGCTCTACTCGCGCCACACTGCGATCGCTTCCTCGACGAGCGCCGCGGGGAGCTCCCTCGTCTTTCGTACACAGAGCATCGAGCCGCCCCGCTCCACCTCTTCAGCGCACCCCGTCGCGAGCAACTCCTCGCACCACCGGAGCACGCCTGGGGCGTGCGCGAGTGTGCCGTCGTTCTTGAAATCGAGCCCGTCATTAGGGATCGCGTCGTGGAAGACCACGAGCCCGTCGCCGGTGTCGATCCGATCCCAGTGTGCGCACGTGTCGGCCCGCACGCCCTCGTACGAGTGATCGCCATCGATGAAGCACATGCCGAAGCGCTCGTCCGACGCGATCGGGAGGTGGGCGTTGGCGATGCGCAGGTCAAGACGTTCGCGCACGCCTTCGCGAGCGAAGTACGCCTCGCACTCGGGACGGTGTCGCGGAGCGATATCGAGGCTCACAATCCGTCGGCCGCTCCCCAGGCCACCTGGAGCCCGATCGGGTCCCTCGCGAGACGCCTCGGCGAGCAGCACCGTCGACCCCCCGAGCAAACGCCCGATCTCGAGGATGTCGCCCCGCGTCGCCCGCACCGCCCGCCAGAGCACAGCTGCCTCGTCGAAGTCGAGGCGCAGGATGCCGCGGTTGCGGTGGTCGCACCGGAAGAGCCAGGCGAGGTCTTCAAAGCCCATGCGGGTCGCTCCGGGGAATCGCGGGGCCGTCCGAGCCGGCGGGGTGCGGGGCGGGATGCCCGGCGGACGCGCTACCATACGCGCAGCGAACGACCGCACCGGTGGTTGGAGACTTAGAAGTGCTGACGATGACCTCACCCGTGCCGCCCGGCGGCCAGCTTGTCGATCACCCCGCGCTCCCGGGCGGGTATGCCGAGCCGGATTGGTCCAAGCCCCTGCCCTCCCGCGAGGGCGACCGGGTCATCCAGTTTCGCGAAGCCCTCCGCGAGGCGATCTCCGAGGAGATGCGGCGCGATGAGCGTGTCTTCCTCCTCGGCGAGGAGGTCGCGGAGTACAACGGCGCGTACAAGGTCTCGCAGGGCATGCTCGACGAGTTTGGCCCGAAGCGCATCATCGACTCCCCCATCTCCGAGAACGGCTTTGCCGGGCTCGGGGCGGCAGCGGCGATGTATGGGCTCCGCCCGATCATCGAGTTCATGTCGTGGTCGTTCTCGCTGGTCGCGGCAGACCAGATCATGAACAACGTGCCCAAGATGCTCTACATGTCCGGCGGGCAGTGGGGCTGCCCCATCGTCTTCCGCGGCAACGACGGCGCGGGTGGGCAGCTTGGCTCGACGCACTCGTGGACCGTCGAGGGGCTCTACGCGAACGTGCCCGGCGTGAAGATCGCGATCCCCTCGTGTCCGTATGACGCGAAGGGCCTGCTCAAGACCGCGATCCTCGATCCGGATCCCGTGTTCTTCCTGGAGTCCGAGCGCATGCTGGGCGACAAGGCGCACGTGCCGGAGGAGGAGTACTACATCCCCTTCGGACAGGCGGCCCGCTTGCGCGAGGGCGACGCGTGCACGCTCGTGTCGTTCGGACGCCCGGTGAACTTCTGCCTCGAGGCGGCGGACGCGCTCGCGGGCGAGGGCATCGACGTGGACGTGCTCGACATGCGCACGATCCGCCCCCTCGACATGAACTCGGTGATCGAGAGCATCAAGCGGACCAACCGTGTCGTGGTGGTGGACCAGTGCTGGCCGTTTGGGTCGGTCGCGAGCGAGGTGGTGACGCAGATCATCGAGCGCGGGTTCGACTGGCTCGACCACCCGCCGGTGCGCGTGAACACCGAGGACGTGCCGACGCCCTACGCCAAGCAGCTCGAGGCGGCGTACCTACCGAGCACGGAGCGCATTATCGCGGCGGTGCGGGGTGCTGTGGGGTGAAACACCGCGCCGAGGCAGGACAATCGCTCGATCTCTTTGAGGTGGTGGGCAAAGAGGCCGAAGCGGTCGAAGCCACCGGAGCCGACGTCGCCATCTCCATCCGAGGGTCAACGCTCTACTTCGGGCGAGACGCCCTCAAACGAGCCGACGAAGTACGTACTTTCGTTGACGCGCTGTTGACCGCTGGACTGGATGACGACGCCATTTCTTTCGTGGACGTTACCATTGGCAACAACACGACCTACCGCATCAACGTTCGGTGCTCGACTGCAGAGCTCCCCAAAGTGCTTGGCGAGGCATCGACCACCAAGCACTGCACAGTTAGACATGTCGCATGGAGGTTCGGTGAGCTACGCCCGGCTACTGAACTCTTGCGCGTCGCTGCCGCACGGGCGAAAGCCACAGCGGCTGAGATCGCGGACGAACTCGGTGTCGCCCTCGACGGGATTCACCGGATTGAGTGCGCGATGTCGGGCTCCGGAACACAGGACACATGCGACTACATCGCGGAAGTCACAGACACAAGATCTGCGAGGCGGGCCGGGATGGACTCGGTCGACCTGGGCATACCACTCTCTCACTCAGGAACGCGGGTTGCAACCGTGAAGGTAGCCTATCGGCTCGGCTCTTTTTCTCAGAGCCGGCACGAACAGGGCACCGAAGCTTGAAGACCTGACTCCCGTGAACAAGAAGCACTCACAGAAAATCGACACTAACGCCCGGCGCGAGTATCTCACGCTGCTCCGCCAACTCCTCCGCGGCAAGCTCACCAACCGCGGGTACGAGCGCCTCGCGGAGGCGAAAGGCGGCCCGCTCGATCGCGACAACGCGTGCGACGCGATCCACCACGAACTCGCCTGGTGTTGGTACTGCGACTTCAGAACGCAACGAATCCATTGGCGCGAGTTCCCGGCGCCGGCGCGGGCCTACGCCGCGCGTGCGCTGCTGCTGCTCCGCACGGGCGAGCCGATGGTGGAGCGCCCCGCGCCGGGCGTGCTCTGGTACATGAAGGCAGCGAGCATCCTCGGCACTGTTGGCTCGACGATCTGGCTCGTCGCGACCAAGCCTGTAGTGGGCGGGCTCGTCGCTGTCCTCACCATGATCGCAGCATGGGTGCGCATCCCACGCTCTACTGGTCATGATGAATCCGAGTGTTTCCCGTTTGCAGATGTCGATGCCCTTCGGCGGGCTGTTGAGTCGCCTCACCTTTTGACGGGCACCGCTGGTAACTGACGATTCACTTAGCAGACTCACCCGCGAGTCTCCCGACTATCAACTCGCCATGCCTTCGCCCGACGACTTCATGCTTGCCCTGCCCGCTCCGCTCCGTCAGCGAGGAGCACGAGTGCGTCGCACGGTCTTTGCACTCGCCCCCACCGCTGCGGAGCGGGTCGCCTGGGATGCGATTTCCTTCTTCGACCCAGCCCGCGGCGGGCCGATCAAGGGCTCGATCTGCCAACTCGTCTACCGCGACGATGTCCTGCGGCTCGACTTCCCTCTCGGCGCGTTGATGGACGACCCCACCGGCCTGCTTGTGGCAACGCCAGGGCGGAAGGCCAAGCGGTACGTTGAGCTTGGCGCCAGCCGGCCGAAGCTCACGCAGATCAGGGCGCTGATCGAGGCCTCTCTCGAAGCCCCCGCGAAGCCCAAACGCCTGCCCGGCTGAGTCCGGCGGCTACTCCTACGATCCCGCCTGAACCCGAGCGACCGGAGCCGCCCGATGCCCATCGATGTGACCATGCCGCGCCTTTCCGACACCATGGAGCAGGGCACCGTTGTGAAGTGGCACGTGCAGGAGGGGCAGGCGGTCTCCTCGGGCGACGTGGTCGCCGATGTTGAGACCGACAAGGCCACGATGGAGCTTCAGGTCTACGACGACGGCAAGGTCGCGAAGGTCGCGGTGCCCGAAGGCCAGCTCGTCGCGGTCGGGACGACGATCATGGTGCTCGCTGAGGAAGGCGAGAGCCTGGAGGCTGCAGCCGCGTCCGCGGGGTCCTCGGCCCCCAAGAAGAAGGCGGAAGGGAGTTCCGAGGCTCCCGCCTCGTCCAGCTCTCCGACCGCTACCGCCACCGCTCCGACTTCAGTTCCAGCCACCTCGAACGGCTCGGCTTCCAACGGCACGCAGCGCGTCTTCGCCTCGCCCCTCGCGCGCAAGATCGCAGAGGAGCGCGGCATCGACCTTGCTTCCATTTCGGGCTCCGGTCCGTCCGGACGCATCGTCAAGAAGGATGTCGAGGCGGCTGGCTCCCGCGCGACCTCCACCGGCGCTGCCCCACGAAGCGCCACAACCCCGGACCCCATGCCCATCACGCCCGGCGCGCTCGAGTCGCGCACCGAGCCGCTCTCCGGCATGCGGGGCACGATCGCCCGACGGCTCGTCGAATCCAAGACCACCATCCCCCACTACCAGGTCACCGTCTCCGCGCGGATGGATGCCCTCCTCGAACTCCGCCAGCAGCTCAACGACCAGCTCGAATCCCAGGGCATCAAGCTCTCGGTCAACGACTTCCTCGTCCGCGCGTGTGCGCTCGCGATGCACCAGCACCCCTACATCAACTCGTCGTGGAGCGACAAGGGCCCCTCGATCTTGTTGCACGGGCAGGTCAATATCGGCGTCGCTGTCTCGCTCCCGCCGGAGCGCGGCGGGGGGCTCGTCGTCGCGACGCTCCGCGACGCGGACCGCCACGGGCTGCGCCACATCTCGGGCGAAACCAAGCGGCTCGCGAAGAAGGCTCGCGACAAGGGCCTCTCTGTCGAGGACATGAGCGATTCGACCTTCACCATCTCCAACCTGGGGATGTTCGGCGTTGATCACTTCACCGCGATCATCAACCCGCCCAACGCTGCGATCCTCGCTGTGGGACGCGCCATCGAGAAGCCGTTCTTCGAAACCGATGAGGACGGCGACACGGTGCTCGTGGTCGGCCACGAGATGGCGATGACCATGTCGTCGGACCACCGCGTGATCGATGGTGCGATGGCGGCGCAGTATCTCCAGACCGTCAAGCAGTACCTCGAACAGCCCGCGTCGCTGCTGGTGTGATGGTGCGGCGACCCTCCCGCCGAGTGCTTTTCATCTGCGCAGCATCACTCGCGCTGCTCTCGATCGGTGGCGCCGCAGTGAGCACGCTCTTCTTCGTGCGTGGCGTGTTCCCCAGGGTCGGCTTTCCGATCGTGGAGTTCGATGAGGGTGTGGAGCGCACGGTGCGAGTGCCCCCCGACGCCGACGCGATGGTGCTATGGATGGTCGTCGACGACGTCAACGACCCGGTGCCTCCGCTCCGGGTCGACATCCACGATGCGAGCGGCGCGGATGTACGCACAAGCGACGCCGACGGATGGGCGAAGCTGCTCGGACGCAGCTACCGACGGATCACCAACATCCACGCGGACGGCGGAAGCGAGATCGTCCTCAAAGTGACGACGCAGAACGCCGAAGACGCCGGCACGGCCGACTTCGCCGTCTTTCGACACACCGGCGCGACCCTTGACCGGCAGTCCGCGGCGTGGATGCCGTACTGGCTCGCCTCGGGCGCAGTCGGCGTGCTCGCCATCGCGTTGCTCTTCGCGGCAATCCTCTCGCACACGGATGAGACGCCATGAATCGCCATCCGGACCACGACACGATGTCTACCAACTTTAATCCCGACGCCCCCGCCGACACTTCGCTCGGCGTCTTCGGCCTGCCGACCGCGCGCGACGATGCGCGCATCGTGCTCATCCCCGTCCCCTTCGAGGCGACCACCTCGTACCGCCGCGGCACGGCGCTCGGGCCGGAAGCGATCCGGGAAGCCTCGGCCCAGGTCGATCTCACCGACCGGCGCTTCGGCGAGCCGTGGCGCGTCGGGGTCTTCATGGAGGACGAAGACCCGCACGTGCGTGCATGGAGCGAAGAAGCGGCCGCCCTCGCCGAGCCCATCATCGAGCGCGGCGGTGCGAGCGAGGCAGACGAACAAGCGGTCGAACGCGTGGATCAGTTGGGCGACGAAGTCGAACGCTGGACCCACGCCCGCGCCGCCACCGCCCTCGCCGAAGGGCGCATCCCGGGGCTCATCGGTGGCGATCACTCCGTGCCCCTCGGCGCGATCCGCGCCTGCGCGGAGGCTCACACGGAGATCGGCATCCTGCACATCGACGCCCATCTCGATCTCCGCGAGCAGTACGAGGGGTTCAAGCACTCGCACGCCTCGATCATGCACAACGTGCTACACCGCGTGCCGGGCGTCACGCGCCTCGCGTCCATCGGCATCCGCGACTTCGGGCGCGCCGAAGCCGACCTCGCTGAGCGCGATTCGCGCTGCCGAGTGTGGTACGACGACGACCTCTTCGACCGCACCCAAGCCAGTGCTGACGGCCCGGGCGAGACCTTCGCCCAGATCGCGCAGGAGGTCGTCGGCTCGCTCCCCCAGCGGGTTTACATCTCGCTCGATATCGACGGGCTTGATCCCTCGCTCTGTCCCTCGACCGGCACGCCCGTGCCCGGCGGGCTCTCCTTCCGCGAGCTGTCATACCTCCTCGCGGCCCTCTCGAAGACGGAGCGCCGTGTCGTGGGTTTCGACCTGGTCGAGGTGAATCCCGCGACGCCCTGGGATGCCGACGTGGGCGCACGAGTGCTCTACCGACTCTGCGGGTGCGCAGCAGCCAGCCTCGCCGAGTAACGCTGCACCTACCGTTGCCCATGACGACCGACACCGCCGCCCCCGCGACGCCCGAGGAAGCCCCGCCGCGCCGTCTCTCCGAGTGGCCCGACGAGCGCGGGCGCTACGGGCCCTACGGCGGGGTGTACGTGCCGGAGACGCTCATCCCCGCGCTCCACCAACTCGAAGAGGCGTTCGCCGCCACGAGCGGCGACGAGAACTTCTGGCAACGCCTGCGCGCGTTGCTCAATGACTTTGGCGGACGACCCACGCCCCTCTACCACGCCGAGCGCCTGGAGCGCGGCATCCGGCGCGCCGCCCCCAAAGAACACGGCGCGGAGATCTGGCTCAAGCGCGAGGACCTGCTCCACACCGGCGCGCACAAGCTCAACAACACACTCGGTCAGGCCCTGCTCACGAAGAAGATGGGCAAGCGACGCGTGATCGCGGAGACCGGCGCCGGGCAGCACGGCGTCGCGACCGCCACCGCCGCCGCACATTTCGGGCTCGAGTGCACCGTCTACATGGGCGCGGAGGATGCTCGGCGCCAACGGCTCAACGTCATCCGCATGGAGCTCATGGGCGCGGAGGTCGTGCAGGTCGAAGCCGGCTCGCGCACGCTCAAGGACGCGACCAACGAGGCGATGCGCGACTGGATGGGCTCGTACGAAACGACCCACTACATCCTCGGCTCGGTCGTCGGGCCGCACCCGTTCCCCATGATCGTGCGCGAGTTTCAGCGCATCATCGGGATCGAGACCAAAGCCCAGTGCCTGCGCAAGCTCGAGCGCCTCCCTGAGTGCGTCGTCGCGTGCGTCGGCGGCGGGTCGAACGCCATCGGCATCTTCCACCCGTTCATCGAGGACATCGACACCAAGCTCATCGGCGTCGAAGCGGGCGGACGCTCGCCAAGCCCGGGCGACCACGCCGCCCCGCTCTCACTCGGCTCGCCGGGCGTGCTGCACGGTTCGATGAGCTATGTCATGCAAGATGAGCACGGGCAGACCCTCGACGCCCACTCGTGCTCTGCTGGGCTCGACTATCCCGGCGTCGGCCCCGAGCACTCGTTCTGGAAGGATTCCGGGCGCGTCGTGTACGAAGTCGCTGACGACACTGAAGCCCTGCGCGCATTCCAGGCGCTCGCGCGAGAGGAGGGCATCATCCCCGCGCTCGAAACTTCGCACGCGATCGCTGCTGCCATGCGCATCGCGCCGACCATGCCCAAAGAGGCCGCGATCGTCGTCTGCTGCTCCGGGCGAGGCGACAAGGACGTGGACGAAGCGGCGAGGCTGCTCGCGGAGCGGAGAAACTAGCCTTCTGGGTTGGCGTCGGCCGCTACCGCCGCTGACGCGTCAGCCCAGCGCCGGCGCCGATCGCGAGCAGCGCCAAGGCGCCACCCGGAGTCGGCGTTGCGCCAGCCTGGATGCTCACGCCCGGCGTCGTCTCGTAGCCCCAAGCGAGCAGGTCGAACAGAAACCCGCCGTCCGGCGCGCTTGAGCGTCGCCCGTTGAGCGCCGCCCAACCGTAGTGCGTGCCGTCGTCGAGATCGAACCGCAGCGCCGCATACCCGAGTCCGCTCTTCCACGCGCTCGTGTATCCACCGAAGAGAACGTAGTAGTACCCAAAGCTCGCAGCCTGATAGAACCCCTCGATTCGCGAGTTGGGAATGGTGGCCCCAAAGTCGTTCTTCACCACGCCGTAGACATAGTCAGTGGACTCACCCCAGCCGACCTGGTCGGTCGGCGTCGAGCCACGGAGCGTGGCCCTGGAGTACATGTCGAGGTAGTAGGGATCGGTGTGGTAGACGAGCGTCTGCTGGAAGCTCCCCGCGCCGGTATCCAAACCGGTCTGTGCATGCACGCCACGCGTGATATCAAAGTAAGAGCCGTCTCCCCACGCAAACGAACCGTCGTTGTCGAAGCGCACGGGATCTCCGTACGCCACCGACCCGGCGGCGATTGCCGCAGCAGCAGCCATCAACTCTGCCCGCGCGATCTGCTTCCCGGATTCGATCTGCATGACAACATTCTCCGCCTTGCGGCTGGAACAAGGATGCAGCCACTTCCCAACCCACACCAACAAACCCTGAAACTAGTCCGGAAAGCGGCGGGCCAGATCGCAACGGGGAGAACCCCCTGCTACCGCCCTACCGACGCCGAGAGCCGCCCGACTGTCACCCGCCACCCCCAGCGCACGAGTTCCGCGATCGCGCGTACGCGCAGCTTCAGGCGGAGACGCCGAAGGCCCGCGTCGTCCGGATCGACCCGCCGCGCCCGCTGCGCCCAGTACCGCGCGCGCAGCCAGCGTCCGTCCTCGAGGTTCGCCAGCGCGAGGTTGTGCATCGCGGCGAGGCAACCCGCGTCGCGCTCCACAGCCGCTCTTGCATCGGTGATCCCCTCCGCCAGTCGACCCTGCCGAAAACGAACCACCGCGCGCAGGTGAAAGAGCTCCGCGTCCTCCGGCTTGCGGGCCAGCGCTTCATCGAACACCGGCTCGGCGAGGTCCGCACGTTCCGCGTCCAGCAGCAGCACGCCGAGGTCTACAAGGTCGTCTTGGTGTGTCCGCCCGGGCTCGGCACGGTGGGTGCGCAAGTCCGCCAGCAGCAGCGCCCGTGCACGCGCGCCGTCGCCCTCTCGGTTCCTGCGCAACAGCGCCTCAGCCAGTCGCCGTCTGGCGCCCGCGTAGTTCGGGTCGAGACGAACCACGATGTCAAACTGGCGCAGCGCGGTCTCCTGATCCTCCTGCGCCAACGCGAGTTCGCCCAGTTCGAAGTGCGCGCCCGCGTGGTCGGGCTCGATCTCGAGGACCCGCCGGAACTTCTCGTGCGCCTCCGCGGGACGGTTCATGTCCACGAGCAACGCGCCCAGATCGAGGATCACGTCCGTATCACCCGGGTTCTGCCGGAGCTCGGCGAGGTACAACTGCCGGGCGCGCTCGTGCCGACCTGTCTCGGCATAAGCCTCCGCGAGGCGCGCATGCACACGCGGCATGTCCGGATCAAGCCGCGCCGACTCGCGCAGACACCAGATGGCCCGGTCGAACTCGCGCCGATCCAGCAGCGAATCCGCCATCGCGGCGTACGCGTCGGCATAATCGGGCGCGATCTGCTGCGCCATGTAGAACGCGACTTCCGCCTGCTCGTGCTCGTTCAGGCGCGCGTGGGCGTCGATGCGATGGACCAGCACCTCGGGATCGTCCGGGCTCGCCTCGCCCGCCCGCTCAAACCACTCGAGTGACTCGCGCACCTTGTCCGCGCGCAGGAGTGACACCCCCACCATCATCGCAGGGTTCGGCTCGGACTCGCACCCCAACTCCCAGGCTTCGCGGAACGAAGCCGCGGCCTCGTCGTTGCGTCCGGCCGCATCGAGCGTGAGTCCGAGGTTGTAATGCCACTCGGGCTGATAGGGGTCGCGCGACAGCGCCGCCCGAAGCTCGGCTTCGGCTTCGGACCACTGGCCGGCCTCGAAGGCCGCGTGCGCCCGTTCCACGTGCTGTTCCGCGTCGTGCCAGTCGCTCATGGTCGCCGGGCGCATGCTACGGCATCGGTCGGGGCCAAACCACCACGATCCACACCCCAACGTCCCTATCCTCCCGAGATGCCTAGGGGGCTCGCTGAGATCCTGGTGGTGATCGGACTTCTCGCTGCCGGCGCGTGGGGCGATCAGCTTGATCCGGGTGATCCGACGCGGATCGCTGATCCGGACACTCCCAGAGCCGCGAGCGACGCCTGGGAGCCGCTCTTCAACGAGACCGCCCCCCCAGAAGCGCGCCAGCAGGCTGCGAGCCGCCTCGCCGAGGCGATCCTCGATTCGGCCGCCGAACAGAACATCGACCTCACAGCAGCGGCGGATCGGGCCCTGGGCGGCGGGAGTCCCGGCGCGGCGTCGCTCTTGCTCGCCGAGCTCGCGAGGGCCCCCGGGCTCCCCGCTTGGCTCGATGTGCCGCTCTCGTCCAACCTGTACGCGACCGGCGCGACGCCGGGGGTGACCAACGCGCTCGCGCGCACCCGCACGCGCCGCGCCGCAGCCGTGCTGATCGAGGCCGCAGTTGCCGACCCGAACCCCACTCTCTTCGCAGCCCTCCGGACGTTGGCGGGCGTCGAACCTACGCGCGACGCGTCGGCCCATGAGTGGAGCGAGTGGCTCGCCTCGATGCCCGAAGATCCCGCCGCGTGGTATCGCGCGCTCACCGCTTCGCTCGCGGATTCGGTCAGACTCGCGGAGGGGCGTGCAGACGAGCGAAGCACGCGGGCTGCCGAGTTGGCGCGCCGACTTCACTTGGCGCTCGCGCCCTCGGAGCGACCCGCCTTCATCGCGGAGCTCATCCGCGACCCCGACGCCCAGCTCTCCGCAATCGGCACCGGCCTCGCGATGCGGAGCGCGTCGGAGGTCGATCCCGCGCCGCTCGCCGACGCCGCCGTGGAACTGCTCGGGCGCAGCGACCCTGATGCCCGGATGCGCGCGGCGCAACTGCTCGACCGCCTTGCGCTCGACGCCTCCGCGCCGGCCGTCCTGGATGCGCTGGCGTGGGAGAGTGATCCGCGCGCCGCCGAGGCGTTGCTCACCGCTGCATCGCGCTGGCCGGATTCGCGGGTCGTCACGCCGGCGCTCCGCTGGATCGAGGTGCAGAGCGTGCGTCCCGCGGCGGCCCGCGTGCTGTGGTCACTCGAACGAGTGGGCCTCCTGCCGCGCGAAGACGTGGACCGCGCGCTCGCCCCGCTCCGCGCGGCAGCTGCGACCTCGCTCAGTCCATCGGGCGTGCGACTGCTTGCGCAGCTCGCGCCGGACCAGCACGCCCGCCTCTCGACCCTGCTCGCATCGCAGGACGCGCGAGTCCGCCTCAACGCGGCCGAGGCGCTCGCCGACTTTCCGACCTTCGTTGACGATCTGCTCGACGCCGCGAGCGTCTCGCCGGACGTCTGCCCGGCCGCGGCGCGCGCGACGCGCGAGCACGGACCCACCGCCGAGCGCTACCAGCGCCTCCGCGCCATGGCGACCGATGCACCCGACTGGGCCTCGCAGCTGGCTCAGGTCGCCGCGCGCCTGCCCGATCGCGACATCCTCATGCTCGTGCGTGACACCGAGCCACTCGACGAGCGCGAGCGTTTGCTTGCGGCCCTCGCCGATCCGGCGCGCACCGCACCGCCTTCCCCCGAACGCACGGAGGGCCTTGTGATGCTCGCGGAGGTGCGCCTCACCCTGCGGCGTCCCGACGGCGCGATTGAGGCATTGGACCTGCTCAACACCGTCGCACTTGCCCCTACGCAGACCACGCGAACGACGGTCGCTCGCCTCGACGCACTCATTCGCCTCGGGCGTCTCGATGACGCTTCCGCACTGGGCGCATCCGTCGACCAGTGGCTTACCGCCATGGAGCACGCCGCGAGCGCAGGCGTTGATCTCGGCCCAGCGATGGAGCGGTTGCGGGCGAGCGACCTCTCTGACGCTGAGACCGCGCGCCTCAATGCGCTCCAACCGACAACACCGCCCGGCGGCGGCTAAGCCACGTGCGTGACGTGCCCGATCTTCCGTCCGGGCGCTGGCGACTTGCCGTAGAGGTGCACGTGGGCGCGGGCGTCGGCGAGCAACTCCGGCGTCGGCGGCGCCTGGCCGATCAGGTTCGTCATGGTGACCCGCCCGGTCGCCTCTGTTTCACCGAGCGGCCAGCCGACAATGGCGCGGAGGTGGTTCTCGAACTGGCTCGTGACCGCACCCTCGATCGTCCAGTGCCCAGAGTTATGCACGCGCGGCGCAAACTCGTTCGCGAGAAGCTCACCACTCGCGAGTTCAAACATCTCGAGCGCAAGCACACCCACATACTCCAGTTCATCGAGCAACGCTCGGACGGCGCGTTGCGCCTCGCGTTCGCTCCGAGAGCCCTGGTGCGGATCGACGGTCGACCGACGCAGAATCCCGCCCTCGTGGACGTTGGTCACGAGCGGATAGACACGGACCTCGCCACCCACTCCACGAGCCGCGATCGCGGAACGCTCGGCAACGAAATCCACGAGCGATTCGCACACGAGGCCCGCCGGGCAGGCCGCGAGCAACCGCTCGCTAGCTTCCCTCGCCTCGCCCAGTTCGCGAACAACCTGCTGCCCCTTGCCGTCGTACCCGTCGCGGCGCGTCTTCAGCACAGCGGGGAGTCCGGTGCGCGCAACCGCGTCGTTGAGGTCCTCCATCTTCCCGATACGTGCCCACGCGGGCGTCGGGATGTCGAG
>JAUIFD010000074.1 GCA_030429485.1 Phycisphaerae bacterium | reverse complement strand
ATGGTGGCGGGCGGGCGGGTGCCGTTCATCTTCATCGGGAGCGCGGACGCGGAGACGGTCAGCGCCGAGCTTCGCATGCCGATCGGGACCCCGACTGAGGCGACGGATCGCGCGGTGCGTCGAATCGAGGACGCGGCGCTCTCGATGCCGGAGATCAAGAGCGTCTGGGTGCAGGTGGGGGCGGTTTCGAGTCTGGAGGGGCGGGGGTCTCTGGAGTCGCCACACCTTGCACAGGTGATTCTCGAACTTCAGTCGGTGGAGGAACGCACCGCGAAGGGACAGCGCCGGTCCGACCAGGTGATTTTCGCGCTCCGCCAAGCGGTCGGTGAGATCCCAGGAGCGCGGAGGCTGCGGTTCGAGGAGATCGGTGGCGGCCCGTCGGGCGCCCCCATCAGCCTCGGCATCGTCGGCGCGACCGACCGTCAGATCAGCGCCGCATCCGTTGATCTGCGCGAGTTGCTCGCGGCGTATCCCGACGTCTACGACGTTTCGGACGACTCCGAGCCGGGCCAGCGCGAGATCCGCCTCGCGCTGCGCGATGGCGCGTCGGAGCTGGGCTTCACCGTCACGTCGCTCGCCGAGCAGGTGCGCGGCGCTGTCTACGGGCTCGAGGCGTTCACGTTCGCCGGCGATCGCGAGGACGTGGACGTGCGGGTGACCTTCCCGCGCGATGTTCGGCGATCGGTCGCGGCCATTGAGGCGATGCACGTGTTCACGCCCGATGGGCGAGCGGTCCCGCTGACGGAAGTCGCCACCATCACGGAGACCGATTCGTACGCGACGATCCGTCGCCTGGACGGCGAGCGGATCGTGACCGTCTCGGCCGACGTGAACACCGATCGCGAGAGCCCCAAGCAGATCCTCGCCGAGCTGGACGCACCGCGCGAAGGGCAGACGGTCTCGCAGTTGCGGGAGATCGAGCTCGCACACGGCGTGCGGATTGTGCCACGCGAGCGGCAGAAGGAAGAGTCGGAGAGCTTCTCGACACTTCCTCGCGGGATGTTGGCCGCGGTAGGGCTGATCTTCGTCGTGTTGACCTGGCTCTTCCAGAGCTACACCCAGCCGCTGATCGTGCTTTCAGCGGTGCCGTTCGCGATGATCGGGATGGTGTGGGGCCACTTCCTGCTCGGGTTCGACATGACGATGCTGTCGCTCATCGGGTTCATCGCGCTGTCTGGAATTGTGGTGAACGACTCGCTGATCTACATGGAGTTCTTCAATCACCGCCGTCGGGCGGGTCTCGGGGTCGCGGAGTCCTGCATCGAGGCGGGCCGGGCGCGGTTCCGCGCGATTCTGCTGACGACGGTGACCACGGTGCTCGGGCTCCTGCCGCTGATGCTGGAGCAGAGCTTCCAGGCGCGGTTCCTGATCCCCATGGCCATCACGATCTCTGGCGGGTTGATCAGCGCCACCGCGATCATCTTGGTGTTGTTGCCCTGCATGCTCGTGATGCTCGATGACGCGGGATGGGCGTTGCGGACGGTCTGGCGAGGCCGCGCCGAGCCGCGGTAGAGCTGTCTCCAGCTGCAAATGGGCTGTTCGTATCCCCGCCGTACACAAAAAATGGGCGGGCCCACTGAGGGGCCCACCCGGGGGGTGGGGCTGAGTTATGCCGTGATCTTAGCGTGATTGGGGGGGGTGGTGCGAAGGGGGGCCCGTCGCATGATCGGAACACCAAAAACTAGGGATTGCCCCAATCTCCACCGATCGGGGCGAGCCGCATTGGGGTCAGTTCAACGCGACCGTTCTCCACCAAGAACGCTGATTCGACGGGAACCCGCTCGATCCGAAGGCCAGCCGCTGCCAGAGCCTGCGCCGTCTGCGGCGCGACGGGACCCTGTGGGTCGGCGGGCACGAGCATCACGACCTGCTCGCCTTGGACGACCCGCTCACGGACATCAGCCAGCCTGATCGCTCGTACGAAAGCGAACTCCCTCGTGTCGTGCTCGACCGCGACCGGCTCGACCGGTTGGCCCGCGTAGTAGTCGAGGGCGGGGTGCCAGAGGTCAACGACAACGAGCGAACTCGGGTCGATCTGCTCGCGCTCCAAGAGGTCGCGACAGAGCGCCTCGGGCGAGCGATCGCGGAAAAGCAGCTCGCGCCCGATGCCATACCAAAGCGCCTGCCCCGTTGCGAGGATCGCGACCGCGATCATGCCGACGCGAGCGAGCGTCGGACCGATGGCGAGGTTGCGGATCGCCGCAGCGAACCACCACGCCCCGAGCATCGCGACGCCCGGCCAGAGCGGGGTCAGATAGCGGGGGACGCCTTTGCCGAGCAGGGAAAACGCCGCGAAGCCGAGCCCCACCCACGCGAGGATCATCCATACGCCGAGCGTGAGCGCCGGGCGCTTGTGGACGATCCAGACGAGGGCCGCGATCGCGGCGATCGAGCCAAGCCCAACGCCGTAGCTCATCGCTTCGAGGTTGTTGATGGGGCTCTCGGGGACGAGGAGGTTGAGGTTCTCGGTCGCTTCGGTCGAGGCGGCGGCGCGGACGAGTTCCGGATCGGTGTGGCTCGCGACGAGGCGACTCCAGATCACGATGGGCGCGAGCCCGGCGAGGAGCAAGCCCACCGGGTGCGTGCGCGTGAGGGCCGCCCAGGTCATGCCGACCCGCCGCGTCTCGAGCATGCGGGCGAGCAGGGCCGCGACGGCACCGCCTGTGGTCGCCAGGATCGCAAGCCCGAAGGCGTCGCGGGTGCTGTGCACCGCCGACCACCGCGCCGCGACGATCACGACCGCAGCCAGCGAGGCGAGCCCGATCGGCATCCAGCGTTCGCCTGGGCCCGCCACAAGCGGGGGCGTCCACGCCGCACGGAGCACCATCCCGCCGTACGCGGCGAGGAAGATCGGGAGCACGCCGGGCGGGCCCTTGCTCAGGCCCGCGCCGGCGGCGCAGAGGCACGCGAGCACGACCGCGAGCCAGTTGGTGCGCTTGCGCTCGCGGTGGGTGCGCCACGCCTCGTAGAGGGCCCACACGCCGCCGACGGTGAGCGGCAGGAGCAGCGCGTCGAGTTCGCCGATGCGGCCGGAGCGGACCGCCAGGATGCCCGTGCCGAGGAACGCCGCAGCCCACCACGCCGGGGAGGCCTGTGCGGGGTCGTCGTCGTCGGGCGGGTTGAGCATGCGCCGGGCGGCGAAGTAGGTGAGGAAGACCGCGAGCGTCGCGGCGAGGGCGACCGTGAGTCGCAAATGAACGAGCGAGGGAACGTTGCCGGTGAGCTTGGCGAGCGTGAGCTGGGCCCAGTAGATCATGGGCGGCTTGGCGAGGTAGGGGATTCCATGGACCGTCGGGACGATCCACTCGGCGCCGCCGTCGTTCGCCGTCGCCATCTCTCGCGCGACAAGGGCACGCTGGGCTTCCTGCCAGTTGGTGAGCCCGTGAGTCGTCAGCCCAAGGAAGTAGACGCCAAGACACAGCGCCGCGAGGCGCGAGAGCTCGCGCCACAGCCTTGCGCGTGCGTCGGTCATCATCGCTCGCCGCTACGCGTCATCGATCAGCTCAACAGCCTCGAAAGTCTGCCCTTCGAGCATCGCGAGGCTCGCACCGCCACCGGTCGACACGTGCGTGAGCTTGTTGGCGACCTCAAACCGCTCGGCGGCGGCGGCCGAATCCCCGCCCCCGACGATCGAGACCGCGCCCTTGGCGGTCGCATCGGCGATCGCGTTCGCGACCGACTTGGTGCCCATGCGGAAGGGACGCCACTCGAACACGCCCATCGGGCCGTTCCACACGATCGTCTTCGACTTCAGGATCTCCTGGGCGAACTTAGTCTGCGTCTTCGGCCCGATGTCGAGCCCCATGTACCCAGGCTTGATCGAGTCCTCAAAGACCTCGATGTCGCCAGAGGTCTCGGAGAACGTCGTCGAGCAGATGTGATCGTGAGGGAGATGGAGATCCGTGCGCAGCCGGGCGGCGTCTTCGAGGATCGCCTTCGCCTCGTCCAGGCGGTCGGCCTCGACGCGTGAATCGCCAACTTCCTGGCCCAGCGCCTTCATGAACGTGTACGCCATCGCCCCGCCGATGAGGATCGAGTCGGCCTTGGGCAGCAGGTTGCCGATCGCGGGGAGCTTGTCCGAGACCTTCGCCCCGCCGAGCACGACGCAGAAGGGCTTGGCCGGCGAGGTGATCGCCTCTGCCAGGAACTTGATCTCACGTTCGACCAGAAACCCGATCACGCGGGGCTTGGCTGCCATCGTGCGCGGCACCGCGACCATCGACGCGTCGGCCCGGTGGCACGTGCCGAACGCGTCGTTGCAGTAGATCTCGCCGTACGACGCGAGCTTCGCGGCGAACTCGGCGTCGCCCCTCTTCTCGCCCTTGTGAAAGCGAAGATTCTCGAGCAGCAGACACTGACCGTCCCCGAGCGCCTGGACGCCCGCCGCGGCTTCGTCGTCGATGCAGTCGTTCGACGGAAAGGCGACCTCCTGCCCAAGCAACTCGCCCAAGCGCTTGGCGACCGGGCGGAGCGAGAGCTGCTCTTCGTATCCCTTGCCCTCGGGGCGTCCGAGGTGCGACATGAGGACGGCCCGCCCGCCGCGGTCGATGACCGAGCGGATGGTCGGGAGTGCCGCGGTCAGGCGCGTGTCGTCCGCGACCTTGCCGCCGTCGAGCGGCACGTTGAAGTCCACGCGGATCAGCACCCGCTGGGCGGAAACGTCAACCTGGGCGATCGTCTTCTTGGGCATGGGCGCCTCCCCATCCCGGCGCCGGCTCAACCGCGAACGGCGGCGGGGAAAGTGCTATTCGTCCTCGATCATGCGCGAGGTGCGGGCCTTGAGCTGCGCGAGCCCCTGCCCCGCAAACTGATCGCGCATGCGCCGGAGCCGGGTGGCCACCGACGCGTCGATGAGCTGATCCCCGATGCGAAGGCGGATGCCGCCGATCATCGAGGGATCGGTGTACGGGTGGACGATGACGTCCTTACCGAGCTTGGCGCCGAGGCGCTCTTTGATCGTGGTGAGCTGCTCGGTATCGATCGCGCCGGGGGTGTAGACGTCGACCTCGACGCGCCCCATGCGCTCCTGAACAAGCGCGTCCATGGCGGCGACGATCGCGGGAAGGTGCCCCAACCGGCCCTTGTCGTTGAGCACGAGCAGGAAGCGGGTGACCAGGTCGTCGGCTCGCCCCTCGAGGATCTTCTTCAGCGAGCGCTCGCGCGACGAGGCCGAGAGCACGCGCGACGCCAGGAACTCCGAGAACCTCGCGTCCTGCCGCGCGAGTTCGAGCACGTCTTCGAGCTGTCCGAGCGTGGACTCGACCTGCTCGCGCCCGCCCGCCTTGTCGGCGAGGTCGTACAGACTCGCCGCGTAGACCTTGGCGACCGCGTCGGGCTTGGCGTCGATGAGCGGCATGTCAGTTCCGGCTCTGGAGTTCGGCGAGCGACTCGTCGATCAGACGCTGTTGATCGTCCGGCGTGATCTCGCGCTGGAGGATCTTGCCCGCGGCGGTGGCCGCCAGAGCGGCCGCCTCCGCGTAAATCTCGCCGAGCGCCGCGCGCTTGGCGCCCTCGATCTCGGTCATCGCCTTCTTGCGCAGTTCGCCCAGCTCGGCGTCGGCCTTCGCGCGGAGTTCCGCCGCGAGACGCTGCTGATCCTCGCGCGTCTTGTCGAGCATCTGCTGCGCCTCGGCCCGGGCCTCCGCGAGGTTGCGCTCGTACTCGTCGAGCGCGTCCTTCGCCTGCTTGCGCGCAAGCTCGGCCGCCTCGATTTCCTCGCGAATCTTGTTCGCGCGGTCGTCGAGGCCCTTGGTCAACTGCGGCCAGACCTTGAGGTAGAGCACGCCGAGGACCGCCGTGAACACGATCAGCGTCATGATCCCGACGATCACGCCTTCCTTCGGCGCGGGGACCGGGCCCATCACGTGCTCGCCGCCGTGCGCGTCATCGCCGTGCGCTGCGGTCGAATGATCGTCCGCAGGCTGGGCGTGCGTGTCCGGCTCTGCATGCCCGGCGGCGGGCTCGTCGTGCCCGGCCTGGGCACGAACGGTCGACGACGTGCCGATCAGCACGAACGCCAACGCGAGTGCGCGCAGAAGATTGGTCATGGCTCGCCTCCGATCGTGCGCTCAGGAGATCAGGGCGTTGACGACGGCGAAGAGCGCGACACCCTCGACGAACGCCGCCATGATGAGGGCGAGGACGAAGATGCGGCCGCCCGCCTCGGGCTGACGCGCCGTCGACTCGGCGCCACCCTTGCCGATGAGCCCGATGCCGATGCCGGCGCCGATCGCGGCGAGCCCGCCGCCGATGGCGGCAAAGCCCTTTCCGTCGCTCGTGTCCTGGGCCATGGCGAGGGCCGGGTTGGTAAGGGCCAGGAGGGCGGAGGCGAGCACCACGTTCTTGATCGTGTTCATTCGTTCGTTTCCCGAGTGTTCAATCGGGCGGGACCGCCGCCCGGGTTCTCCCAACTTGCCCTCCGCGTCGCTCCGGCGAGGGGGGCGGATGATAGCCGCGACCGCGTCGGCGGTCGCCCTTCTTACGCGACCGCCGGGGCGGCCTCCATGTCTGGTCCGGAGACGGATTCCGGCAGCGCCGTGCCCGCCGGGGCGTGGTGCTCCTCGTCGTGCTCGTGCTCCTCGTGATGGGCGAGCAGCGACGTGAACACCGCCGTCAGGAACATGAAGATGAACGCCTGGAGGAACGCCACCAGGATCTCGATGAAGTACACCGCAAAGGCGCCGAATGCCGAGATCGTGAGAACGCCCGCACTCCCGAAGAAGTTGAGCCCCGCGGCAAAGCCGGCCGCGGTGAAGCTCAGGAGCGTGGCGAGCAGGATGTGCCCGGCCGTCATGTTCGCGAAGAGGCGGATCGCCAGCGCGATCGGCTTGAGGAACACGCCGACCAGCTCGATCACGAACACGACGAGCACGATCGGCGCGAAGTACCACTTGAGCGGCACGCCGCCGGTCATGTGCTTGAAATACTCGACGACGCCGAGTTCCTTGATGCCGTGGAAGTTGATGAAGATGAAGGCGAACAGGGCGAGCACACCCGTCACGAAGAGGTTCTGCGTCGCGGTGCCGCCCACAGGCGCCAGGTGATGCGCAGTCCAAGCGTCGGGGGCGAAGAGGTTGACGAGGTCGAGGATCGGGATCAGTCCGAGGATGTTGTTAAAAAGGATGAAGAAGAAGAGCGACCAGAGAAACGGCATGAGCTTGTCGGTCCGCTTGCCGAGCAGCGGGCGGACGATCTCATCGCGCAGATACACGCAGATCACCTCGAAGAGGTGCGCGATGGGGTTGCGCGTGACGTACGCCTCAGCCCCCAAGTTCTTGGGGCCGGTCGCGACGTTCTTCGCGACCCACATGAGCACCCAGATTGTGAGGATGCCCGCGATCACGAGCTGCGTCGCGTGCGCCGACCAGATCCAGAATCCGTCGTCGGAGATCCAGAACGGATGGTTGACGGCGTGAGCGACCGCGTCGCCGAAGGTAAGCGTCATGACGCCTGTGCTCCTTGCCCGAACGCCACCGGGCGGAGAACCGCCAGCGCCGCGAGCTTCTCGCCGACGAGCGTCAGGCCCGCGACGGTGAGGAAGACCGTGAGAAACGTGGTGCGATCCAACTCCATCGCTCGATAGAGCCCCGCGCCCGCGCCGACGGAGATCAGAATCCGTCCCATCGCGAGCCCCATGACCGCGAGGCCGAAGATCGTGACCGTGGCGCCTCGGACGTACGCGAGCGCGATCGGCGAAAGCGCCGCCGGCGCCGCGGCGATGCCGCCCGCGACCAGGCAGGACGCCCGATCCGCGCCGAGGGCGAGCCCGAGGCCCACCGCGACCGCTCCGCTGGCGATCGCCGCGGCCGGAGCCGCCCAGAGCATCCACCACGGCGCGACGATGGTCGGCTCGCGGACGGGGCTCGGGGTGGTGGCAGCGGCGTCTGGCATGCGTGATTCCGGGGGGCCCACGATAGAAGCGCTCGGGTGCCGCTTCCACGCCGCGACGCTCAGTCGGCGTCCGTTTCGGGGCCTCGCCCGGGCTCGCCGGGCTTCTGGCGATCGAGATCGCGGTTGAGGCGGCGGGCCCCCTTCGCGAAGAAGTAGATCGCGACGACAATGCCCACGATCGACCCCACGAGCGTCCATCGCGTGCCCGTGCCGAGCCACTTGTCCACGAGCCACCCGCCGAGCGATCCCACCGCGAGGGTGATGACGAAATCGATCGCGAGGACGATCGCCTTGGTCTCTGGGCTTTTGCCGCCCGGCACCGAAAGCAGGGGCGGCCTGTCGCCCTCGCCCCGATCGCGCCGCCGCGAAGGCTGGTGCCGAAGGACGTCCGGGATCTCAGGAGCGCCGGAGGGCCGCCGACTCGGCCCGCGAGGCTCTTCCGGCGACTCGGACATCAACTGGTGACCTTCTTCATCGCCCAGGAGCGGGCCGCCTGGACCGCCTCGCGGACCTTCTCGGGCTCGGTCCCGCCGCCCTGGGCCTGCTCGGGCTTGCCGCCCCCCTTGCCCCCGACGAGCGGCGCGACCGCGCCCACCCACTCGCCCGCCTTCACCCCTCGCGCGACCAGTTCCTTCGGCACGCTCGCCAGGATCGCGACCTGGGGCTTGGAGGGGTCGGATTCATCGGTCGAGAGCAGCATCACGGCAGACTTGGGCAGCGCCTGCGAAAGGACCGCCGCCGCCGCTTGCAATGCCTGTCGGTCGGCGCCCGCATCGATGGTCGAGACAAAGACGGGGTCCGGCGAGTTGGTCGCGCTCGCCGCAAGCTGGCGAGCCTCCGCAACCGCCAAGTCGCGCCGCGCCGCCGCCGCGTTCTTCTCCGTCTTCTTCACGCGCTCGTGCAGCTCGGCGATTCGCTGGCGCAGCTCCGCCCGACGCCCCGCCGGGAGCGTCATCGAGTCCACGTTCGCGGACAGCGCCGCGACGTCGCGGGCGAGCGTGTGATCGTGCCGCGTGCCCGCCTCCTGGATCTGACGTTCGAGCATCTCGGCCGCGACGATCGCCGCCTCGGCCGGCACGCCCGTGAGGGCCTCGATGCGCCGCACGCCCTTGGCGATGCCGGTCTCAGAGACGAGCGCAAACGCCTTCGCCTCGCCCGTGCGCCCGAGATGCGTCCCGCCACAAAACTCGATCGAGCAGTCGCCCCACCGGTCCTCTTCGGGCGACTTGATCACGTCATCGACGCTGGCGCCGACCGCCACAACACGCACGGGGTCGGGGTACTTCTCGCCGAACACCGCACGCAGCCCCTTGATGCTCCGCGCGACGTACTGCGGCGCGAGGTCGGCATGCACAGGAAGGTCGTCGTCGATCATCTTCCGCACGCGGCTCTCGACTTCCGCGAGTTGCTCGGGCGAGACCGGCCCGTTGTTCGAGAAGTCAAACCGCAGGCGCTCGGCGTCGACGAGCGAGCCCTTCTGCTCGACGTGCTCGCCCACCACATCCCGCAGCGCCTTGTTGAGCAGGTGCGTCGCGGTGTGGTTCGCCATGGTCGGCCCGCGGCGCGTGCGGTCGACGTGCAACTCCACCTCATCGCCCACGCGCAGCTCGCCACGCGAAACAAGCCCCATGTGCAGCACGTACCCGCCGAACGACCGGACATCGTCGACGCGGAACTCGCCGCCGTGGGTGCCGTGCGCGTGGCGGCGGTCGTCGTCGCGCGCCGACGACCGCTGCTCGCGGGTCACGTTCATCCGCCCGTGGTCGGCGACCTGCCCGCCCGCCTCCGCGTAAAAGTTGGTCTTGTCGAGGATCAGCCCGATGCGCTTGGTCGTGTTGCCCGCGTCGGCGTGCTCGTCGAAGTTGCGACCGTTCCAGATCGCCTTCACCCGCCCGCGGATCGTGCGCGCGTGGTGCTTGTCCGCGTCGTTGGTCGGCTTGATGTGCATGCCCGCGAGGCGCGCCATCGCCTCCGGATCAAGCGTCAGATCGTCGCTCGCTGCACTCGTCGAACCGGCGCGCGAACGCTCGCGCTGCGCTTCCATGCACCGCTCAAAGCCCTCGGTGTCCACGGTGAGCCCGCGCTCCTCCGCCATGAGCTGCGTGAGGTCGATCGGGAAGCCGAAGGTGTCGTAGAGCTTGAACGCGTCTTCGCCGGCGACTAACTTGTCGGTCGCGACTTCCTCGAAGAGCTTGATCCCCCGATCCAGCGTCCGCCCAAAGCTCTCCTCCTCCTCCTTCAGCACGTCCACAATCTTCGACTGGTGCTGCACGAGCTCCGGATACACGCCGCCCATGTGCTCCGCGAGCGTCGGCACGAGGCGCGAGAAGAAGCCCGTCGGTGCATCGAGCATCTGGTGTCCAAATCGCACCGCGCGCCGCAGCACACGCCGCAGCACATACCCGCGTCCGTCGTTGCTCGGCACGGCGCCGTCCGCGATCGCGAAGCTCAGCGTGCGCAGGTGATCCGCGATCACGCGGTACGCCATGTCCACCTGGCCCTCGTCCACGGCGCCCAGGCGGCCGCGATACTCGTGCGGCGCATGCGTCACGCGCGAGATCGCTTCGAAGAGCGGCGTGAACAGGTCGGTGTCGTAGTTCGACGCCGTGTGCTGCAGCACGCTCGTCAAACGCTCGAGCCCCATGCCCGTATCCACGTGCTTGGCGGGCAGTTCCTTGAGCGTGCCGTCGCTCTGGCGGTCGTATTGGATGAAGACGAGATTCCAGATTTCGATGACGTTGGGGTCGTCCGCGTTGACGAACACGCTCGCGTCGCGGTTCCCGATGCGATCGAAGTGGATCTCCGAGCACGGGCCACACGGTCCGGTGTCGCCCATCTCCCAGAAGTTGTCCTTCGAGCCGAAGGGCAGCACGCGCTCGGGCGGCAGGAAGCTCTCCCACAGGTCCTTCGCCTCCGTGTCGGGCCCGAGCCCGAGGGCCTCATCGCCGCCGAAGTACGTCGCGTAGAGGCGGTCGCGAGGGAGCTTGTAGACGTCGGTGAGCAGCTCCCAGGCCCAGGCGATCGCCTCGGTCTTGAAATAGTCGCCGAAGCTCCAGTTGCCCAGCATCTCGAAGAAGGTGTGGTGGTAGGTGTCCTTGCCCACGTCCTCGAGGTCGTTGTGCTTGCCGCCGGCGCGGATGCACTTCTGCGAGTTGACGGCCCGCTTGAGCCCCTCGAGCGGGCTGCCCGGCTCGACCCGCCCCAGGAACGCCGGCTTGAACTGGTTCATCCCCGCGTTGGCGAACAGCAGCGTGGGGTCGTCATGGGGGACGACCGGCGACGAGGGCACGATGGTGTGCTCCGCGCCCTTGTGCTGGGCGAAGAACTCGATGAAGCGGGCGCGCACGTCCTCGCTGCGCCAATAGGTCATTGGGGGGGCTCTCCAGTCGCCACTTCGGGCAGGAAGACAAGGGTAGCGGGGCGATGGGCCGATATGGTCCCGCATCGGAGGTCCCATGCGGCAGTTTGATGTGGCGGTGATCGGGAGCGGGCCGGCCGGGCAGCGGGCGGCGATCCAGGCCGCGAAGCTCGGCAAGCGGGTCGGGCTCATCGAGTCCAAATCCGTGGTCGGCGGCGCCGCCATCAATACGGGCACGATCCCGTCGAAGGCCCTCCGGGAGGCGATCCTCCGAGCGGGTCAGCGCTTCACGGCCATGCCGACGATGATCGACTTCGCCCAGGCCCGCTCGACGACGTTCGAGACGGTGCGGTCCCAGGCGCGCGAGGTGATCGACGCCGAACTCCAGATCGCGATGCGACACCTGGCGTCGAACGGCATCGAGCTGATCCACGGGCTCGCGTCGTTCCGCGACGACCACACGCTCGACGTCGTCGGGCCCAACGGGTCCGATTTCGTCGCCGCCGACTTCATCGTGATCTCCGTCGGCTCGCGCCCCGCCAAGCCCAAGGGCGTGCCCTTCGACGAATGCACGATCATGACTTCCGACGAAGTCCTCGACCTCGACAGCCTGCCCCGCTCGATGCTGATCGTCGGCGGGGGGGTCATCGGCACCGAGTACGCCTCCATGCTCCAGGCCCTGGGCGTCAAGATCACGCTCATCGAGGGGCGACCCCGTCTGCTCGACTTTGTCGACGAGGAAATCACCGAGGCCCTGCAATACCACCTGCGCCAGGGCGGGATGACGCTCCGCATGGGTGAGCGGGTCGCCACGATCAAGAAGATCGACGCCCCGCAGGGGGCGCGGACGTGCGACGAGGTGATGGCCGAGGCCGTGCTCGAGTCAGGCAAGACGCTCCGGGCCGACGCTTTGCTCTACTGCATCGGACGCCAGGGGTCGACCGACGCGCTCTCGCTGCACAACTGCGGGCTCGAGGCCGACTCCCGCGGGCGGATCAAGGTCAACGAGCACTACCAGACCGAGAAGCCGCACATCTACGCCGTCGGCGACGTGATCGGCTTCCCGGCGCTCGCGTCGACGAGCATGGAGCAGGGGCGACTCGCCGCGTGCCACATGTTCGGCGAGCCCGCGTCGCACGTGCCCGAGCTCTTCCCCTACGGCATCTACGCCGTGCCCGAGATCTCGATGGTCGGGTGGACCGAGCAGAAGCTCACGGAGCAAGGGATTCCCTTCGAGTCCGGCGTCGCGCAGTACCGAGAGATCGCCCGGGGGCAGTTGATCCGCGACGAGCTCGGCATGCTCAAGATGCTCATTCACCAAGAGAGCAGGGTGATCCTGGGGGTGCATGTCATCGGCACCGGAGCCACCGAGCTCATCCACATCGGGCAGTGCGCGATGGCCTTCGGGGCCACCGTGGATTACTTCATCGACGCCGTCTTCAACTACCCGACCCTCGCCGAGTGCTATAAGACCGCCGCCCTGAACGGCCGGAACAAGCTCCGGAGCGTCTAGGCCACTTCTCGGACGATCAGGGAAAGCCCGAGGTCTACCTATCTTTCCTTTTTCGTACGACCGTCACAATTTCTCAGCGTTTGCTTGAAACACCGTGGTCTGTGTTTCGTACGATCGTATGTCCGTAGACGTGGGAGAGAGAAGGGGTTGGGAGAACTTCGAAATGAAGACTGTTGCAGTTGTTGCTTTGGCCGCCGCGTCTGGCTTGGCCTCCGCTGACCCGCTGTTCTTTGAGGGCGTTCCTTCCGGGAGCACGAGCGGCACCGGCTCGAACTATTCAGGAACGCTCAACTACACCCCCTCGACCGCCACGACGGGCGTGCTCGTGATGAACCTCACGAACGACACGCCCGGTGCCGTGGGCGGAAGAATGACCGGCGTTGCTATCAGGTGGGATGACACCGGGGCGTCGGCGTCGCTCGCCAGCACCGACACCAACTTTACCGATACCGGAAGCCCCACTTCCGCGAGCCCTTTCGGGGATTTCCTCGGAGGCGCAGCCCTCGGTGGCAACTGGGTTGGCGGCGGTAGCCCGAACCCCGGCGTGGCCCCCGGCGGCACGGGTACGTTCACTTGGAACATCACATCGGACAACGCTGGCTCGCTGACCAACGAAGACTTCAACTACCCGATCTCGATTGCCGTCCGGTTCCGCGGCATCCCAAACCCCGACCCCACGGGTGAGGGGCTCTCGGACAAGGTGCCCAACCCCGCCCCGGGCGCAGTCGCGCTGGCTGGCCTCGCGGGCCTCTCCGCGTCGCGTCGCCGTCGCTAAAGGCGAGGTCAGACAACAAGCATCATGGAGACGCCCGTAGTGAGTGCGGGCGTCTTTCCTTTTTGCTTTCCGACCTTTTTGCTTCCGACCTGGTTCCGAGAAGCTCCGGATAACCAGCTTCTTCGCGAACGTCGACCCATTCGCCACAAGGACCTTTCTCGCCCGCGGTGGTGCGGGTTAGCATGGTCGCGTAGGGAAGCCCTTCACGGGGCTAGGGAGACACAAGACATGACACGCCAATCGCGCGCCGCGATCATTCTCGCCGCTTCGGGTCTCGCTGCCAGCGCAGCCCAAGCGCAGCTTCACACGTGGGTCGCCGGCGACGGCACCTGGAACACTCCCGCGAACTGGGACCTCGTGTCCGTGCCGGATGCGGCCGGGGAGTCGGCGACCATCGCTTCGCCGGGCGTCACGGTCACGCTCGCATCGATCTTCCCGACGCTCGACTCGTTCGCGCTCACGCCCGCCGACGGCGTGCTCCTGATCCAGGGTGCGCGCGGGCTCGCGATGGGCGCGGGCGGCATCACCAACAACGGGCTCATCGTGGTCAACTCGAACGCATCTGCTGCCGACGCCGTTGTGCTGTTCAACGAGAGTGCCTCGATCGGCGGCACGGGCGTGATGCGGTTCAACCTCGCGGGCAACGACTCGCGCCTCGAAACCGCGGCGCTCGCCACGGTGACGAACGAAGCCGGGCACACGGTCGCGGGCTGCGGTCGCCTGCACGGCGCCCTTATCAACAACGGGCTAATCGACGCGGACAACTCGGGCACGAGCGCCCCGCTGGTGCTCGCGGCCAACGGCAAGACGAACAACGCGCTCATCCGCGCGACAAACGACGGCCAGCTGCAGATCGAGTCGATCACGATCGACCAGTCGGGCGGCGGCGTGCTCCGCGCCGATGGCGGAGGGATCACGTTCGCGAGCGGGCACACCTCCAGTATCGACGGCGGAACCATCGAGAACATTGGCAGCTCCATCGTGCGGAGCAACGGCACGACGACGCTCCACGACGTCGCGCTCACGGGCGACCTCGACGTTCAGGGCGGCGGGGTGATCGCGATCACCGGCGCCGGTCTCACGCACGACGGGGAGATCGTCGTCAACTCCAACAGCTCGGCCGCGGACAGCGTGCTCATCTTCAACGAGACCGGCTCGCTCCTGGGGTCGGGCAACACGCGGTTCAATCTCGCGGGCCACGACTCGCGCCTCGAGACCGCGACCGGGGTCACGCTGACCATCGGCGACCACTACACCATCCGTGGGTGCGGACGGATGAACGCCGCCCTTATCAACAACGGGCTGATCGACGCGGACAACTCGGGCACGAGCGCCCCGCTGGTGCTCGCGGCCAACGGCAAGACGAACAACGCGCTCATCCGTGCGACGAACGGCGGCCAGCTGCAGATCGAGTCGATCACGATCGACCAGTCGGGCGGCGGCGTGCTCCGCGCCGATGGCGGAGGGATCACGTTCGCGAGCGGGCACACCTCCAGTATCGACGGCGGAACCATC
>JAUIFD010000073.1 GCA_030429485.1 Phycisphaerae bacterium | reverse complement strand
GCACTCGGCGGCACGCCCACGACCACGCCGAAGCCCGTGCCCGAAGCGCACGACCCGAAGTCGATGCTCGAAGCGATCCTCGCCGCCGAGCAGGGCGCACACGATCGCTACGCCCAGCGCGCCGCCCAGGCCGAGTCGCTCGGCATGAAGGGGCTCCAGGTCCAGCTCGAAGACATGGCCCGCGACGAGAGCGAGCACCGCGACGAGACCGCCCGCATCCTCCGAGGTTGGAACCTCTAGCCCGATCCGTAGCGGGCGACGCGGATGCGGCTAGGGGTGCTCGGTGTCGTCAACCGTGATCAGCCCGATCAGCGTCGGCTCACCGCCCACCGTCGCTTCGAGTTGGGTGAGCATCACCTCCTGCGGCGTGCGGGTCGCGAAGAACCCGCCCTGACGGAAACGCTCGTTGTGCTCGTCCACGAACTCATCCATCTGCACCGAGATCGTCTCACCGACCTCGAGCGAGGGGATCGGGCGTGAGTACTTGCGGTTGACCCAGATCGTGGACGGGCCGAACGACGTCGGCGTTGTGTTGGTGAGCGTGAGCTTCGTGCCCTTCCGTCGCGCCTGGATGTCGACCTGGTCGGAGATCGCGAGCGCGTCCGGGTAGGGACGGGCGTAGGCGACCTGCGGGCCGGCCATCAGGGCGGTGGGCACATTCGAGCACCCCGCCCCCCCGCCAAGAGCGAGGGAGAGGGCAACGAAGACGACGGGGCGGGAGACTGTCATGGCGTCGTATGGTCCCCCCTATGGGCTGTTCGGGCAACAACGCGACGCCGCCGGGCCCCGCGACCGCGCCCGGGCTCGACTCGGGCGACCTCGCCACCATCGTCAATCGCGTGGTCGCTCGCCAGGGCGGGGTAGTTGATTCGCGAATGCCCGACCTCGTGCCGGGCTTCGACGCCCCGTTTTTCCAGGCCGGGCTCGCCGGATACTCCGACCCCGCGATGCGCCTCATCGCCCGCCAACTCGGGTGCCCGTTCTGCGTCACCGAAGCCCTGCTCGACCGCACCCTGCTCGCCGGCGGGCGGGGCTTCGCCAAGGCCGACCTGGGCGACATCGCCGAGAACGTGCCGGGCGGCGACGACGACCACCCCCTCGCCGGGCAGATCATGGGCTCGGACCCGTCCGAGATGGCCGCCGCCGCCATCAAGATGATCGAGCAGGGGACCCGCCGAGACCGCGAGTATCGGGCGATGGTGGGCGCGGGCAGCGACGGAGCGACGAAACGGCGGAGCGACGAAGAGCAAGCCGCGGTTGAGTTCGTGCCCGAGGGGCGTGGGTTTGCGACCATCGACGTAAACCTGGCGTGCCCGGTGAAGAAGATCGCCCGCAAGGCACGCGGCGGGCACTGGCTCGCCGAGCCGGAGGGCGCGATCCGCATCCTCGAAGCCGTGCGCGAGGCGGTGCCCGCCGAGACGCCCACCACCGTCAAGATGCGCCGCAGCTTCGACGACACCAACGCGATGCGCGACGCGTTCTACCGCATCTTCGACGCCGCGTACGACATGGGGTACGCGTGGGTGACCGTTCATGGTCGCACCGTCGAGCAGAAGTACGTCGGCCCGAGCCGGTGGGACCTGCTCCGCGAGATCGCGCAGCGCAAGCACCCCGGGCGCGCGCGCGAGCGCCTCGTCTTCGGCTCAGGCGACGTCTGGACGGTCGGCGACATCTTCCGCATGCTCGACTACACCGGCATGCACGCCGCATCGGTGGCGCGCGGGTGCATCGGCAACCCGTGGGTCTTCCGCCAAGCGCGCCAGCTCCTTGCGGGCGAAGTGCCCACCGCCCCAACACTCGAAGAACAGCGCAGGGTGCTCGAAGCCCACTTCACGCTCGCCCTCGCGGTCAACCAGCGCATGCGACACCCCGAGCAGCACACGGCACGCGTCATGCGGAAGTTCGCCATCCGCTTTGCAGCACACCATCCCGAGGGCGAAGCGGTCCGACGGCGGATGATCGAGGTTGCGGGAATACACGACTGGACCCAGGTGCTCGATACGTGGTACGCGCCCACCGGCGCGCCAACACAATGACGGAGGGAACATGAGCGACGTCAAAATCCTCGCCTTCGGCGGGAGCCTTCGCAAGGGAAGCTGGAACCGGATGGCGGCGTTCGAGGCCGCCCGCGGCGCCGAAGAAGCCGGCGCGAGCGTCACACGCCTCGATCTCGCCGACTACCCGCTCCCGGTCTTCGATGAAGACCTCGAGTCGGCCGAGGGGCTCCATCCCAACGCGCGCAAACTCAAGGACCTCTTCCTTGCGCACGACGGGCTCATCATCGGGTGCGCGGAGTACAACTCCGGCATCACCGCCGCACTCAAGAACGCCATCGACTGGGTGAGCCGACCCTGCACCCAGCCCGACGGCACACCCGAGCCCCCGCTCGCGAGTTTCGTTAACAAGGCCGCCGGCCTCGTCGCCGCGTCGCCCGGCGCACTCGGCGGCATCCGGGTGCTCCCGACCGTGCGCACCATTCTCCAGAACATCCGCGTCACCGTCGTGCCCGACACCCTCGCGATCAGCAGCGCACACGAGGCGTTCGATGAAGACGGGCGGATCAAAGACCCCACAAAGCGCGACCTCGCCCATGCGGTCGGGCGGCGCACAGCCCTTGTCGCGGGCGCGCTCAAGGCGTGAGCATCCCGTCCAACGGCGTCACGCGGGTCTGCTGACCTACGGGCCGTGGCTCCCGTGAAGCCACCGATAGAGGTCCGCCATCCTCGCTCGCTCGTCCGCGAAGGGCCAGGTCGGCGAGTCCGCGGGCACCGGCACGCCGGTCGTCGGGCACGTCGTGTCGTACCGATCCGGGAGCATCACCGGCTCGCCCCCACGCTCGACAGCGTCTCGCAGGAGGTTGATTCCCTCACGCTCCCACCAGGCATCCGGGAGCGCGAACGCCAACCGCCGCTCTTGGGCGCCGGTCGCTTCGATGCGAACGCTCGCAAGCGGCGCCTCGATCAGACTCGCGACGCGCTGCCCCCATTCCACGATCGCAATGGTCCCGGGGGCGACCACGCGATCCCACCCGAGTGTCTCGAGTGAGTCGGGGTCGTCGACATCGAGCCGGTAGGCGTCGACGTGCATGACCGGCACGCCCGACGCCGACGGGTATTCGTTGACGATCACGAACGTCGGACTCGAGATCACGCCGGGATCTACCCCGAGCGCCTCCGCCAGGGCGCGTGTCAGAAACGTCTTGCCCGCGCCGAGCTCGCCATCGAGCAGGACGACGTCGCCCGCCCGCAGCACAGCTGCGAAAGCCCGCGCGAGAGCCGAGGTCTCTTCGGGCGATTGCGTCTGTATCCGAAACTCGATCACGAGCAATTCGTAGGCGATCGACGCCCGAGAGCGGGGAGAGCCGCTAGTCGCCCGAATCGGCAGCCGACGCGAAGATCTGGAGACGGTGCCCCTCGCACCTGAGCCCGTGTTCACGGCACACCCGATCGCGGAGTTCGATCAACTCCGGCAACTCAAGGTGAATGGTCTCGCCGGTGTCAAGGCGAACGATCAGGTCGTCGAGCCGCGACCCGTACGCGAGTTGGTACCGAGCCTGGTCACCATCCGAGAGCACACGCTGGATGATCCCCGCCTCCTGCAGGAGTTTGATCGTGCGATAGACCGTCGCCTTCGAGACGCGAAACCCCGTGCCGCGCACGTCTTCGAGCACGCGCTCCGCTTCAAAGATCGCGTCAAGGCGCATGATCACGTCAAGCACGCGCGCACGCTCCGGCGTGTACTTGAGCCCCTCCGCCTTGAGCTTGCGCCGGAAGATCGCGCACAGCGGTTCCTCGATCTGGATGTCGTCGTCGGTCTTTGGTGGGTCGGCAACCATGTGGAGGAGTCTACAGCCCAGTTTGGAATCGGTTCACTAGACTTGCAGCGGCGATGACGAAAACAGACACGGGATCGGGGGTGTTGTTGAGACCACGTCTCGCCGGCGAGGCGGCGTTCGCGATCGCGTTGGGCGTTGCGCTTGCATGGGCTGTTTCGCGCCCGCCCGCAGGGCTCGCCGCGGGCACGGTGCTCGCCATCGACCGCGTCGCACAAGCATGGCCGGCCGCCGTGATGGTGCTTTCAGCGTTTGGCTCTGCGCGCGTTCTCGGGCGTCTGTGGCAGGGCGCGTGCGCGCCGTTCTACTTGCGCGTCGCCGCAGCCGGAGCACTGCTGGCATGGGGCGCCCACGTGCTCGGCGCACTCGGCATCGTGAGCGCACCCGGAACATGGATCGCCTGCTCAATCGGGCTCGTGATGCTCGGCGAGGAGGTATGGCGAAATCGGCGCGCACTGATGGAACTTCCACGCATGGAGTGGGTCTGGGCGTGCGCAGCGCCGGCACTCGCCATCGCCATCGTCGCGTGGTGCTCCGTGCCCGGTTGGCTCTGGGGTTCGGAGTTCGGCGGGTTCGACGTCCTGAGCTATCACCTTGAACTCCCACGAGAGTGGGTCGAACGCGGACGCGTGTGGCCTGTTGAGCACAATGTGTATTCGTTCTTGCCTTCCTACATGGAAGCCGCGTTCGCGCAGTCGATGTCGCTCGCGGGGGGCGGAGGGAGCGACACCATCGGCGAGCAAGGGTGGAGGCTCATCGCCCCCCAGACGCTGCATTGCATGTACGCCGTCGCGGGCGCATGGCTCGTGGCGCGAGCCGCGGCGTGCTCGCTCGAACGCGCTGGATGCGCACCACACGCCGCCAGGTTCGCCGGCGCCTTCGGCGGGGCGCTCGTGCTCGCGACGCCGTGGCTCGTCGTCACCGGCTCACTCGCGTACAACGACATGGGCGTCGTGACGATGCTCGCCGGCGCGTGGTTGGCCGCGGTCGATCCCGGGCTACGGGCCGGCGCCCGCGGTGCGCTCTGCGGCGTGCTCGTGGGCGCGGCGTGCGGGATCAAGCCGACCGCTGCGTTCATGGTCGCACCAGGAATCGGACTTCTGCTCGCGACCCGCGTGCCCGTGCGTCAGTGGCCGCGCGTGGGTGTGGGCGGCGTTGCGACAGGTCTCCTCATGCTCGCGCCCTGGCTCGTGCGCAACACGGTGGCATGTGGCAATCCAGTCTTTCCGTACGCGACGAGCGCTCTCGGAAGGGCGCATTGGTCCGACGAGCAGGTCCAGCGCTGGACCGGCGCGCACCATTTTGAAGGCTCACCAGCACGCCGCGCCACGCTGCTTGTGGCGCGCGATCCCGAAGCAAACCCCCGCGCGCCAGACACCGAGCAGCACCGCGGCTTCTCGCATCCGCAGTGGGCTTGGCTCCCCGGCATCGGCTTGGCGCTCGGCGTCGTGGGACTCGCCGGAGCGTCCACTCGGCGAACCAGCTTCGAAGGCGCGGCGGTGCTCGCCCTGCAGTGCATCGGGTGGGGCTCGCTCACACACCTGCAATCACGATTCCTGCTCCCGTGTGCCGTCCCGCTCGGCGTGCTGTCGGCGACGGGTGTGGCCCTGATCCTCGACCGCGCAAGAGCAGCGCCTGATACGCCGCGGTCTCGGTCCGCTTGCCTCCGCTGGAGTGCATACGCAGTCGGCTCAGGCCTGATCCTCATGCAGTCGTTTCGCACCGCGTTCATCTACGCCGGCGAGCGATCGCGAGCACCGACTCTCGGGCTCGTCTCCGGCGCCACGTTCTGGACCGGCGAGGGCCTCGCCGACCCGGACGAGATCGCGGTCGGGTGGCTCAATCACCACCGGGCCGATGGGCGGGTATACCTGCTGGGGGATTCGACCCCGCTGTACGTGAGCCCACTCCCGGTGTATCACACAACCTATGACACGAGCCCGATCGGTGAGGCGATCCGCGCCAACCCGGACGACCCCGCCGCTTGGTCGCGCTCGCTGGGATCGCTCGGCGTGAGGCGCGTGCTCGTGAACTGGTCCGAGCTCACGCGGCTCACCCGGTCCGGCTGGTACGACCCAAGCGTCACACCCGACCGCGTGCGCCAGTGGCTCGCCAGCGAGGGCATCGTCGAGGGTGAATGGACGAGCGAGGCCCGGACGCTCTTCCGGCTGCGGGGCGCGCGATGAGTGAGCCCGCTTCCAGACGCTGGCCCGGGCTGCTCGCGCGCGGGCTCGGCTTTGTGATCTGCCTCGGCCTGCTCGGGTGGGCCGGTCGCGAGGCCCTCTCCCCCGAGAATCGCGAGCAGCTCATCCGCCTGCGCGAAGCGCCTGTGTGGGCGGTGGTTTCGCTCTTTGCGCTTTCACTCGCCAGCGTGGTCCTCGGCGGAGCGGCGTTCTGGGCGTCGCTCACCCCCGTCCGTCGGATCTCGTTCCGGGACGTACAGGCGGTCAACGCCATCGCCATGCTCTTGGCGTACTCGATGAAGCTCGGCGCGATCGCGCGCGTGCTGCTCCACGCCCGGCGCGACGGCGTGCCGCTCTTCCTCATGGGCGCGTGGTTCCTCGCGGTGCTCACCTCGATCTTCGCCGCGACCGGCCCGATGGCGGGTGCCGCGCTGCTCTCGCCCCGTCTGGGGGACGCGTGGTGGGTCGTGGGGTTGGTCGGCGTCGTGCTGACTTACGCCGCCATCGTGGGACTCGCGATCCCCTTCCGAGGCGAGAACGGCCTCGCGCGCCTCCATCGCCTGCTCGATCCCCTCGCCGTGGGCCCACTGAGGAAGGCCCTGCGCTCCGCCCGCTTCGCTCAGTTGCACTCCGCGATGACCATGCTCGCCTGCCCTCGCACGATGGCGATCGTGGGCGTTCTCCGCACCACCGACGTCGTGACCCAGGCGTCCCGCTTCGGGCTCTCGGCGTGGGTGGTGGAATACCGGACGACCCCGGCCGAGGCCGTCGCGATCTCCAGCGGGGCCTTCGCGATCCAGATCCTCTCGCCCTTCGGCGTGCTCGGGGCACGCGAGGCGGGCACAATCGCGATCGCGGACGCCCTGGGGGCCCAGGGCGCAGATCCGGGGCGTGCCGCGATCGTGGCGCTGCTGGTCGTGGCGTCTGAGGCGTTGGTGCTGCTCGGAGCGGTCGGGCTCGGCGCGGTTTGGCTTCTCCGGAACCCCCGAACGGCCGATAGACCCAGCCCGGAGGCGAAAGAGCCCGTATCTGTATAGTCCCGCCCCATGCGCATCGCGCTCGCTCAGATCAACCCGATCGTTGGCGACCTGACCCACAACATGGGTCTGGTGATGTGGTATCTCGATCGAGCACGCGAGGCGGGAGCCGAGGTCTGCGTCTTCCCCGAGCTCTGCGTCTCGGGATACCCGCCGCGCGACCTCGTGCTCGATTCGGCGTTCATCGACGCGTGCATGGACACCGCTCGCAAGATCGGGCGGGAGGGCTCGAAGGGGCTCACAGCCGTCTTCGGCGTCCCGCTCTACGCCGACCCCGAACGCCACGAGCTGGGCATCGCCAACTCCGTGGTGGTCTACCGCGACGGCAAGTACGTGGATTACTACGACAAGCGCCTGCTCCCCACCTACGACGTCTTCGATGAGGATCGCTACTTCGAGCCCGGCGATCGCGCACCTGTGATCAACGTCGGCGGCGTAAAGACCGGCCTCGCGATCTGCGAAGACCTCTGGAAGGGCGAAGACGCCGGCTTCGCCACCAAGTACCTACACGAGCCCGACCCCGTCGCCGAAGCGGCCCGCGCCGGGGTGCGCGTGCTACTTGTCCCATCCGCGAGCCCGTTCGTGCTCGGCAAGGGTGCGCGTCATCGCGCCCTGCTCGCCCGCCACGCCAAACGCCACGGCATGTTCGTCGCCTCCGTCAATCAGGTTGGTGGCAACGACGAGCTTGTCTTTGATGGGCACTCGGCGGTCGTCGCGCCCAGCGGCAATGTGGTCGCCGCGGCGCCCGGCTTCGCCGAGCACCTGCTGGTGTACGACATCGACCCCGCCAACGCCGAGCCGCCCGCCGTGGCTGATCCGCTCCTGCTCGCCGCCGAAGAGGAGCTGCTCTTCAACGTGCTCGCGCTCGGCACGCGCGACTACCTCGCGAAGACGGGATTCGAGCGCGCGATCATCGGGCTCTCGGGCGGGATCGACTCGGCGGTCACCGCGGCGGTCGGGGTCGCCGCGCTCGGGCAAGACAACGTCGTGGGCGTCTCGATGCCGGGGCCGTTCTCCTCCGACCACTCCCGAGAGGACGCGAGCGAGCTGGCCGACCGCCTCGGCATTCTGCTCGAGACCGTCGACATCACCAAGGCCCATGAAGCCGCCCGAGCCGCAGTTGACCCGGCGCTCAGCGCCTTGGGGCAGGGCAACCTTGGCGCGGCGCTCCCGGACGTCGCGGACGAGAACCTCCAGTCGCGCATGCGCGGCGCGGCGCTGATGACCCTCTCCAACCGCACCGGCGCGATTGTCCTGACCACCGGCAACAAGAGCGAGACGGCGGTCGGATACTGCACACTCTACGGCGACATGAACGGCGGGCTCGCGGTGCTCTCCGACGTGCTCAAGACCCGCGTCTACGACCTCGCGCGGTGGATGAACGAGCACCACGAACAGGCCGGCTTCACCAAACCGCCGATCCCGCAACGGACAATCGACAAGCCCCCCTCAGCCGAGCTCGCCCCAGACCAGAAAGACTCCGACTCGCTCCCGGACTACGAGGTGCTCGACACCATCGTCGAGTGGGCCGTGGAACGAAGACGCGGCCCGCGCCGCATCGCCGCGGAAACGGGGCTCAACGCAGAGCTCGTGCGCCGTGTCATCGCGATGATCGATCGCAGCGAGTACAAGCGCCGCCAGGCTGCGCCGGGGATCAAGGTCAGCTCCGTCGCCTTCGGCACTGGGCGTCGACACCCCATCGCGCAGGGATGGCGAGGCGTCTCCGCGACAGACGACTGAGAAACGGGGCGGGTCGCCTACGGAACGTCCGCCACTAGAGGGTGAGCGTCGCGTACCCGCCGCACTCGGGGCAACACCCGCGGTCGGTCTGCTCAAGGCTGTACCCGCACCGCACGCACCGCCCCGGGCGGGCGCGGGGCAGCAGCACGACCACCGCGACCGCAGCCGCAAACGACCCGGCGCCCGTACCCAATGCCTCATGCACGCCGTCGATCCAGATCACCCACAGAAGCCCAAGACCTGCTCCGAGCGCACCCGCACCGAGCCCGGCCAGTGCGCACCGCACCGCACACTCCGCGCGCCGGTCAAACCAGCGCCGACGACTCGTCGTGTGCACGATGCTCGCGCCGAGCCAGGCGCCCGCGACCGGCACGACGACGAGCGTGAGGTCAAAGTTGAGCCACCACCACACCGACTCGGGGATGTTCGGCCCGCTCATCACCGCCGACACCGCAGCGATCACCACATGCACCGACGCAAGAGCGATCAGGAACGCGCGCATGCCTATCGCGAGCCGGTCGTGGTCGGGGTTGGAGCCGGAGGAGGGCAGAGCTCCCCCATCATCACCGCACCGAACGAAGGCGTGAAGACCGGCGCCGGCGCAGCCTTTGCGCCGGGACTGATCGCGTTTGCCACGGTTCTGTGCGGCGAGAGCGACAGCATGCCCCCCGCGTGCCAGGCGTCGCTCCTCGTGCGCGCAAGCGCCAGCGCCGCCCCGGAACCGAACAGGGCCACCAGCGCCGCCGCGATGCCGACCGTGCGACTCCACGCCGCACGCGCGCGGGAGACACCCACCGGACAGTCGCGAGTGAGGATCGTGCCGTCCGCCCGGCGGTGCAGGCGCACGCACACGCGTCCGCCCTCAGCCGCGCTGACCAGCGCGATCGCCTCCGCGCGCGTGAGCGACTCGACGTTGTAGACGTTGAGGTCACACTGCGCGCAGTGTCGGACGCGGTCGTCGCCGCTCATCGCCTCCCACCGCATCGGGCATGGCGAGGCGATGCGCGCCTGGTCCAGCACGTCGAGCGAGACTGCCGAGGGCATCATGGATCCTCCGGATCGTGTGGGCTCCACGAAGTGGATACCACGGACCGGCCGGTCGGTTCGGATCAGGACCGGATTGTGACAATGAGGTGACGGGGTGCCAGGGCCGCTCCCGCGTCAGGCCCGCCAGGGGCCCGCATAATCCGTTGCAAATCGCCCGGCATCACGCGTGGCGAGCTGATGCAAGCGCTTCGCGACCTGTCGGAGGTGAATCGCGTCATGGGCGGCCCACGATGCCAACACATCGCCTGCCGCCAGCGGCGGGAACTCCGGGTGGTGGTGGGCGTTGTCCCACGTCGGGTCAACCAGCGTGCGAAGCCAAGCAACCGAATCCGCGCGCTCGCGATCAAACTCGCCAAGCAGATCGGGGAGACGCTCCGAATGATTGCCCCGCTCGCGGGCCCGTCCTTCGGGGTCGATGGGCGGCCAGGCCCGCGACGGGTCCTCAAGTGTGAGGCGGACGCGCGGACGGAAGTCGTCGCGCTCCTCATCGACCAGGTGCTGCACGATCTGCACGATCGACCAGTGCTCCGGCCCGGGCGACCATCCGCCATCGTCCTCCCGCACGACCGAGCACGACGCCCGCAGCGCGTTCGGAAACCGCGCAAGCCGATCGATCAGCGCAGCAGTGTGCATCGCAACCTCACCACGCCCGCGGGCGCAGATACCCGCGTTGCGAATCAGTACCGGCGCACCACACCGCGAACGGTGCCCTGGATCTGGCAATACTTCACGCGGATCGGCTCGAAATCCGGATTCGCGGGCTGAAGACGGATGTGGTCGTCTTCCTTGTAGAACGTCTTGAGCGTGGTCGATCCATCGGGCAAGAGGGCGACCACGCGGTCGCCGTTGTTCGCGACCTGCCTGCGCTCAACGATGACGAAATCGCCATCCAGAATGCCCTCGTCCCGCATCGAGTCGCCCTCGACCTGCAGCGCAAACGTCGAATCCTCAGCGCCGCGCCCCTGGGCGAGCAACTCGGCGATATCCACTTCATCGCGGTCCTCGATCTTCTCGATCGGATACCCCGCTGCGATTCGCCCGACGAGCGGGAATCGCGTCGGGCGATCCTCGTCGGGAACCGCGACACCGTCAGCAATCGACAAAGAGCGAGCCTTGTTCGGCTCGCGAATAAGGGCGCCCTTCTTGATAAGCGCTTCCACGTGCTCGAACACGGTGACCTTGCTGACTCCGATCTCGTCGGCGAGCTCCTGCATCGTCGGCGAATACCCGTGGCGCACGCGCCAATCGCGAATCAACTGGAGAATGCGAAGCTGTTTGGGTGTTAAGTTCATGGGTGTGCTCCTGCGTCTCCCTCGGGTTCTCTGAGGCGGGAAGAGCCCCGCCGAGGATCTCGATCAGCGAACGACGTTGGGCATCGAGCCAGCTTGCGCCGGCCACGAGCCCGCCCACCAACGCAGCGAGGCTCGGACGCTCAGATTCGTCCTGCCGGACAAGGTGTCGGCCCTCCGCGAAATACGCCGAGCGGAATGCGCCGCCCGGCCCGAGCCGCAGCAAGGGCACGGGCGCCTCACTCTGCCTGCGTCTCTTCATCGCCGACTCCTTACACTACGATAGGTTGGTGTCAGGATCGGCCATCGGCGTTCGGTTGGTTGACAAAATCCGAATCGCATGACCCAACTCTACACCGAATCTCGCCATCTGTCAAAGATTTGATTGGGTTCATGAGCCGCCATCACCACTGAGCTGTGCGGAAACCACGCGAATTGACCCAGATTCGCGCCGTACAAGGCCTGAGATTTCGAGGCGGGTCAGCGCGACGCGCACCGCGCCCGCGTCAATTCCCGATCGTTCCACAACCTCCGCCACGCTCGGCGAATCCGCCAGGGCCGCCAGCACCGCACGCTCAACCTCCGACAGCCACGCGAGCACGCCCACGCCTTCCCGAGCCGGATCGGCGTACCGCGGCTCGTGAGTGCCCGCGTGCAGATGCCGCGCCGGCGCTTCCAAAAGCTCGATCACGTCGCCCGGACTCGTGACGAGGGCGGCCCCGCCGCGCCGGATCAGGTCGTTCGACCCCTCGCTCGAGGGCGAATCCACACGCCCCGGCACGACCATCACCTCGCGCCCGTGGTCCTCCGCCGCGTACCGCGCTGTGATCAGCGCCCCGCTGCCCGCCGAAGCTTCGATCACCACGACGCCGAGCGATATCCCCGAGATGATCCGGTTGCGTGCTGGGAAGTTGTCCGCGGTCGGAGCCGTACGCAGCGGCAGTTCGGAGACAACGGCGCCCCGCCCGTCCGCGATCGCCGCGAAGAGGTCCTTGTTCTCGGGCGGGTATCGGTGCGCGAGGCCGCACCCGAGAACCGCGACCGTGCGCCCACGCTCGCGCATCGAGCCGCGGTGCGCCGCCGAGTCGATCCCCCTCGCCCCACCGGAAACGACCGTCAGCCCCTGGGCGGCGAGCACGCCCGCGAAGCGTTCAGCCTGCTCGATGCCGTACGCGGTGCACCCGCGCGAGCCCACGATCGCAACCGGGTACCGATCGCCCTGTGTCGGATCGAGCTTGCCGAACACGTAGAGGATCGGTGGCGAGGAGGGCGCTTCGCGCAGGAGCGTGGGGTAATCAGCGTCGGTGCGTCCGACGATCGTGACACCGAGCTCGTCCGCGAGCGTGAGTTCTTCATCGAGCGCGTCGCCCGATGCTCGCACGCCCTCGGCGATGGCGCGGGACTTCGCGCTCCCGATGCCGCGCACGCGCTCGAGCGACTTCGGCGATGCTTGCAACACGCCGTCGGCCGACCCGAAACACTCGAGCAGACGATCAATCAGCACGGGCCCGATCCCCGGCACCAGGGTCAGGCGCAGCAAGTCGAGCGTGTGGGGCGAAGGCTCCGGCACGCATCCGTTATACCGTTTGGGCTCTGTTATGCAACCTCCAACCCCAGAAACTCGCCGGCTCATCGTGCAGGGCGTCGGCGTGGCGATGGCGGTGCTGGGCATCGGCGCGCTCGTGGCGGTCTGGAATCGCCCGGCGGCGCCGGCGAGTGGCGGGCACCATGTGGGCAAGGTCGCTGCTGCGCCGAACCCGGAGGTGCGCATCCGCGTGGCGCGGGGCGTGACGGTGATCGAGATCGGTGCCGAGCACGGCCCCCTTCGCCTCCTCGCGTCCGACAGCTCGACGACCGACCTCACGATCCCGGCGCGCATTGAGATCGGCGAAGCGGGACTCACCGTGCGGGGCGCGAGCGGTGATGCTGTGCGCGCGGGCGACTGGTGTGAGCTGCGTGCGGGGTCGGGGGCGACCACGCTCGATGGGCGCGCGATCCCCGGTGCCGTGCGTTTCGTGCGCGCGGGCGGGGGGATCGACGCCATCGCGACCATGCCGATCGAGACCTACGTCCCAGGCGTGCTCGAGGCGGAGCTCTACGACGGGTGGCCCATCGAGACCTACAAGGCGCAGGCGATCGCCGCACGGAGCTACGCCCTGCACGAGCGCCGGCGTGCGCGCGAACGCGCGCGGGCGTACGACCTCGACGACACCACGCACTTCCAGGCATACGCGGGCGAGGCGACGCGCGAGCGCGCCCTCGAAGCAGCAGTCGACACCGCGGGGCTCGTGCTGGCGTACGACGGTGACGTGCTCCGCGCGTACTACCACTCGACCTCCGGCGGGAGGCCCGCTGGAGCGGCCGACCTCTGGCCCATAGCGGGCGAGTGGTCGATCCACCTCGCCCCGCCGCTGAATCCCACCGGCCCGCGCGAGGACTACTCACAGAACTCACCCACGCACCGGTGGGAGGTGACGCGGCGCGTACGCGACCTCTCACGGCGCGTGGCGGCCTACGGCACGCAGCTGCGCGCCGCCTACGCCAAGATTGGGCGACTCACGGAGATCGCCGCTGTGCGCACCAACGCGAGCGGCAGACCCACACTCTTCCGCATGACCGACGACCAGGGGCAGGCGTTCGAGATCGGGGCTGAGCATCTGCGCCTCGCGCTGAACGCGGACGCTCCGGGGCTCGCGCCCTTGCCCGGCGACGCGCGCGTGCTCTCGAACGACCTGGAGATCACGATCAGTGGCGGACGCGCGACGATCAAGGGGCGCGGCTTCGGGCACGGCGTGGGGCTCTGCCAGTTTGGAGCTGCGGAGATGGGGACCCAGGGCTTCACATGCCGCGAGATCCTGGAGCACTACTACCCGGGAGCGGAGGTGATGTCAGCTGGCGATCTGGCAAGGTGGTAGCGAAGAGCCAACAGCCCACCAAGGCGAAGCCCCCGACCCCAGCCAAAGGTCTGGACTACCTCGCCTCGTGCGCCGGCATCTGTCCCGCTCGGCCTGACTCGGCGAAGCCCGCGTCTTCGAGCACGTACAGGCCCACGAGCCATCCGTTGATGACGTAGGGGTCGATCTTGAGCGTGCCCCGGAGGGTGCCGTGGTTGAGCATCCCGCCACGGGTGTCGACCTGCTCGCGCAAGTGGACCTCGACCGCGTCGTAGGGCGTCGGCGGCAAACCGATGCAGCACCCATCCCACTGGTTGAGCATGAGCAGGCACTCGTCGGCCGAACCGGCCATGAAGGGGAACGCCACATAGCCCGTGATCTCGATCGGCTTGCCATCGAAATGCGACGCCCACCCGGGCAACTCGTCGAGCCCCTCGCGCGGGTTGTACACGCGTTGGGCACTCACCAGCACATCCCACGGCAGCAGGTACGGCTCCTCCGCCGTGCCCTTGCCCAATACCGCAAACCGACCATCGATCAGGAGCGTGCCGTCCGCTTGCTCCTCGACCGGGCTCGGCGCGTCGGGTGCCGCGGCGTCGATCGCGGTCGCGTCGTCGGCTTCACTCTCCGCGACATCGCCGAGGTCGTCTCCGAAGATCTGGTCCCAACTCGGGACACCCGTCTCGGCGCCATCCGTCGGCGCCGGATCAGCGAGCGTGACACGAGCTCGGCGAGCGTCAGCCGCTGGTGTCCGTGCCCACGGCGCTGCACGCTCTGCACAGCTCGCACATCCCGGTGGAGAGTGGCGCGCTCGAGGGCGCCTGCACGGACGAGGGGGCCATCGCCTACGACCTCGACCTGGATGGGATCCGCGTCTGCGCAGACGGCACGTGGCGCCTGGCGGGCGGCCCAACCGGCCCCCTCACCATCGTCAGCAACGCCGGACACGAAGCAAGCATCGTTGTTGAAAAAGTTCGCACTGAGTCTGGTGCTTTCGGTTTCAACGCTGCTAGCGAAGAATACGAAGACCTAGTTAAGGCCGGAGTTATCGACCCAACTAAGGTTACTCGTAGCGCGCTTCAAAACGCTGCTTCAGTTGCAGGCTTGATGCTTACTACTGAAACCATTATCGCCGACAAGCCAAGTTCTGATGACGCGGCTCCAGCTGGAATGCCAGGTGG
>JAUIFD010000072.1 GCA_030429485.1 Phycisphaerae bacterium | reverse complement strand
ACGGTAAGCCGCAGCACACCCCCAGCTACGAGTTCGACACCTCGTTCAACTACACGTCCGACGCCACCCCGCCAACCGCCACAAACGCCCTCGCCGAAGCGGCGATCGAAGCCGCCACGACCGAACAGGGCTACGCCGTTGTGCTCGGCATCGACGACCTCGACCTGCTCCGGACGCTCGTCGGCAACACCCGCTTTCGTGTGCTCGCGTTCGACGTCGATCCCGTTCGCGTCGCAGCCGCACGCGAGGCCCTCCAAAGCGAGCGCCTCTACGGAACCCGCGTCTCCGTGCATCCGCTCCAGTCCTTTCACTCGATACCAGCGCCCGACGCCTTCGCGAATCTCGTCATCGCGCCCACCGCGATGCTGTTTGATCAGCAAATCGCAGGCGCCGTCGGACGCATCACCCGCCCCCTCGGCGGCACGATCGTCGTCGACGAGACCACGCCGCTCATGCCCGGTGACGACCTCGGCGCTGACGACCGCGGGTGCTCGCTCAGCCTCATCCAAACCCAGCCGCGCACGATCTTCCAGAAAGGCGCCGTACCCGGCGCCGCCGACTGGACGCACATGTACGCCGACCCCGACAACGCCGCATACGCGGGCGAGAAACTCGGCGGCGCAACCTCAATCGACGACCTCCGCCTCACCTGGATCGGCCGCCCCGGCCCCCGCTACCAGTCCGACCGCGGCAACCGCAAGCCCTCGCCGCTCTCCACCAACGGGCGCCTGTTCATGCAGGGACTCAACCGCGTCATCGCAGTCGACGCCTACAACGGCACGATCCTCTGGTCGCTCGAACTCCCCACCCTCCAGCGATTCAACATCCCGCGCGACGCCTCCAACTGGTGCGCCGACGACGACTACCTCTACCTCGCCCAACTGGACGACCTGTGGGTGATCGACGCCGCGACCGGCGCCCTCGTGGAAACCCAGCCCGTGCTCGAACCCGACGGGCGTGACTGGGAATCCGATTGGGGCTACATCGCCTCCGTCGACGATCTCCTCGTCGGCTCGGCGGTGAAGAAGGGCTCCGCCTTCACCGGATGGTGGGGCCCCGAGTTCTGGTACGACGCGAAGGACGGCGAACACGCGAAGAAAGTCTGCTCCGACAAGCTCTTCGCCATCCGCAAAGACTCGGGGTCTTCCGCCTGGACCTATGAGCAACGTTCCGTGATCGTCAACGCCACGATCACCATCCTCCGCGATGCCGTCTACTTTGTCGAGTCGCGCGCCCCCGCCGTGGTCAACGCCGACACGCGCCGCCTCGACGGCGAGGACTTCTGGAAAGACCAGCAACTCGTCTCCCTCGACGTGCGCACCGGCGAGGTGCGTTGGCGCAAGCCCATCGAGACCATCCCCGGCATCAGCGCCTTCTACCTCGCCGGCGCCGACGACACACTCGTCGCGGTCTCCTCGCGGGAGGGCATGTTCGGCATCTACGCCTTCGATACACAGGGCGAGTCGAAGTGGGAACGCGAGATCCCGTGGGAGGTCGACCATCATGGCAAGCACCTCTCTCGCCCCGCGGTGCTCCGCGACCGCATCATCGTGCGCCCCTACATCCTCGACGTCGCGACCGGGCAAGACATGCCCTACTCATTCCCCACAGGACACCAGTGCGGCACCTACTCCTGCTCCGAGAATGCGGTCTTCCTCCGCGCCGGCAACCTCACCATGTGGGACCAGGAAGACAACTCGTCGTCCACGTTGAACCGCGTCCGCCCCGACTGCTGGGTCTCCACCATCCCCGCACAGGGGATGCTCCTCTCGCCCGAAGGCGGAGGTGGGTGCTCCTGCGGCTCGTGGCTCGAAACCTCGATGGGGCTCATGCCCAGGGTACCCTGATACACACACCACGGAGCCACGATGCGCCGCCCCGTCCTCTTCGTCGCCGCACTCCTCGCGATCGTCTCGACGACGGCGCTCGCCTGTCGCTACACCGTGCGCGACATCGGCTTCATCGATATCGCCGGCCCAACGTACACCCTGCGTCTCAGCGCCGGCGCCCGCGACGCCGAACGCGTCCGTGCGTTGACCGCACTCGCCGAAGCGCACACCGACCTTGCCAACGTGCGGTTTGATCCGGTGACGACCGACACCCAGGGGCCCTCGTTCTCGCTGATCGGACCGGGCGGTCGCTCGTTCGATCTCGGTCCAGCCAAAGACCAACAGGAAGCGCAAGCGCTCCTCGAAACCGCGCTCGCCTCCCCCGCGCGCGACGCCCTGCTCGATGCAGCAATCACCTCGTTCGCCACCCTCCTCGTGATCGAGGGCGAAGACGCGTCTCGCAACGCGCACGCCCACGCCTCCGCCGACGCGGCGATCGAGCGCATCCGCGCGCTCGAGCCTTCGCTCCCGCGCCCCCTCGCCGGTCCGATCCACACCCTCACCCTCGCCTCCGCCGATCGCGCAGGCGAGCGCGTGCTCATGTGGAGCCTCGGCGCCGAGGGAGCGGACTCGGCAGAGCCCATCCTCGCCGTCCTCTACGGCCGCCTCAAGCTCGCTGGCCCGGTGCTCGTGGGCGCCGCGATCTCGTCCGACGCCGCCCTCGCGCAGCTCGGCCTGGTCGGCGAGTCCTGCGAATGCGAAGCCTCCCGCGACTGGGTCAACGAGCCCGCGATTCCGCACGTCTGGTCGGATCAGCGCCGCCTGACCGCCGCCCGCGCGCTCGGCTTCGACCCCGACTCCCCCATGGTCATCACCGAGGCCATCCGCATCATCGAGCGCGGCGTGTTCACGCAGGGCGCTACGCCCGACCCACGCCGCGTCACCGACGACGCGTCCTCACTCTTCCTGGGCTACTCCGAGTTCGAGATCGGTCAGCAGCGCAGCGCCAACGCCCCCGAGGTCGCCCGAAACGCCGACGAAGCACCCACCCAGATCGTTACGACGCCGAGCACGCCCGCCACCGCCGACGCACCCGCCGTCCCCGAAACAAGCCTCACAGCAGCCGCGCCCTCTACCCCGCTTCCGGTGGGAACGAACGCAGACGATCGCACCCATAGCGTCGCGCTCACCCCACTCCTCGCCACCGTTGGAGTCGCGGTGCTCGTCTCCATCATCATCGCCGGCGTCATTCTCACGCGGGGCGCGCCCGCGTGAACACCCTCCGACTCATCGTGCGCGAAGCGCTCTACCGACGATGGGGCGCTGGCCTCACAGTCCTCGCCGTCGCCATCGCGGTGGCCGCCGCGATGCTCGTCGTGCTCGTCGCCCGCGCCTCGGAAAACGAGACCCGCATCATCCAACGCGACATCGGCCTCAACGTCGTCATACTCCCCGCCGGCACCAACCTCGACCGCTACTGGGCCCTCGGCTACGCCGACGACACCATGCCCGACGCTTACCTCGACCTGCTCGAAGGCCAGGAAGTCGCCAACCGTCTCATCCCGCTCCTCCAGCGCCGCATCACCATCACGCGCGACGGAGCGTCAGCCGACGCCATGCTCACCGGCATCGCCGCCGAACGCTTCATCGACAAAAAGATGAAGCCCGTCTTCGGCTTCGAGCTCGATCCCGGCGTCGTCCGAGTCGGCGCGACAGTCGCCGAACGCCTCGCCCTCACCGCCGGCGACACACTCGACGTCCTCGGCAGTGCGTTCAAGGTCGAACGCATCCTCGCCCCGCAAGGATCGGCCGACGACGCCCGCGTCTACGCCTCACTCGCCGAAGTCCAGCGACTGCTCGACCTCGATGGACGCATCAACGAAATCCAAGCCCTCGAGTGCGACTGCGACGAATCCGTCGCCGATCCCTTCGCACGCCTGCGCGACCAGCTCTCCCCCATGCTCGGCGGCGCGGAGATCATCCGACGCGAGTCTCTCGCCGACGCACGCCTCGCCCAACGCCACATGGCCGAGCGTCAGGTCCGCATCGTGACGCCCGTCATCATCATCCTCTGCGGCGTGTGGATCGCCACGCTCATGCTCATGAACGTCCGCGAGCGCCGCACAGAGATCGGCGTGCTCCGCTCACTCGGCTACACCTCCACGCGCATCGCCTCGCTCTGGATCGCCCGCGCCATCATCCTCGGCGTCCTCGGCGCGCTCGCCGGCTACTTCGTCGGCGTCGCGCTCACCGGAGCCCTCGCCCCCTCACTCTTCCGCATCACCACGACCATCGACACCGACCGCACCCTCCTCGTCTGGATGCTCATCGCCGGCCCCGCGTTCGCCGCAATCTGCTCGCTCATCCCCGTCGCGGTCGCCGCACGCACCGATCCAGCCAAGCTCCTCGAGCAAACGTGACAAGTCACCCCACCATGCTCCACCTCCGCGACGTCACCAAGACCTACCGCCGAGCGCGCCGGACCGTGCACGCGCTCGACGCCGTCTCACTCCGCATCGAGTCCGGTGAGTCCATCGTCGTCCGCGGCCCCTCAGGATCGGGCAAAACAACGCTCCTCCTCACCATCGGCGCCATGCTCCGCCCCACGTCCGGCGCCGTCACGCTCGACGACACCGATCTCTACGCGACCACGCCCGCGCGACGCGCCGCACTCCGCGCCCAACGCATCGGGTACGTGTTTCAGCTCTTCAACCTCCTCCCCTATCTCAGCGCCGCCGACAACGTCCTCCTCGCCGGACACGCCAGGCGTCGCAACGCCCTTGACCTGCTCGACCGCCTCGGCATCGCCGATCGCGCGGCCCATCGCCCACGCGAACTCTCCGTAGGCGAACGCCAGCGCGTCGCCGTCGCACGCGCCCTCGTACGAGAACCAAGCCTCATCCTCGCCGACGAGCCGGTCGCCGGCCTCGATCCCGAGAGCGCCGAGGCAGTCATGCGATGTCTCGCCCAACGCGCAGCCTCCGGCGCCACGCTCATCATCGCCACCCACGGCGACCTCCCCGCATGCACCCCGACCCGCGAGCTGCGCCTCACACGCGGCAAGCTCGACCGCCCCGCGTCGCCCGCTCCAGCCCAACCGACCGTCGGAGCCGATGCATGAAGCAACACCCCGCACGTCGCGCCGGTGCGCCGGTTGCGACGCTCGCCATTCTCTCGCTGATCGTCGTCGCTGTCCTCGCCGCAGCGGTGGTCTCGATGCGCTCCAAGCCAACCGCGGATGATCCGACCTCCACCCGCCGCACGCTCACCGTCTACTGCGCCGCCGGCATCAAGGGCCCGATCGCGGAGGCCGCCGCCGCGTACACCGACGAGTACGGCGCCCACGTCGAGATCCAGTACGCCGGATCGGGCACGCTCCTCTCCCAAATCGAGATCAACCCGACGGGCGACCTCTACATCGCCGCCGATGATTCGTACATCGCGCTCGCCAGGGAGAAGGGCCTCGCCGCAGAGGCCATCCCACTCGCGACACTCACCCCCGTGCTCGCCGTCCGCGCCGGCAACCCGCGCCGGATCACCTCGCTCGACGATCTCACCACCGGCGACGTCGCCTTCGCAATGGCCAATCCCGACGCCGCAGCCATCGGCAAGATCACGCGGGCCGCGCTCACCGACGCGGGCCGATGGACCGCCATCAACGACGCCTGCTCCGTCTTCAAGCCCACCGTAAACGACGCCGCCAACGACGTCGTCCTCGGCGCAGTCGACGCCGCGATCGTCTGGGACGCCACCGTCGCCCAGACCGAGGGCCTCGAAGCCGTCCATCTCCCGCTCTTCGACTCCATCAAGCGCACGATCGAAGTCACCGTGCTCCGCGCCTCACGCAACCCCACGACCGCGCTCCGCTTTGCCCGCTACCTCAGCGCCCGAGACCGCGGCGGGCCGCGCTTCGACAACCTGGGCTACGGCACGATCGACCGAGACCTCTGGGCCGAACGCCCCGAACTCCTCCTCTACGCTGGCTCCATGTTCAACCAGGCGATCGAAGACACCGTGAACGCCTTCGAAACCCGCGAAGGTGTCGAAGTCACCCGTGTCTACAACGGATGCGGCATACTCGTCGCCCAGATGAAGGCAGGGGGGCGCCCCGATGCCTACTTCTCCTGCGACCAGAGCTTCATGGACAACATCGCCGAACGCTTCTCGTCCCCACGCCGAGTCTCAGAAAACCCAATGGTGATCGTGGTCCCCGAAGGGAACCCAAAGAGCATCCACACACTCGACGACCTCGCGCGCGACGGGCTCCGGGTAGGCCTCGCGCACCCCGAGAAATCAGCGCTCGGCCACCTCACCCAACGCCTCCTTGAGCACGAGGCCGCGCTCGACGCCCTGACCGCCTCGGGCAACTGGGTCGTCGACGCCCCGCAGGGCGATTTCCTCGTCAACCAGCTCCAGACCGGCGGGCTCGACGCAGCCATCGTCTACATCTCCAACGCGTCCTCCGCCACCAAGCCGCTCGATATCATCGAGATCAAAAGCGATTTCGCCATCGCGCGTCAGCCGTACGCAGTCGCCCGCGACACCGACCACGCGCACACCATGCGACGCCTCCTCGACGCCATACTCACGAGTGAGTCACGGTCACGTTTCGAGGACCTCGGCCTCGTCTGGGTCGCCGATCAAAGCCAACGCACAGCCTCCGGAGGCGACTGGTGACCGGCGCCGCGCCCGCACTCACCTCGCGCCGCCTCTCGAATGCCATCTTCCACACGAGCCTCGCCTCGCTGATGGGCGTCTACGCGGTGCTCCTGCTCGCCATGCTCGTCGCCATGGCGACCTTCACCTCACCCGCCGATCTACTCCGCACCTTCGAAAGCCCGGAGATCCGTTACGCGACCAAGCTCTCCCTCATCTCCTGCACCATCTCAGCCATCCTCTCCCTCTGGATCGCCATCCCCGCCGGATACGTGCTCTCTCGCTACACGTTCCTAGGCAAACGCGCCCTCGACCTGCTCTTCGACATCCCCATCGTGCTCCCGCCGCTCGTCGTCGGTATCGCCCTCCTGATCCTCTTCCAGACGATCCCCGGTCGCTGGTTCCAGGATCACTACGTCGAAGTGACCTACCGCGTGCCGAGCGTGATCATCGCGCAGTTCGCAGTCGCGTGCGCCTTCGCGATCCGCACGATGCGCGTCACTTTCGATCAGATCGACAACCGCCGCGAGAACGTCGCCCGCACGCTCGGCTGCTCGCGCGCCGCCGCGTTCTTCCGCGTCACGCTCCCCGAAGCCTGGCCCGGCGTCATCGCCGCCGGCACCCTGGCCTGGGCCCGCGCGCTCGGCGAGTTCGGCCCGATCCTCGTCTTCTCGGGCGCCACCCGTATGCGCACCGAGGTCCTCCCCACCACCGTCTTCCTCGAGATGTCCGTGGGGGATATTGGCGCCGCGCTCGCAGCGTCCATCCTCATGCTCGTCGCCGCAGTCGTCGTCCTCGGGCTCACCCGCGCGCTCGGCATGGGACACCCGGTCGCGTGATGCCCGCCGCAACGCACGATGCCCCGAATAGGATGCAAGCGTGATCCGCGTCGAAGGCATGGCGATGAAGCAGGGCGCATTCGCCCTCGCCGAGCTCAGCTTCGAGGTGCCCGCCTCGCAGTACGCCGTGCTCATGGGCCCCACCGGTTGCGGCAAGACCTCGGTCATCGAGGCGATCTGCGGGCTCCGACCGCTCACCGCCGGCACGATCACGATCGACAGCCAGCGCATCGACACGCTCGACCCCGCCGACCGCGCCATCGGGTACGTCCCGCAGGACGGCGCACTCTTCACAACCATGCGCGTCGCCGAGCAGATCGCCCTGCCCCTCCACGTCCGCGGCATCCGCGGGTCCAAAGCCCGCGGTCGCGTCGACGAGATCGCCCGCCTCCTCGCCATCTCCCACCTGCTCCCCCGCCGACCCCAAGGGCTCTCGGGCGGCGAGCGCCAGCGCATCGCCCTCGCACGAGCCCTCGTCTTCCATCCCCGAGTCCTCTGCCTCGACGAGCCGTTCAGCGCCCTCGACGAGGACACACGCCTCGAGATGTACAACGTCATCGACACCGTCCGTGCGCGCACCCGCGTCACCGCGCTCCACGTCACACACTCGCGAACCGAAGCCCAGCGCCTCGGCGATCTCGTCATGCGCCTCGAAGATGGCGTACTCACCCGTGATACGCCCGACAGCAAGCCCGCGACCGCACGCACCCAACAGGAGTCGCCATGGGCGTCACCATCGAATACATGACACAGATCCGCGACGCCGCCGGCCTCGAGCGTGAGACCGCCGAGACTCCCCCCGGCGCCACCGTCGGCGATGCAGTCGCCGAAGCCGCCCACCGCCACGGCTCACCGCTCCATCCGCTCCTCCTCGACGACACCGGCGCACCGCACCCGTGGCTCCTGCTCGTGCTCAACGAAACCGTCGTGCGACCAAGCGCCGAGATTCGCGACGGCGACACCCTGTGCATCACCTCCCCCATCTCAGGCGGCTAGAGCGACACCCCCATGCCCTTCCCACCCTTCGCCCCAAGCACCCGCCCCCTCGACCACGAAGACCGCGCGACCTACGAGTGGCAACTCTGGACTCCAGGATTCGACGAGCACGCACAAGAGCGCCTCAAGGGCGCGAGCGTCCTCGTCTCCCGCTGCGGCGGGCTCGGCTCCCCCGTCGCTTACGAGCTCGCCGCCGCCGGCATCGGGCGCCTCGTACTCGCCCACGCCGGCGACCTCAAACCCTCCGACCTCAACCGCCAGCTCCTCATGACCCACGACTGGCTTGGCAAGCCGCGCGTCGAGTCCGCAGCCCGCCGCCTGCGTGAGCTCAACCCGCGCCTCGAAGTCGTCGCGATCCCGGAGAACCTCTCCGAATCCAACGCCGAGCGCCTCGTCTCCGAGGTCGACCTCGTCGTCGACGCCGCCCCGCTCTTCGAAGAACGCTTCGCCATGAACGACGAGGCAGTACGCCAGCGCAAGCCCGTCGTCGAATGCGCCATGTACGAACTCCAAGCGACCATCACGACGGTGATCCCCGGAACCACACCCTGCCTGCGCTGCCTCACGCCAAGCACGCCGGCGCCGTGGAAGCGTCAGTTTCCGGTCTTCGGCGCCGTCTCCGGCACGGTCGGGTGTCTCGGCGCGATGGAGGCCATCAAGCTCCTCGCCGGGCTTGGCGAACCACTCGCGGGGCGCATGCTGATGATGGACCTTCGGTCGATGCGCTTCACGACGGCCAAGATCGAGCGCCGCCCGAACTGCGAAGTCTGCGCACACCTCACGACGTGAGTCGAGTCCCTCGCCCCGCCCCTCGTCACCGACGGGGGGGACGCACCGCGAGAGTCTGCGAGCGGCGAAGGGGGTACCTCAGTCATCCAGAGGCGCGCCCCGCTACCCCAACTGCTCGATCACGTCCTGCGTGACGTTCTGCACGCTCCAGTCCGAGCCGAAGTCGGTGCGCCAGTAGAAGCGCAGGATGTCGCCGTCCTCGCTCACGCCCACCACCGACGTGTTCCCGTTGTGCGCACTCGAACTGCGGAGTCCCTCCGCCAGCGCCGGCGTCGTGTCGAGATCACCCGCCATCGCAATCGCCTCGGCCGTCCAAGACGCCCCGCCGACCACCAGTACGCCCACACACTCCCGTCCTCCCCGAGCCCGACCAGATTCAGCCCGCCCCAACTCGACACCCACGACGTCAGCGTCCCCGCCGCAAGCCGTGGCCCTCCCACCAGCGACGACAGGTCCGCCGCCTGCCAGCCGCCCTTGCCCACCGAAGGCGACCACCACAGCACCTTGACGTTCCCCGCCGCGTCCGTGCCCGAGACCTGCAGCCCGTCCCACCCCGTTCGCCGTCAGATTGCCCGTCAGCGCGGGTAGCGCCGCGTCGCCGTGCAGGCCCCGCGCGATCGCGGACCCAAAGCCCTATCTCGGCTGCCCCCGCCCCCGAGGCGCCAGCCCCAGCGCCGCGCCCACCACCACCCCAAACACGCTCACCACCGCCGCGCCGAACGACCACCCCGTCGCGCGAAGGGCCGAATCCGCCGCCCGGATCTTCGGCTGGGCGCCCTCCGGCATCACCATCAGCGACGCGTCGTACTGCCACATGTCGGGCGCCAGCTGCGGCACGCCACCCACAAGCTCCGGCTCGCCCTCGTCATACGGCCGGCTCTGCGGATACGCGAACCGCTCATGCACGATGTGACCCGCGCGCGTGAGCTCGTAGAGATCGAAATACCAGTCCTTCTTCCACACACGGCCCCACGACTCGCCCTCAGCCCCGGGACGCTGTCGGCGAGTCACAACGACCACGCGCTCCTCAAGCTCGCCAGAGTCGATGGCAAGCTCAAACTCATCCGCCGTGCGCCCGGTGATCGGCGCGAAGCGCAGCACACGGAGCCAATCCTCATACGGGTACACACCCGGCAGTTCAGTCACACCCTCGCGCGGCGGGATGGGCACCGGAAGCCGCACGCTCTCCTCACCAAATCGGAGCACAACCGTGCCATACCCGCCAGCATGGTCCGGGTCAGCCGGCGCGTCCTCGATGCTCCCCGCCACACCCGCAAACTCGAAGTGGCGCTCCGTCACCGGGCGGAAGACGTAGACCGTGCGCCCGTGCTCCTCCTGGAACTTGGCCAGCCGCTGCGCAACGACGTACGTCGACCCGATCACACCCACGCCCGACACCAACGCGAGCAGCCACCCGAATGCGCGGACCCCAAGGTGTGCGCGTTGGTGTGCCGTCTCAGTGCCCCCCCGAGGGCTCCTCGCCGTGCGCCTCGGGCGACGGCTCGTGCGCACCACCGTGTGCTGATTCGGCATCGCCGTGTGCAGCATCGGCCCCATGATCGCCGCCGCCGTGCCCGTCCTCGTGGGCGGGCGCGTGCGCATCGAAGAGCCCGGGCGTCAGCCCGTACCGGGGCGCCGAGTGATTCTCATCAGGCAGCGCGTGCGCCCCATGTGCATCATGGGCGCCGTGGTGGTGCTCCGCCTCAAGCTCAGCGAACTTCTCCTCGCCGACTGCAGCGATGAACCGCTCCCGCGCGTGCACCGCGATCGGCCCCTGGATCACGACCTCGTTCTTGATCACGTGCCCTTGTTCGTCGCGCATCGGCTCCCCGTCGGGGCCGAGCTGCGTCTCCCAGCGTTTGATCACGTCGTTGCCCGTGCCGCCGACCGTCACTTCCACGCCCTTGTAGTCGTACACGTGGCCCCGGTTGCCCAGGTCGATCGCGGTGAACCCCATGAAGCACGCGAACGCGAAGATCGTCGTCAGCAGGATCACCGTGTTCATCGGGTTATCCCACTTGAGCGCCATGAAGAACATCACGACCATCATCGCCTTGATCGTCGCGATGCTCATCGCCAGCATCACGTTCACCCAGTCCGGGATGAACACGTCGAACGTCTGGGCAAACCAGATCTCCGCGCGCGAGGCCGCCACCGTCAGCACGGTGAAGAACAGCAACGCCCCCAGCACCAACACCAACGTCTTCCAATGGACGATGTGGTGCCCGTGGTGACCATCGTGCTGATGGTGCGGATCGTTCGGATCCCATTCCTGCGTTGTCGCGGTCATCTCCGCCATGCGCAAGCTCCGTCGGTTAGTGGATCAGGTACAACAGCGGGAACAGGAAAATCCAGATCAAATCGACCAAGTGCCAGTACAGACCCGCGTTCTCCAGCATCGTGTAGTGCGTCGGCCCGTACGCCTTGAACCGCCACGCCCGGAAGAGGCACCACCCAAGCAGCCCCGCCCCAATCAAGACGTGCAACGCGTGAATCCCCGTCGCGCAGTAGTACACGCTCCACCAGATCGGCTCGTGCGGGTCCGTCGCGAACGGATAATCAAAGAACCGCCCAAGCCGCTTCCCGTCGTGCCACTTCGGGATGTACTCAAACGTGAACTTGATCCCGAAGAAGCAGAACGCGCAGATGATCGTGATGATCAGGTTGATGCGCAGCCAGATCTGCTGATTCAACTGCGCACACCGGATGCTCATCGCGACCGTGAACGACGAGATCAGCAGCACGATCGTGTTGAGCCCGCCCCAACGCCAGTCCAGCAAGTGCGAACCGTTCGCGAACGCCGTCGGGTACTTCATCCGGAAAATCGCGTACGCCACGAAGAGCCCCGCAAACAGCAGGACTTCCGTCGCGAGAAACAACCAGAACCCCTGCTTGCACGCGTCAAACTCATCGTCCGCCGTACGCCAGTGGTGCCCCGGCACATACCGCTGCCACCCCGGCGCCTTCGCGTCCGACGGTGCGTTCCCAGCGTGAGGATCAAGCGTCGTCATGGGCTCTCCTCGCGATCAGTGATGACCGCCCGAAGGCGTCGCGTGTACAGGGAAGTCCGCCGGGTCGCAGTGCGGCGGCACCACCGTCTCGAAGTCGTACGGGCCGTGCGTCACGAGCGGCTCATGGTGGAAGTTGTGCTCGATCGGCGGGCTCTCCGTCTCCCACTCAAGCGTCAACGCGCCCCACGGATTCGGCGGCGCCTTCGGGCCCGCCGCGAGCGAGTGGATGAAGTTGAACAGGTGAACCAGGAACCCGATCAGCAGCAGCCACGATCCAAGCGTCGAGAGTTGATGCAGGAACTGGAACTCATCCAGGTAACTCGCATACCGGCGAGGCATCCCGCGCGTGCCCAGGAAGAACTGCGTGAAGAACGTCACGTTGAACCCGACGAACACGAACGCCCACCCGACCATCCCCGCCTTCTCGTTGTACATCTTGCCGAACATCTTCGGCCACCAATGGTGCAGCCCACCCACCAGCGCGATGATCGTCCCACCCATCATCACGTAGTGGAAGTGCGCCACAACAAAGTACGAGTCATGCAGGTGCAGGTCCGTCGCCAGAGCACCGAGCGGCAGGCCCGTAAGCCCGCCGATCGTGAACAGGAACAAGAACCCCAGCGTGTACAGCATCGGCGTGTTGATCGCGATCGACGCCTTGTACAGCGTCGCGATCCAGTTGAAGATCTTCACCGCCGTCGGAATCGCCACGAGGAACGTCAGCGCACTGAAGATGGTCGAGCCGAACTCGCCCATCGACGCGAACATGTGGTGCCCCCACACGATGAAGCTCACCGCCGCGATGCCCAGCGAAGCAAACGCGATCGCCTTGTACCCGAAGATGTTCTTCCGCGAATGCACCGCGATCAGCTCCGAGATGATCGCCATGCCCGGCAAGATCATCACGTACACCACCGGGTGCGAGTAAAACCAGAAGAAGTGCTGGAACAGCACCGGGTCGCCGCCCATCGCCGGATCGAAAATCCCGATGTGGAACAGACGCTCGAAGATGAGGAGCAACAGCGTGATCCCGATCACCGGCGTCGCCAGCACCTGGATGATGCTCGTCGCGTAGATGCCCCACACGAACAGCGGCATGTCGAACCAGCCCATCCCCGGCGCTCGGAGCTTGTGCGTCGTCACCACGAAGTTCAGCCCGGTCAGAATCGAGCTGAACCCCAGCACGAACGCCGACGCCACCATCAGCGTCGTCCGCCAATGGTCCGCGTCCGTCGTCGTCGAGTACGGCGTATAGAACGTCCACCCCGTCTCGACGCCGCCCGCGAGGATCACCGCGACCGCGAATATCGAGCCGGTGACATAGATGTACCAACTCAGCAAGTTGAGCCTCGGAAACGCCACGTCCTTCGCGCCCAGCATCAGCGGTAAGAAGAAGTTCCCGAGCGACGCGGGCACACCCGGCACGATCACCATGAACACCATGATCGCACCGTGCAGCGTAAACAGGCGGTTGTAGAGCACGTTCCCCTTCGCCGCGCTCTGGACGAAGGTCTCGCCGTCCTCCGAAGGGACCATCTCCTTGAACAACTGTCCCTCGTACCCATAGACGTACGTTTTGCCGCCACGCTCGACCTCAACCGCGGCCTCAAGCGGGCGGACGGGTTCGAGCAGTTCGAGACGCAACGCCAGCGCCGCAACGCCACCCAAGAAGAACATGAACAGCACCGCGACGAGGTACATCGCGCCGATCTTCTTGTGGTCGACCGTCGTCGCCCAGTTCTTGATGTCCGCGAACATCGACCCACGAGAGGTCAGGTAGCTGCCCCCGTGGGGGTCGTGCCCATGCGCGTCGTGCGCCCCCGACGCGTGATGATCAATGGCGCTCATGAGCCGCCTCCATCTTCTGTATTCGCACCCTCGGCCTGGTCGCCACCGCTCTCCCCTTCGCCGCTGCCAGCTACAGCCGCGGCCCGTGCCGCCGCCACCATCGCCTGCGCCGAGGGCGCGTCCGACAGACTCGCGATGTAAACCGTGATCAGGTGCAGTTCCTCGTCGGTGAACACACCGCGGAACGGCGTCATCCCCCCAGCCCCAAAGCCGACCCGCATCTTCGCGTTGGGGTCAAGCATCGACTCCCGGATGTAGTTATCCCAGACAACCGGGTCGCCGTCGATATCCGCCTGCGAGATCTCAGAGCCGTCGGTGAACTGCACGGGATTCCCGTAGATGTTCTTCCAGGATGGCCCTGTCAGCACGCTGCCATCCGTGGAATGGCAAGAGAAACACCCGCCCTTGCTCTTCACGAGTTGCAGACCCGCCTCAACCGGCTTGGTCTTGTCGACGTTGATCTCGCCCAGGTACTTCAAGTACTCCGCGTTCGGCACCACCCGCAGCATCGCCGCCATCTCCGAGTGCGAGTCCCCGCAGTACTCGGCGCAGAAGATGTGGTGATCACCCACGTCCTGCGGCTCGATCCAGTAGCTCGTCATACGGTTGGGCAGCGCGTCCATCTTCATCCGGAAGTCCGGGATCCAGAACGAGTGGATCACGTCCTGGCTCTGGATCTTGAACAGGATCGGCCGCCCAGCCGGCACCACGATCACCGGGTTGTCCGCGTCAGCCCCCATCTCGATCGCGTCGATGGGGTTCGCGCCGTTGCTATACGTCGCGCGCCACGACCACTTGAACCCCGTGATGCTGATCACCTCCGCGTCTTGCGGCGCGACCAACTTCCCGAGGTACGGATCAAGACCCGCAAAGAACAGGTAGATCAGCGTAAGCGACGGCAGCACCGTCCACGCGATCTCAAGCTTCGTGTTGTGATGCGGGCTCCGAGGCGTCGGCTCGCCGCGCCGACGCCGATACCGGAAACACCACCACACCATCAGGCCCATCAGGAGCACAAACCAGAACACCCCGAACCACCAAATAAACATGAACAAGTGGTCGGTCTTGGCGCCGAGTTCGTACCCGCCGTTGCTGTCCCCAAAGAACAGCCAGTGGAAGAAGCCCTGCTCTTCCTGGCCAAGCGTCCAGCTCATCGCATCACTCCCGCAAGTCGGTCACCCGCCAAGGCCGAACGCCCATCCCCGCTCCGCGCCGCCGCAAGCGCTCGCTGCCGCCGCTGCC
>JAUIFD010000071.1 GCA_030429485.1 Phycisphaerae bacterium | reverse complement strand
CGGGCGTATCGATGCCGCCGCAGCTGTCGGCGCCCCTTCCTGCAAGAACCCGGCAGATATCGACCTGTCCGGCTCGATCGACACCAACGACTTCTTCGCCTTCCTCACGGCATACCAAGCGGGCGAAGCCTCCGCCGACTTTGAACCCGACGGCGTCTCGAACACCAATGACTTCTTCGCATACCTCGCCGCATACGGCGCGGGGTGCTGACGAGCCCAACGTGACCGCCGTCGTTCCCACCCGTGAGCTTGTCGATGCCGACCTGATCGAGTTGTGCGTGGCCCGTGACGAGCGCGCGTGGGACACCCTCGTCGAGCGACACGCGCCACTGGTGTACTCCGTCGCGCGACGCGCGGGCCTCGATGCCTCCGCTGCGGAGGACGTCATGCAGGCGACGTTCCTCGCCCTCTTCAACGAGGCTGCCTCGATGCGCGACGGCCAGTCCGTCGCCAAGTGGCTGATCGTCGTGGCGCGACGCCAGGCAATTCGCGAGCGCAACCGACGCGAGCGGGCGGGGACGCCGTCAGAGATGGTCGACCACACCGAGGTCGCGCCATCAGAGCCGGAAGCCACTTCCGTCGAGTCATGGGAGCGACGGGCCGCAGTCCGAGAAGCCGTCCGCACGCTCGGCGGGCGCTGCCGCGAGCTCCTGTCCCTTCTATTCCTCGACGCGAGCGAGCCCGACTACGACGCCGTCGCCGCCCAGCTGTCCATGCCGCGCGGCAGCATCGGCCCAACACGAGCTCGCTGCCTCGCCAAACTGCTCGCCCACGTGCGAGAGCAATGCCCGTCGCTTCTCGACGAACTCGGCGCAACCGAGGTATCCGGCGAGCGCCCCAAGGGCACCTAGGAGCAGGAATGGAGCCTGACGTGTCCAACGAAGCACTCATGAAGTTCGAGCTCGGCGAGCTTGCTGAATCCGAGATCGCGGCCATCCGCGCTCGCCTGCACGAGCCCGACGTTGCGACCCGGCTCGCCCACGTTCGCCACCTGCTCCACGCGATGCGCGACGGCCGCCTCGACGCGCCGTCCGCGGCCTCCGTCCGTCGCCTCAAGCGGATCCCGCGTCCAGACCTCTTCGCCTCTCTCGCCCGCGCCCTCGGACAAGCCGCCGACACGCTCATCGCGACAGTGGCGTACGACACACGCCTTCATCCCGCCGTCGCCGGAATGCGAGGCGGGGCGAGCGCGGCTCACGTGGCCTACGAGGCCGACAGCCTCGACGCGCATATCCGAATCTCCGCAGAGGGCCAGCAGCGCCGAATGACCGGGCAGGTCACTCGCACGTCCGGTGAGCCCTGTCCCGGTGCGGTCGCCATCGTCCGCCTCGACGAGCCCGGCGCCTCCATTCAACTGATCTCCCTTGACGACGCTGGCATGTTTACCATCGACCTAGAGGTCGGTCGGTACGCGCTCGCGGCTCGTTGCGGCGAGCGCGATCTCGACATAGGCGATATCGAGATCAGTTGAGCCAAACGACATCAGAGGCCAAACGCCTGCTCGACGAGCTCGACGGGCGCGACGATCGTGCAATAGGCACCTGGCTGACGCGATCCGCAGACCCAGCGGAGACGCTGCGTGGAGCGCTCGCGCTCTTGGAGCGACAGAAGATCGGTGATCCACGCGCGGTCGAACGCGACGCCTCAAAGCTCGCCCGGATTGCTCAATCGACCCTCGCGCCCGACGCTGCGTCAGACATCGCACGCTGGGCCATGCTCACGCGAGCGCCCGCCCTCACCTACACAAACCAGTTCGAAAAAGCCATCAACCTCCTCGCAGCAGCGCGCGAGGGCGCGTCGTCTCGCATCGTCGCCGAAGCACTCCTCCGAGAGGTGCAGCCGCTCGCGCGTCTCGGTCGTCTCAAAGAGGCCTCAGAGTCGGCACACGCCGCCGCGAGGGGATTTGATGCCATCGGCGTGCACGTGCAAGCCGCCAAGGCGAGGGTCAACGCGGGCGCCGTTGAGCGCATGCGCGGACGCCCCGAAGCAGCCGTCGACGCCTACGAGCGGGCGCGCGACGCCTTTCTCAGCGATCCTCCAACCCTGGCGCAGGTCGATTCCAACCGCGCGTTTGCTCTGATCGACCTCGGGCGTTTCGACGAGTCCGAAGCCGCATTCCACGCGGCGCTCTCCGCCTTTCGCGATGCCGGCCTCGGACGCGCGGTCGCCATTGTTGAGGGCAACCTCGCCGACCTCGACGCTCGGCGCGGGCGAGTAGCCGGTGCGCTGCAACGCTTTGAACGCGCACGCCAGCTCTTCGAGCAGGAGGACGCGCCGGGCGACGGTGCGCGCGTGCTCGCCGAAGCCGCCGAGCTTGCCGCCGGCGCGGGGCAATGGGACGAAGCCGCCAGGATGTTCGACGAGGCGGTCCCGGGGCTCGCTGCCGCCGGACTCCGCGCCGAACTCGCCCGCGCACAACTCGCCCACGCCACCATCCTCCAACGCAGCGGGCATGAGCGAGAGTCGATCGACCTCATCACCGAGGCCCAGCAGGGCTTCGAGTCGCTCGACAACCCCCGCATGGTTGCCGCGTGTGAAGTGCAACTCGCCGAGAGCCACGCCGGACTCGGACAACACGACCTCGCCCGTCGTCTCTTTGACAAGGCCATCGCTCGTGCCAAGGGACGTGCCTTCGATGAAGCAGAGGCGATCGCGCCGGCTCTGCTCCACGCGGCCCGCCTTGAAGACCGCGAACGAGCGCACACCCTCGCGCAGCGCCTCGACCCCAGCCGTTTCGATCACCCCATCCTTCGCGCCCGCATCTGCTTCGCGCTCGGACTCGCGGCACGCTTGTCAGACGATCTCGACACGAGCAGGCTTCGTTTCCGTGAGGCCATTGCGCTCCTCCACGGGATGCAAGGCGCCCTGCAGGCCGACCGCTTCCGCGTGGCGTTCATGCGCGGACACACCGATGTGCTCGAGCGCTTCATCACGCTCATGCTCGACCACCCCAGCCCCGCGTCGGCGCCGGGCGAAGCCGACCGGCTCGCGTTCGAAGCGACCGAGCTCGCCCGGAGCCGCGCGCTCGCAATCTCGCTCATCGCCGACAGATCCGACGAGGCCACCGCGGCAAGGGCGGACAACTGGCGGGCGCTTCGCGAAGAGCTCAGTGCCCTTTATTCACTGACGGAATCTGGTGAGCAAGCCTCCGCACAGGTGCGTGCTCGGATCGAAGTGGTTCGTACCACACTCGATGAGATCGAGCGCCAAACGCTCGCGAACGCATCGGCAAACGGCGACGCCGCCGGGCGGGTCATGCCTCCCGAAGCCGTTGTCGACGCGCTGGGTGAGTCGTGCGTGGTCGCCTACTACGCGGCGGGCGACGAGCTCTTCGCGTGCGTCGTGCACGACGGTCGAGTACGCCTCCAGCGTCACCTGGCCTCGCTCACTCGGGTGCATGCGATCGCTGATCGTCTTGCTTTCGAGATCGACCGTGCCGCTCGGGACGCCGTGGTTCGCCCAGCCGCGCTCGAACGCACCACGGAACGTTGTGAGGCGTTGCTGGAGGAACTCGGCATGCTCCTCTGGGCGCCGCTCGGCGATCTTCCCGCGCGCGTGACCGTTGTGCCCTACGGCAGACTGCATGCCGTACCGTGGCCCGCGTTGTCCGTCGCAAACAACACGCCACTCGCAAGCCGGTACAGCCTCACTGTCGCCCCCAGCGCCACCGCGCTCGCAGAGCTCAAGCGTCGTAGATCCGCCGGCGACCGCTGGACTCTCGTCAGCGTGCCCGACGAGCGCGCGCCCCAGCTTCTCGCCGAAGCACGAGCGCTCGCGCATCGCTTCTCGGCCGAGCGGACACTCATCGCCGAGGACGCCACGCTCGATCGTGTGCGAGCGCTCGCCGCCGACTCGTCCCTGCTTCACCTCGCAACGCACGGCGTCTTTGACCCATCGAGTCCGCTGGAGGCCCGCCTGAAGTTCGGTGATCGGTGGACCACCGCGCGCGATCTCCTCGACATGAACCTCCCCGGAACCGTCGTTGTGCTCACCGGATGTGAGACAGCGCTCACGGATGTTGTGGTTGGCGAAGAGAGCATCGGACTCTCACGGTCCTTGCTCGCGGCCGGCGCGTCGCTCCTTGTCATGAGCCTCTGGCCGGTGCACGACACCGCATCGAGGCGCTTTGCCGAGGAGTTCTACCGGCGCATCCCGGACGATTGTGCCGCCCGCGATCTCCAGCGTGCGGTGACCAAGGCGGCCGCCGAGGCCGCGATCGCGATCCGCGAAGAGTTCCCGCACCCCGTGTACTGGGCTCCGTTCCTCACGGTGGGCGACGGGGGGTAGGCCACGGGCGCAGGAGGCGATACCATGCGCCACTCCGCGAGAGGATCAACCATGCGATCCGTAAGTCTGGCAGTAAGCGTGCTGGTGTGTGCAGCGGCGGGTGTTGCGGCTCAGGACCACTCTCCTGACAAAGAGGCGATCGCGAAGGCCCACGCACAGCGCGAGTTCTCCCCTTACGTCGGGCGCGAGTTTCCGACGCGGGCACTCTTCGGCGAGACTCACCTGCACACCGCAGTTTCCGTCGACGCGGGCACCATGTGCACCGTCGGGCAGGAAGACGCGTTCCGCTTCGCACGCGGCGAGGAGATCACCACGACCTACGGGCTCAAGGCGCGTCTCTCGCGCCCACTGGATTTCATGGTCCTGACCGACCATGCCGAGATGTACGGGCTCATGCCCGCGCTGCTCAAGGGCGATCCCGAGCTTATGAAGCAGGAGAAGGGGAAGGCGTGGTACGGAGCGCTCACGAGCGGAGACCCGGACAAGGCGTTCGACACCGCGATGGAGATCGTCGCGTCGCTCTCGGAACCGGAGTGCCCACTCAAAGCCGATCGAATCGTAAAGGACGCGTGGCAGACCTACACCGCGCTCGCCGACCGATACAACGAACCCGGCGTGTTCACGGCGCTCATCGGCTACGAATACACGACGCGCGGCGGATTCAACCTCCATCGAAACGTCGTCTTCCGTGACGGCGCTTCGGTCGCCAACCAGACGCTCCCGTTCTCCCAGTACGACTCGCAGAACCCCGAAGACCTCTGGCGGGCTCTCGCCGATTTCGAGGAGCGCACCGGAGCGGAGGTCCTCGCCATTCCACACAACGGCAACCTCTCCAACGGCAGGATGTTCGCGGTCGAGACGAACGACGGCCGCCCCTACTCGAGGGAGCTCGCCGAACTTCGCGCGCGCATGGAGCCGCTCGTCGAGATTACCCAGATCAAGGGCGATGGCGAGGCTCACCCGCTGCTCTCGCCCGATGACGAGTTTGCCGACTTCGAGACCTGGGACCGCTCGAACCTGAACGGCACCGAAGCCAAGACGCCGGACATGATCCAGTACGAGTATGCCCGCGAGGCGCTCAAGAACGGGCTGGTGCTCGAATCCGAGCTCGGTGTAAACCCGTTCAAGTTCGGCATGGCTGGCGGGACCGACTCGCACACCGCGATGACCACCGCGGAGGAAGAGAACTTCTTCGGCAAGCACTCGGGCGTCGAGCCCGGCCCGCACCGGTGGGAGCACATCGTCATCGAAGCGCCCGATCCCGCGTTCAATGTGATGGGATGGCAGCAGGCAGCAGCGGGAATCACCGCCGTCTGGGCGCAGTCGAACACCCGCGAGGACATCTTCGACGCCATGATGCGCAAGGAGACCTACGCCACGACAGGCCCGCGCATGACCGTCCGTTTCTTCGGCGGCTGGGAGTTCACCGACGACGACGCCAGGTCGCGGCTGCCCGCCGGCGCGGGCTATGCGAAGGGGGTGCCGATGGGCGGCGATCTGTCTCAGCCGCCGAGCGGGTCGAGCCCCTCCTTCCTGGTCGCCGCCATGAAGGACCCCTACTCCGGCAACCTCGATCGCATCCAGATCATCAAGGGCTGGCTCGACGCCTCAGGCAAAGCGCACGAACGGGTCTACGACGTCGTCTGGTCCGGCGACCGCAAGCCCGGACGTGACGGCAAGCTCCCCTCCGTCGGCAACACCGTCGACGTCGCGAGCGCGACCTGGACCAACTCCATCGGCGCGCCAGAACTGATCACGGTGTGGGAGGATCCGGAGTTCGACCCGAGCCAATCCTCGTTCTACTACGCGCGCGTGATCGAGATTCCAACGCCGCGCTGGACCGTGTACGAAGCCAAACGCTTCGATGTCGATATGCCCGACGAGGTGCCGATGATCGTCCAGGAGCGCGCGTACACGAGCCCGATCTGGTACACGCCAAACTGATCGCGCGATGAAGCGACTGCTCGCCGAGCCCCTGGTCCATTTCATCCTGCTTGGCGCCGTCATCTTCGCGACCTACTCCGCGATGCACCAAGCAGACGACACGCCCGGCGAACGCCGGATTGTCGTGGCCGCAAGCAAGATCGAACATCTCGCCACGCTCTTCCAGCGGACGTGGCAGCGTCCGCCCACGCCCGCCGAGCTGGACGGGCTCATCGCCGACTTCGTACGCGAGGAAGCCGCCTATCGCGAAGGCGTTGCGCTCGGTCTCGATGTCGACGACGCCATTATCCGTCGCCGCATTCGGCAGAAGCTCGACTTTGTCGCCGAGGAGTTCGCTGTGCAAACGGAGCCCACCGACGCCGAACTCCGCGATTACCTCGAAGCGCACGCCGAGGACTTTGTGCTCGATCCGATCCTCTCCTTCCACCAGGTCTACTTCAGCCCACAACGCCGCGGCGCCTCGGTTGAAGGCGACGCGCGCACCGCCCGCGCCGAGCTCGAAGCAGATCCGTCGCTCGACCCCGGCGCCATGGGCGACGTGACGCTCCTCGAGCTCGCGTACAAGCGCGTCACCGCGGCGGAGGTGGCGGGGCTCTTCGGCCCCGAGTTCGCCGCCGCGGCCGCGCAGCTCGAGCCCGGGGCATGGCGCGGGCCCATCCCGTCCACCTACGGGCTGCACGTCGTACGCGTCGACGAACGCACACCCGGGCGCGTCCCGGCGCTCGACGAGGTGCGCGCGAGCGTGATGCGCGAGTGGGAGAACGATCGCCGCAAGCGCTCCATCGAGGCGTACTACAAACGCCTCGTTGCAAAGTACGACGTGGTCGTCGAGTGGCCCGATGCCCCGAGCGAGGGCGGCGCGCCGTGATCCGCCCTGTCGTCTGCGCGCTCGTCGCCCTCTGCCTCGCCGCGACGTTCGCGCGGGCGCACGAGACTCGCCCCGCCTACCTCGAACTCCGCCAGACCTCGCCCGACACGTACGACGTCCTCTGGAAAGTGCCCGCCAACGGCGACCTCCGCCTCGGGCTCGACGTCATCCTCCCCGACACCTGCGAGACACTCACCGACCCACGGCCGACGCTCGTCGGCGACGCGTTCACCGAGCGATGGAGCGTGCGCGAGCCGGGCGCGATGATCGGCCGGACGATCCGCGTCCAAGGCCTCGAAGCCACGCTCACCGACGTCCTCGTCCGCGTCACCCGTCTCGACGGCATGACGCAGGTCGTCCGCCTCACGCCGGCCTCGCCAGCCTTCGTTGTCGAGGCGTCGCCCTCGCGGTGGCAGGTTGCGCTCACGTACTTCCAACTCGGTGTGCAGCACATCCTGCTCGGTGTCGACCACCTGCTCTTCGTCCTCGGGCTCGTCCTGCTCGTCGACCGCCGATGGATGCTCCTCAAGACCGTCACCGCGTTCACGGTCGCGCACTCCATCACGCTCGCGCTCTCGACGCTCGCGGTCATCCACGTCCCAGGGCCGCCGCTCAACGCCGCGATCGCACTGAGCATCCTCTTCCTCGGCCCGGAGATCGAACGCAAACGCCGCGGCGGGACGAGCCTCTCCATCCGCCACCCATGGATCGTCGCCTTCGCATTCGGGCTCTTGCACGGCGTCGGTTTCGCCAGCGGGCTCTCGCTCGTCGGCGTACCTCACGTCGAGGTGCCGTTCGCCCTGCTGTTCTTCAACCTCGGCGTTGAAGCAGGGCAGGTTGCGTTCGTCCTGCTCTGCCTCGCGTGCGCCGCAGCGGCGCACACGCTCGACCTCGCGCGCCTGGTCACGCGCTGGCGCATCCCCGCCTACGTCGTCGGCACCGCAGGCGCCTTCTGGACGATCCAGACCCTGGCTATGCTGTTCGCCAAAGGGACCGCCTGATGCAAGCCATACGCCCACGCCCGAGTTCGCGCACGCTCGGCGCATGCGCCGCGCTCGCGCTCTTCGCATCGCCCGCTCTCGCCCATGACGGAGAAGTGGGGGGCTTCCTCTCCGGCATCCTCCATCCAATCTCCGGGCTCGATCACGTTCTCGCGATGGTCGCCGTCGGGCTCTGGGGCGCGCAGCTCGGCAAGCCGCAGATCTGGCTGCTCCCCATCACCTTCCCACTCGTCATGGCGATCGGCGGGGCGGCGGGGCTCATGGGCTTCCCGCTGCCCGGTGTCGAGATCGGCATCGCGGGCTCCGCGATCGCCCTCGGCGCGTTGGTCTTGCTCGAAGCCAAGCCGCCCATCTGGGCCTCCATGCTCCTCGTCGCCGCCTTCGCCATCTTCCACGGCTACGCGCACGGCACCGAACTCCCCGAAGACCAGAGCGGTGCGCTCTACAGCCTCGGATTCGTCATCTCCACCGGCATGCTCCACGCGCTCGGCATCGCCATCGGCGCCATCCACCGGTGGCCCAAGGGCGAAGCGGCGCTCCGCGCCGCGGGAGGCGTCGTCGCCATCGGTGGCATGTTCTTCCTCGCGACGAGCCTCGGCTGGATCGCATGAACGCCTCCGCCGACACTGCGCGCATCACCGCACGCGATGCACGCCCAGGCGCCGCGACACGGACCGCCGCTGCGTCGTGTGCGCCGGTCGCACTCGCGCTATGCGCGTGCGCCTCGCCCGCCTCGGCGCACCTCGTCCAGTCCGGCGTAGGCCCCTTCTACGACGGCGCCGCACACCTCTTCCTCTCGCCCGAAGACCTCGTCGTCGTGCTCGCCCTCGCCCTCCTCGCCGGGCTCTACGGGCGCGACGTAGCACGCCGCCTCGTCCTCACGCTACCCGTCGCGTGGCTCGCGGGCATGGTTCTCGGGTCACGCATGCCGGGGCCATCCGATGCAGCATGGCTCCCGATCGCGAGCCTCGCGGTCGGCCTGCTCGTCGCGATTCACCCGAAGCTCGCCAGCATCCTCCCCGCGGTGCTTGCTGCCGCGATCGGGCTCGCCCACGGCTTCTACAACGGGCGCGCCATCACCGAGACCAGCACCTCGCCCACCGCCGGCGCGGGCATCGTCAGCGCGGTCGCGGTCTGCTCGCTCCTGATCGGCGCGCTCGCGACCGCGATGGACCGCCCGTGGCAGCGCATCGCGATCCGCGCCCTCGGCTCCTGGGCCGCCGCGTTCAGCCTGCTCGTCCTTGCGTGGGCGTACCGCCCCACGCCGCCGGCCAGCACCGCGCCCGCCGCCGAATCGCCGATGACCTCCGGTGAGTAGCTCCGCCTTGTAACCAGTCGCGAACCTCCACCGCACACCGCCGTACCACTCCCGCGATGCCACCCGACCACGAAGCCCTTGCCGCCTGGCTTCAGCACCACGAGGAGTGCTGCCCGGTCTGCGCGTATCAACTCCGCGGGCTGACCGGCCTCAGCTGCCCGGAGTGCGGCGCGAGTCTCACACTCGGCGTCATCGCCCCGGAGGTCACCCACGGCGGGTGGATTCTCGCCATGGTCGCCTATGCCCTTGGCCTCGGCTTTGATGGCGTGGTCGCCCTCATCACTCTGGTCGGGTTGGTCGCCTCGCGCCCCGGATTCGCCGGGCCCTGGGTGCTCAATGGGTCTTTCATGATGGCCGCCGCGATTCTCGCGGCCCTGCTCGTGCGCACCGCCCGACGCAGGGCGCACTGGCTCCGTCGCCCGCGCAGGCAGCAGTGGACCCGCGGAGCGGTGGTCTTCATCGCGGTGGGCGCCGCGCACCTGCTCTACGCGGGCGCCCTGCTCGCGTGGGGAAACAGCTGGTAGAGCAGGCGCCCCGGGCGCCGCCCGATAGCCTGTGAAAATGGCCAACCCGCTCGCATCCGATGCCTTCGAACTCGAGTGCCTCCGCTCGGAGCGTCGCCGCGCCGTATGGGTCGCGGGCGTCATCGCGTCGGGCGCCGCGATCGGGCTCGCGCGTCGCGTGCTCGGTTCGGCCGGTGCGTCCGAGCTGCCGATCCTCTGGATGATCGCCATCGCGGGCGTGATGATCGCCTACGAAGTGGGCGTGTTCGTGGTCGCAAGCCGTGCGGTCCGGGCCTCGCGCCCGTTTCCCCCGGCGCTGCGCCTCGCCAACGTTCTGCTCGAGCCGCAGTTCCTCACGGCCCTGCTCATCGTGCAGGTCACGAGCGGCATCTTCGGCCCATTCGGCGCGCTCTCCGGACCACTCACGCTCATGTACCTCATCCTCATCGCGCTCGCCGCGTTGCGCATGAGCCCCGTCCTCTGTTGGATCGCCGCCGGCGCGTCCGCCGTCGGCTACGCCGCGGCCGTCGCGATCGCGTTCGCGTCCGCGGACGGCCTCGTTCCGCCCTACCACCCGGCGGTCTACGCCAGCATCGCTGCGGTCATCGTGCTCGCCGGGCTCGCGTCTGGTGCGGTCGCGGGCGGCATCCGCGCTCAGGTGCGCGCCACGGTTCAGGAGCACTTCGAGCGTGAGCGCGATCGAGAGCGGGCGCGCCACAACCTCATCTTCGCGCTCGCGCAGCTCGCCGAGCACCGCGACACCGACACCGGCGAGCACCTCGTCCGGATCGCGAGCTACGTCGAGATCCTCGCCCGATCGCTCGCGCAGCGCGACCGCGCCATCGACACGGAGTGGATCACAACCCTCCGTGTCGCATCATCAATGCACGACATCGGCAAGGTCGGCATTCCCGACGCCATCCTCCAGAAGCCCGCCCGCCTCGCCGACGATGAACTCACCGTGATGCGCACCCACGCCGCAATCGGGGCGGACCTGCTGGCCTCGATTCGGACGCGCCAGGGCGACGACCCACTCCTCGCGATGAGCGAGGCGATCGCACGCGAGCACCACGAGCGGTGGGATGGGCAGGGCTACCCCGCCGGCCTTCGCGAGAGCGAGATCTCACTCGCCGCGCGCATCACGGCCGTCGCCGACGTATACGACGCGCTCACCTCCGTACGCGTCTACAAGCCGGCCATGACGCACACCGAGGCGCTCGCAATCCTCCGCGAGGGCGCGGGCTCGCACTTCGACCCGGCGATCATCGAGGCACTCGCGCGATGCGAGCCAGAGTTCGATCGCGTCCGGTCCGCCGCGCAGAGCGACTAGTCACTCCAGGATCGTCACCTTGAAGCTCGCCATCTGCGGCTTGACGCCCGCGGGCGCGATCTCGGTCAACTCAACAGTGGTCTCGCCGGGCGTCTTCGCGGTCGCCCGAAACACGACCTCCGCCGATCCATCGCTCCGCTGCACCACCTGCGGCGTCGCAGAGACGCCCAGATAAAGCGAGTCGTACGACGAAATGCGCCACTGGCGCGTCCCGTCCGACCGCACCGGCGTACGAAGCTCGACGGTCTCGCCGACGCTCACGATCCGTGAGTTACCAAGCCCGAAGCCCGAGAGCTTCGGCCCGCCCGAACTGCACCCACCGAGCTGCGCACCCGCAACGCCAGCAGCAACCAACACACACGCGATCATCGTCCGAGCCATGCATTCTCCATTCGCTAGAACCGTAGCTGCAACCGCACGCCGAGGATCGTCGCCGTGTCGAGCCGCGAGTTGACCCCGTCCACCACCTGAGCGCTCAAGGTCAGGTCGGTCGCGGGCGTCAGCGACGCGTTGTAGAAGGCCTCGAACCCCTGCGTGTGATCCTCGAGCCCCGCGTCCGCCGCGAAGCGCCCCCGCTCAATCGAAGAGTAGTAGTAGCCGACGCCGTAGTGGTCGTCCGCGCGCGCATCCACAGGCCCGCGCCCGCCGAGGCCCCCGCTCAGGTGCCAGTCAATCGGCAGCGTGTCGTTGTCGCCGATCCCCGCCCGAGCAAAGAGCCCGATGCCGCGCCGATCCGGTTTGCCGTTCGCCGGGTTGATCGGCGTGTCGTCGTTCGGGTTCGACCACAAATACTGCCACCCCGACCAATACAGAGCCCATGTGTCGTCCTCGCTGTTCACCGCGAGCCCCGTGTCCTCATCAAACGTGAACTTCGTTCGGATGTTCACGAAGTCGCCGTCGCCCCCGTAGATGAACCCCAGGTTCTGTCCGCCCGGTTGACGCCCAAGCTCGTACTTCAGCTGCGCTTCCGCGTTGAACGTCCATCCGTCGCCGAAGTCGTCAAAGCCCGAAGTCGTCGAAGAGTCGGCGGTGTTGAACACGCTGCCCACGATCGTGAACTGCGGGCACACCGCCCACAACGCCCCCCCGCCGAGCGTGCTGTACGGCACGGTCAGCGCCGTCACCGGGTTAAACACGAAGTGCGCATTCCCAAACTGCGTCTTCCCGCGTCCCGATGCAAACTCGTTGGCGTCCCCGCCCAGCGTGTTGAGCTTGCCCGCAAACACAGCCACCGTCGGCGACAAGTACTGCGTGTACGTCAGCTCGGTGATGGTCAGCGCAATGCCGTCGTCAGGGTCGGTGGTCATCGGGAAGTACATGTCGGTGTTCACCGGCAGCAGCGAGCCCGCCCGTGTGTTCACCGAATCGCCGTAGCGCGACTCCCCCCGCGCCGTCACGAGCGCTCCGGGCAGCACACCCATCCGCTGCAGATCAAGCTGCAGCAGGTAGTCGAGCGAGCCCCCGTACCGAGTCGCAACGTCTCGCCCGCCGGAGACCACCCCTTGGAGGTGCTGCGTCAGGTCCATGTCAAACTGCACACCCCGCTGCGCGAGGCTCGTCCGCCCCCCGTTGAAATCACCGAGCAGGTGCGTCCGCTCAAACACCGCCCCTGGGTAGCTCGGGATCGGCAGGATGCCCTCAGGCGCCGACTCCGTACCAGCCGAATCGCCGGCCTCACTGCCCGTATCTGCTGAATCCTCCTGGGCTTGCGCGATGCCGGCGCCGCCGACTGCGAGCGCTGCCACCCAAGCTCCCCACGTCCAACGAGATTCTGGATTGACCACGTGCATGCCCTCCGAGGCCGAGAGCGGGCAGATTCCGTCACGCCGCCCCTCCTGTCAACCGAACGCACCATGGCCCCGACTCGACCGTTCGGCTACGCTGGACCCCTTGGAGCACAAAGGCTAGAGGAAGCCTCACCGTTGCCGACGCTCGTCGCCATCATCGCCGCAGCCGTAGTCGCCCAGCCCGGTGACCCCGACATGGCATGCTGCCCTGTTGCCCCAGCCAGCCTCCGCCTTGCCTCGATCACCGCGGTGCAAGACGCCCCGCCCGCCGAAGCGATCGATCGGACCGAGGGCATGGTCTGGATCCCCGGAGGCGAGTTTTCGATGGGGTCGACCGATCCTCTCGCCCGGCCTGACGAGGCGCCAGTCCATCGAGTGCGTGTCGACGGCTTCTGGATGGACGCCACCGAGGTGACCAACGCTCAGTTCGCAAAGTTCGTCGATGCCACCGGCTACCTCACCGTCGCCGAGCGACCCGTCGATTGGGAGGAACTCAAAAAGCAGGTCGAGCCGGGCACACCCAAGCCCGCCGACGAAGTGCTTCAGCCAGGCTCGCTCGTCTTCACGCCGCCCGATCACCCCGTCGACCTCCGCCGCTTCGATCTCTGGTGGACCTGGACCATCGGCGCGGACTGGAAGCACCCGGAGGGGCCCGGGTCCACCATCGAGGGGCGCGAAGACCATCCCGTCGTGCACGTGTGCTACGACGACGCCGTCGCTTACGCCAAGTGGGCGGGCAAGCGACTCCCGACCGAAGCCGAATGGGAACTCGCGGCCCGGGGCGGCAAGGAGGGACTCGACTACATTTGGGGCGAGAAGCCGAAGCCGGACGACAAGTGGCTCGCCAACGTCTTCACCGGGGAATTCCCGAACAAGGACAGCGGAGAAGACGGCTTCAAAGGAACCGCCCCCGTGAAATCCTACCCGCCCAACCCCTACGGCCTCTACGAGATGGCCGGTAATGTCTGGGAACACTGCGCCGACTACTACCGCCCCGACGCTTACGAGCTCTTCGTCAAGAATCCTCAAAAAGACCCCACCGGTCCCAAGGGCGGGGTGAGCCAACCCGAGGTCAACTGGTTCCTGCAGCGCGGGTCCTGGCCCTCACCCATCATCTTCGGGAAGCAACACCCGCTTTCCCTGCTGCGCGTGACCAAAGGCGGGTCCTTCCTTTGCCACACCTCCTACTGCCTCCGCTACCGCCCCGGCGCCCGTCACTACTCGGAAGGCCTCACCCCAACCAACCACACCGGCTTCCGGTGCGCGAAGTCGAAGTAGGCTCCCTAACGATTCGCTGAATAGCAATGTCTGAGAGCGAATTGGATCGTTGGAAAAGGTGTCTCGACGATTTCGGGATTCCTTTTTCAGGAGGCAAAGCCGGGCAGGTCGACTGGGTCTTTCCGAAGGAGGATTTTGAGCTCGTGATCGGTGACTTCACCTACGGGATGATCTACTCCGAGCAATTGTCGGTTGAGTCCTTCAAAGGAATCATTCCCGCTGATGAATTGTCAGTCGTCGCAGCGGCGACCAGTGGAGAAATCCTCGTGATGAGAACCACAGGGGAGCGAACGTTCCAGTGCCATTGGCTTGGAGTGGGTTTTGAGGATCACAGCTACGACCATTTCGACGCTCTGCTTGGCCCTCCCGCCGGAACTCCAGCAAGCATCATCAAGGAACTGATCAGGGAACAGAATCCGTATATTCCCATTTGCCACGACCGTTTCGACTGGTCTTGAGGAGAGGCCGGGGGAAATCAGAAGCCCAAACCACTCTTTCCGGTTTCCAAACTCCGAGGCATCGGCCAAGCTTCCCCGTGCTTTTTGAAAACCGCATCGCCGAACTTCGCGAGGAACTCAATCGTCACAACCGGCTCTATTACCAGGAGGCCCAGCCCGAGATCTCGGACGCGGAATACGACCGCCTTTTTCGTGAATTGGAAGACCTCGAAAAGGCCCACCCCGAACTCGCCGATCCCAATTCGCCCACCCAGCGCGTCGGAGGGGCGCCCCTCGAGGCCTTCGAGCAACGCCCCCATCTCCTGCCCATGTTGTCAATCGACGACCTCTTCAGCGAGGAGGAGGTGGGCGACTTCTTCAAGCGACTCCAAAAAGGCCTCGGCCTCGAAACGATTCCCCTGACCGTCGAGCCCAAGATCGATGGGGTGGCCTGCTCGCTCGTTTACC
>JAUIFD010000070.1 GCA_030429485.1 Phycisphaerae bacterium | reverse complement strand
AGACGGGGTCCATCACCGGCGGCAGGTAGAGCTTGTCGAACGGCAGGATGTTCGAAGTGATCCGCCGGGCCGCCACCGAGAGCTTGCCACGCGCCATGAACAGGTTCACGCGGAAGCGACACGTCTCGTCGTAGTCGTACGCCAGGTCGACCGACCCGAACTTGTGCAGGTCTTCCATCTGCTCGCCGTCGAGCATGTGCTTGGCGATCCCCCAGAACTCCTCCTCGCTCACCGGCGCCGTGTCGAGGGGCTTGAGGTTGCCGCGAAGACGGATCTTCGGCTGCTGACCCGTCTTCATGATCAGGTCCGACGCCTCAAACTTGATCGTCGCCTGAAGGAACTTCCCCCAGCGGGTCTCGTGGGGGTCGCGCTTCTTCGCAAGGGGCATCGCCACATGCCCGGTATCCAGCGCCGGGTTGTGCTCGTCGGTGGTCACGGTCATGCAAACTCCGCCGTCGAAAGAGGGCCGCGGGAGGGGGACGCGAAGCGTAGCCGCCACACGATAAGCGTGCGCGGAACAACGCCGCCGGACGGACATTCGAGCCCTCCCGCCCCGCAGTTCCGACTTACCAGACTAACCGGAGTTGATCCCCGCGCGTAGGCCTATCCCGCCGCGCCGACCGCCTCGCGCTGGCCCTCGTCCTCCGACTCGTCCTCACGAGCCGGCGGGTCGCCCAGGAAGTTCGCCTCCAGCTCGACGCGGATCTTCTCCATCGCCTTGTTCTGGATCTGGCGGACACGCTCCTTCGTCACACCGATGATCTGCCCCACCTGCTCCAGGGTCATCGGCTTCTCCTGCTCGTTCGCCTCCAGACCGAACCGATGCTCGATCACCGTGCGCTCCACAGGAGTCAGGTCCGCGCGGTTGTCCTCCACGATCCGACGCACCTCCTCGGCCGCGTCCTTCTCGAAAGACTCCCGCTTCGTCTCCAGGTAGTTCGACTTCTCGAGCTTCGGGTCGAAGTCCGTCGGGAAACGCTGGCGATACTTCGACAGCTTCATCCCCTGCCGGCTGAACGCCTTCAGGATCGCCCGGCACGCGTACGTCGAGAACTTGTACCCCCGACCCGCGTCAAACTTGTCCACCGCACGCAGCAACGCCATGTTGCCCTCGGACACGAGGTCGGCGAAGTCCACCTCGCTCATCCGCGTGCGCTTCGCCATCGCGAGCACCAGCGCGAGGTTCGTCTCCGCGATCTGCTCACGGATCTGGTCCGCCGTCCGGTGCCAGCGCAGAAACTCCTCGACCTCCTCAGCGGTCGGCTGCTTCGACGCCCGGGCCCAGACCTCCTGCTGGAGCTTCCAGATCCGGTACCGCGCATAGTTGAACTGGTGGAAAAGCACCTTCTCCTCAGCCCCGGTCAGAATCACCTGCTGAGAGCTCTTCACCGACCGAGTCGAGCGGATGCCCGACAGATCATCCATCACAGGGTGATACCACGACGTGTCCGGCTTCTGGATGTCCGGCGCCTCGTCGTAGATCGACTTCTCCGCACCCGCCTCGTAGAACGCGGGCGAATCGATGAAGTCCTGCTCGCTCGACAGCAGGTGCTTGAGAAGCCGTTCCTCATCCTGACTCAGCCGACGGAGCGGAGCCGAGCCATCGCCTGCGCCGGCAGACGACGCGCCCGCCCCGAGCCGGTTGCGACGACGCACCTGCTCCAGGGGACTGAGTTTGCGCTTGCCGCTCGTGTGCCGCATCGCACCGATCCTCACCACACGCCCGCTCCTACCCGCAGCCGGGCTCTGGGCGTTCACTCGCCGGCGGGCCACACGCCCGCCAACTTCAGTTGTTCTCTCTCACACACCACGCCGGCGGACTCCCACGAAACCCCACCCGACAACCGGCCAGTCTCCATCATACGGATCAAACGACCGATTGTTCCCCATTCGCCGACAATGGTTGCACAGATTCAACACCCCGACGAGGGGCTCCGGATTGCTCACCGAATTGCGTGCCCGCGTGCGCAGGGTCGGCCAGCATACCGAGAATCGGCACGCCCTCAACCTCCAACGCCACATTTCCACATTGTTCGCATAATATTCGGGTACATTCCCGCAGCATTTCGGACCTCCGCGCCGCCCTACCGTTCGAACGACCACCCGAAGGAGACGCCACCAATGACCTTCACGCTCCCCGCCCTCCCGTTCGCCCCCGACGCGCTCGAGCCCCACATCGACGCCGCCACCATGAAGATCCACCACGGCAAGCACCACCAGGCCTACGTCGACAAGGCCAACGCAGCCCTCGAAGGCACCTCCCTCGCCTCCGCCGAATGCCCCTGGCAGGTCTGCGCACGCCTCGCCGAACTCCCCAAGGACAAGCAGACCGCCGTCCGCAACAACGCCGGCGGCCACGCCAACCACTCACTCTTCTGGACCACCCTCGCCCCCAACGCCGGCGGCAAGCCCACCGGCGACCTCGCCGCCGCCATCGACTCGGCCTTCGGCTCATTCGGCGACTTCCAGAAGAAGTTCGCCGACGCCGCCGCCACACGCTTCGGCTCCGGGTGGGCCTGGCTCTGTGTCACCGACTCCGGGCTCAAGGTCTGCTCCACCGCCAACCAGGACAACCCCGCCATGGCCGCCGCCATCGGCGACGCCGCCGGATGCGCCGGCCGCCCCATCCTCGGCCTCGACGTCTGGGAGCACGCCTACTACCTCAACTACCAGAACCGACGCCCCGACTACATCAACGCCTTCTGGAACGTCGTCAACTGGCCCCAGGTCGCCGAGTGGTACACCAAGGCCAAGGGGTAAGCACCACGCCCGACCCGAGGCACGACAACCAGGAGCCGGGGAGCGCAAGCGACCACGGAGATCCTGCGCGGGCACAACCCGCGCCATCGATCCCCCACCCCGTCCGACGACGACGCCCCATCCTCCTCGCCGCCGTCCTCCTCGGCCCGCTCGCCGTCCTCGCCGGGCTCATGTGGGCGATCGCCTATTCGCTCGCCCACGACCCCGGACTCACCGACCCACCCAAGGGCGCCGGCGCCGGCGAAACCGGCGGCGCCAACGCCCTCGGCGAGTGGCTCAGCCACCGGTAGCGCCACCGCCAGCCCCGGGTACCCCGCCCCTCCGGGGCGGTCCTCCAGATCTTGGCGCGTTGGCTTCCAGCCGCCGCCGTCTTCCTTCGACTCTCCGGGGAGCGGGCCTCCCGCCCGCGCCTATCCGGGCTCCTCGCCCCTGCACGACCGTGCTCGCGCCCTCACGCCACCCGCGCGCGCAGTCTCAGTACAACAACACCGTGCGCGATCTGCTCCTCTGCCAACACCGCCCCGGCGAGCGCCCCTACGGCCACCCTGCAGTAGTGCTTGCCGTCATCGCCTTCCTCTGGATCGACTTGCTCACCGTCTCGCCAGAACGCGGCGACTACTCCCGACTCGGCGACGCCATCCTCTTCTACGTCCCCGACAATCCGTTCATCGCGCGCCCACGCGCGACCTACCGGTGGCCCATGCGGTTTCCAATGGCCCAAGACCAGTCAGGACCGATCGCGGCCTGGAATCCCGAGCAGCGCACTTCGGCGACAACCTGGTTGGGCGATGTGTACCTCTTCGAAGGTGCTCGCGAAGGTCTGTACCACATGACAGAGCGTCAGAACCTCGTGGCGATCTCCGAGTACAACAACGCACTTGCGCCGCGCCTGCGAGCACAGATGTTCCAGGTGTTCGTCGCCGAAATGGACCGGTACGACGCGGACAACGGGACCGACTTTCGCGCCGAGTACCCCTGGGTGTACGAGTGCATCGACAAGGCAACCCCCGCCGACCTCGCCGCCGCCCGCGTGATCCTCAAGGACCGCCACCCTCTCCCCCTCGGCTACCTCCGCAACACACTCACCATCACCGCCCTCCTCTTCCTCGCCATCGCCATCACCACCGGCGGCACGCACCGCACCATCCGCCGATGGATCCGCACGCTCACCCGCCGCACCCAGCCCGGACGCTGCGACAACTGCGGCAACCAAGTCGGTCGCGCGCGCGCGCACAGCACCTGCCCCGAATGCGCGCACGCCGCACCAGCACCCTCCACCTGAACTCAACGCGCGAGTCGCGCCTGCGGGTCCCGCTGCTGCTTGCCCGCGACGAGCACCCACGGCGTGCCAAGCGTCTCAACCAACGCCTTGGTCCAGATCGCGACCAATGCGAAGCTCACGAACATGTCCGATGTGCGCACGCCGCCGGCGTACCAGCGCAGGAACAGCGCCGCGGACACCAGCACGCCGGCAAGCGTCGCCCAACGACGAACCCTGCCGAGCGTGCGCCGCGCAGCCGCGGGTGCAAGCCACCATGCGAGCACGCCCACGGGCAGGTACGCCCCAGTGAGCACAAGCGCAACCTCACTCCACCCAACCCGCGCGCTCCACGCCCAGAACGGGATCGACACCAACAGCGCGAAGATCACCAGAAACCACCCGACCGCCGCGGCGTAGCACCACAACGGCCCATCGCGCGTCACATAGCTCCCCGCCAGCGACCGCCGACACCCACACTCCGGGCAGGTGTCCAGATCGCCCGACGCATACCCACACGCCGGACACTCCGGGCCGACCGACCGCACCCGAAACCGCAGCGCCAGCAGCAACGCCGCCGGGCTCGCGACGATGAGCCCCACGTACGCCGCCATCATCAACCACCCGATCATGGGCGAACCCTACCACCCTCCGAAGCACACCGACCGTCGATTTTCAAGATTTCCTGAAACTTCCGCTCTACCCTCTCCCATGCCCCTCGCCGAGCCCGCTCTCGCCCCACGCATCGCGTCCAACCGCGACCCGCGCCTCGACCCCATCCGCGAGAAGGTGCTCGCCGGCGAGCGAATCACGCTCGACGAAGGCGAAGTCCTCTACGACACCCGCGACCTCTGGACCGTCTTCGAGCTCGCCGACACCATCCGCCGCCGCCTCCACGGCACCGCCGCGTACTACAACATCAACCGCCACCTCAACTACTCCAACGTGTGCGCGCTCTCCTGCAAGTTCTGCGAGTTTTACCGCAAGCGCGACGAGCCCGGCGCCTACACGCGCGACCTCGACTACATCCGCGAAGAAGCGCGCAGCGCCGTCGAAGCCGGCGCAACCGAGATGCACATCGTCGGAGGGCTGCACCCCTACCTCGAGTGGAGCTACTACCCGAAGATGCTCGCCGCGATCCGCGAAGCCTCGCCGAGCCTGCACCTCAAGGCGTTCACCGCGGTCGAGATCGTCCACCTCGCGAAGATCGCCAAGGTCTTCAAGCGCGACGACCGCAAGGCCGGCATCCGATGGGTGCTGCGCGAGCTGATCGACGCCGGGCTCGGCTCACTCCCCGGCGGTGGGGCCGAGGTCTTCGACGACCGCGTCCACGACGAAGCCTTCAAGGGCAAGATCCGCTCCGACGTGTGGCTCGACGTCCATACCTGCGCGCACGAACTCGGGCTCAACTCCAACGCCACCATCCTCTACGGCCACATCGACCACCGCCGCGAACGGCTCATCCACATGGAGATCCTCCGCCGCGCGCAGGACAAGGCGTTGGCGGCGCTGGGTTATGAAGGCACGGAGGCGCCGAGGCACGATGGCACGGAGGAGATTCCTGCGGTCGCCGACATCGACGCACCGCACATCACACTGACTCGCCCGGACACGCCGCTCCCGCGACCACCCTCTGCCTCTGAGCCCCCTTCGTGCCGCAGTGCCTCCGTGCCTCCGTGCCTTCCCCACCACCACGGCTACTTCCAGACCATCATCCCGCTCCCGTTCTTCCCCGACGGGTGCGAGATCGAGCACCTCCCCGGCCCCACCGGCCTCGAAAACGCCCGCACGATCGCCGTCGCCCGCCTCATGCTCGACAACTTCCCCCACGTCAAAGCGTTCTGGATCATGCAGACCCTACCCATGGCCCAGCTCATGCTCCAGACCGGAGCCGACGACATCGACGGCACGGTCGTCTGGTACGACATCACCAAGCTCCGCCACGGCGCCGACTCACCCGGCACGCACCAGGAAACCACCGTCACCGATCTTCAGCGCGCCATCCGCGAAGCCGGCTTCGACCCCGTCGAACGCGACACCCTCTACCGCCGCGTCATCCGCAACGGCCAGGAGTGGCGCACGGAGGGCTGAGCGTGCTCGAGCGCATCGCGCGCACCCGACGCCACGTGCGCGATCTCTGGCGCGATCACCCCTACGCCATGTGGCCCGCCCTCGTCGCGTGGCTTGTCGGCATCGCGATCGCGTGCGCGTCGTTCTCATCCATCGGTGGGCTGGGCGCGTTCGTCCTCGGCGCGTGCGCCGCAGCGACCTACGCGCCGTGTGCCGTCGCCCTCGGGCGCACCGGGGGCGGCGTGCAGGCCACCTACTGCCTGGGCATCGTCTTCCCGTGGGTATGGCTCGTCGTCGTGCTCTTCCTCGGCATCTGCGCGCCAGCGGTCTCGTCGATCCTCTGGGGCGCGCTCCTCGCGTGCACGCTCGGACGATGGGCGATCGCGGTCGGCGTCGTGTGCGCCGCCGCCGCGGCCGGCGGGCAGTACCTCGACCACGAGGTGCTCCACGCCGAACGCGCAACGCTCGGACTCCCGATGGCGGCCATCTCCTGGCACGTTGTGCACGGCCCGGCGCTGGTAATCGTCACGGGGGCGCGGTACGCGAAGACCAACTCCGTCACCCACTGCAACAACTGTGGGTACTCGCTCGCTGGCTTGACCTCGAACACATGCCCGGAATGCGGATCTACCGTGCCGTCGCGTCGCGCGCCCGCGTGAGCGCCGCCTCCACCCGATCCAGCACCGCGTTGTAGCGCGCCGCCATCGCCTCCACGCGGGCCGCCGCCTCCGGCGTCGGGCTCGCGCTCGGCGCGACGGCGCGCATGCCGGGCAGCACCCACGCCCCATACCCCGTGTCCGGGTCGGTCGCGGCGTAGAGGTTGCGATACCACGGGCGATCCGGGAGCCCGGCGTCATCGAGCCACGCCCGGTCGATATCCACAAGTGCCGCGTTGATTCCCTCCGCCGCGCTCGGCGAGAGCACGCCCGAACGCGCGAGCAGCGACACCCGCCGATCAAGCGTACGAGCCATCGACGCGATCTCCCCCGCACGCTCCCGCAGCCGCGCCATCGCCGACACCCGCGCCGCGTCGCCCGCCGCCGCACCACCCGCGTCCCCCGATCCGCTCGCCGCTTCAGCCGTCCCCAACTCTGGCATCGCGGGCAGACCGCCGATCGCCTGCTCCGCCGCATTCATCATCCGCGTCGGGTCCAATGGCAGCACATCCGCCTGCGCCAGCCTCGCCACCACCGCGTTCGTCATCCGCGTGATCATCAGCGCGGGCTCATAGTCATCGCCGACGACCTTGCGGTACCACGCGAGCGTGTCGTACGCCGTGTGATACGCCGTGCCCGCCGAGCCACCGGCGCCGAGCGCCGCCGACGGCACGCCCGCGTGACACCAGAACCCCACGTGATCGCTCCCACCCCCAAGCTCGCCAAACCTCGGCTCCCCCGGATAGTCCGCATCCGGCGCGCGAAACGCCCACGCGTCGTGCACCGTCTGTTCCGCGTCGCGCGCCTGCGGCACGCCCCGCGACGCCTCCGCGATCACCGTCCGCAGCGTCGGAGAAGCCGACGCCCGGAAGTCCGCCCCCATCGCCGCCATGTCGAGGTTGATATACGCCACCGCGCCCGTGCGCAAACGCGCCATCTCACGCTCGACATACTCGACCGACCCGATGATCCCGTGCTCCTCCGCGCCCCACGCGCAGAACACGATCGTCCGCTTCGGCCCCTGCCCGCGCCGCGACATCTCCGCGAAGCTCCGCGCCGACTCGAGCAGGCAGATCAGCCCAGACGTCGGATCGCTCGCCCCGAAGCCCCACGCATCGTGGTGACACCCGATGTACACCGCGCGCTGCGGCTCGCGAGTCCCGGGCAGCGTCGCGATGACGTTCGCCGTCTTCACAAGCTCTCGCCGCTGCTCCACATGCACACGCACCCGACACGACTCCGCCGAGCCGTGCGTGCGGTACGCAAGCGGCAGCCCGCCCTGCCACCCACCGGGCACACCCGGACCGTCGAGACGATCCAGGATCACCCTCGCACCGGCCCAGCCGATCGGCTGCACCGGGATCTTCGGCAGCCCCACCGACGCCGGATCAAGCCGCTCCGCGTTGAAGGTCGCCTCGCGACCCGGCGTCAGCGGATCGCCCGGATACGCGAGCGTCTTGATCGACCCGCGCTGGATGCACGTCGGCGTCTCGTACCCACCCTCCGGGTACATCAACCCCTTCATGTACCCGCTGTCCGCCGGATCCGTGTAAAGCAGCACCGCCGCCGCGCCCGCGCGCTCCGCGTTCAGCACCTTGTTCCCGCGGTAGAGCCCGCCGTAGCGCATGAGCACGACCTTGCCCGCGACGTCCACGCCCAACTCGGCGAGGCGGCCGAAGTCCTCCGCGCGCCCGTAGTTCGCGTACACCACCGCCGCCGAAACGTCGCCCGAGCCCGAGTACCCGTTCCACGCAAAGCCGAGCCGCTCGTCACCCGAGTACGGGTCTTCCTCAAGCACCGCCTCGCGCGTCTCGATCGGCCCGCCGCGATCGCCCAGCAGCTCCACCTCACCCGCCACCGGCCGCGCCATGTACGCCCAGAACTCATGCACCTCCGTCCGCAGCCCCATCCCCTCAAACGCGGCCTTCAGCCGATCGATCTGCCGCAGATCCCCATCCGTCCCCGCAACGTGCGGCTCCGACGCCACGCGGTCGTGCCACTGGCGGATCGACACCGTCGACGGCATCGCGTTGAGCTGCCGCTCAAACTCCCGCTCCACGCGCGCCGACGCATCCGAGAACCCGCGCATCGGCGACTCCGCAACCTGCGCGCGAGCCCCCGGCGCCAGCAACCCCAACCCAACCGCGATCGACAACCAGGCTCTGCTCATGCCGCCATTATGCCCCGCCGCTGGCTCTCTCGCGAACAGCGCTTCCAGCCCCACACCCCACCATGCACCCGCCCCCGCTGAAACCCGAATAATCAGGCATGAGCAAGTGGCGCCTCACCCACGTCCGTGACGATCGCGGCAACCGCGTGCGCGTCCGGCCAAAGGACGGCGACCGACGCCGCGACGTCGCCATCGCCCGCGCCAAGCTCGAGCCCGGGTTTCTCTACTTCCGCCTCGCGATGCTGACCGCCGTCTTCATCGCCGTCACCGTCCTCGCCGCCTGCATCGCGCTCGGCGCGATCGAGCTCCTCACCCCGACCACCCACCTCCCCCTCAGCTACGAACTCGCGCCGGTCGTCTCCATCCTCGCGGTCATCGTCGTCACCGTCGTAGGCTTCGGCCGCGCGTTCGAAGACCGCGTCGTCTGCCGCGCCGGCTTCTGCCCCGCGTGCGGACACGACCTCACCGGCACACCCGCCGATCCCGACGCCACCACCCCCTGCCCCGAATGCGGCGCCGCCTGGAAGCTCCCCCCCGCGCCGACAGACGAGTGAGCATCACATGCTGAACCGGCTCCGGTGCCTGCGAGACGACCGTGGAGACTGGCGCCGCCGCCGGACGCCCGAACCCGACCAACTGCTCGCAAGCGGCGCCGCGTGCAGTCATCCCCTCGCGCGCCGACTGCAGCACCGAGCGCTGGCGAGGGACCTGGCCTTGTCCGCGATCGCGCTGGTCGCCGGCTCCGTGCTCCTCGTTGCACTCGGCCCGCTGATCCTCGCCGTGATCGTGCTGAACCACCTCGCCCGCCTCTCGGTCGCCCGCGAGGTCCGCCTCGTCTCCGCCATCTGCCCCGCGTGCGCCTACTCGCTCACAAGCTCCACGCCGCACGACGACGGATGCACCGTCTGCCCCGAGTGCGGCGGCGCATGGCGCCTACCCCTGCAATGGCATCAGCGCCCGCCGGTGCTTTGGTACACCCCCATCCGGGATGACCGCGGCGCGTGGCACCGGCCCTACGTGCTCTACACCGAGAAGGACAACCGCGGCGACTGGCCCCTCTGGCTCCCCACCGCGATCATCGCCCCGTGGCTCATCCTGCCGTGGGTCATCGTCGCCTGCGTGTTGCTCGGGCTCAACTGGCTCGCGATCGCCCTCGGCGTCCTAGGGCTCCCCGCCACTCCCGCGATCCTGCTCGCCTCAGGCGGGCTCCGCCGACGCCGACGCGCAGCACGCCTCACCCGCTGCGCCATCTGCGATCACCCGCTCGACAACGTTCCCCCCGAGTCCGACGGCTGCACCGTCTGCCCCGCATGCACCTGCGCGTGGCGCATGCCCCAACGCCCAGCCCAGAGCGAGCCCGCATGCTGAAGTGGGTCCGCCACACCAAAGACGACCGAGGCGACTGGCGCCCTCGCCGACGCCCCACGCCCGACCAGAAGCGAGCAAACCGCGAGCGCTTCGCGCACCCCCGCGTGTCCCGTTGGGCCGTCGCGCAGGTCGGACTGCAGGTGGCGGTCACCATCGTGGTGATCGGCGTGCACTGGGCGATTGCTGCCGGGCTCGCGGAAGTGCTCGAACCCGACCTCGCCACGACCATTCCATCGCGCGGCTACATGATCGCCTCGGTGATCGCGGTCATCGCCGTCATGTTGCCCATGCCCGCGATGTGGTGCATCCTGGCCACCATGCTCATCCGGCGAATATCCGGCCGCCGGGTCGACATGGGTTGTGAGCTCTGCCCAGCATGCTCGTACACCCTCGCCGACACCGCGCCCGACCGGGAGGGATTCACCATCTGCCCCGAGTGCGGCGGCGCGTGGCGCGTGCCCGCCCCGTGGCACACGCTCCCGCTGCCGAAGTGGTGGCGACCGACCCTCGACGCGCGCGGCCGCTGGCGTCGCCCCCGCGATCTTGCGCCACCTCAACCGGTGCATTCCGAACTGCCCAAGTGGTGGGTGTTCGTCTGGGGCCCTGTATTCGTCGTCCCGCCTCTGGCGGCAGCGTGGCTCGATTCGGCCCCGGCGTTTCTCGCCGCGGTGGGCTTGGACTGGATCTTGGTCCTCGTGCTTCAGGAGCTCTCGCGCCGTCGTCGAGCCCGACGCCTGCACCGCTGCTTCTTCTGCGACCACGACCTCTCCACCACCCCACCCGAGTCCGACGGCTGCACCGTCTGCCCCGAATGCGGCGCGGCTTCGGCATGAGCGACCGCCGTGAGCGAGCCCGCAAATCAGAGTGCCGCTACCGCGCCAACTCCGCCTCCGGGAAGCTCCACACCCCCTCCAGCAGTTGCCACCCGGGCTGATACAGGCGCACCACGTAGCTCCACCCCTCCGTGATCGGCAGGTAGTTCGCCTGCTATCGGATCACCGCCGAAGTGGATCGTCGCGCTCCCGTCCGCGTCGCGCTCGCACGTCACCGAGTTGAACGAATACGCCCCAAGGTCGTTCTTCTCGAAGAAGCCCTCCGCGTTGTACACCGTCACAGACCAGAACCCGTCCACCGGCACGTCCTTCGGCACATGCAGCACATACGCCGTCTTCCCGTCATTCTGCTCGGGCACGGCACCGACGTACTTCGCCGCCGACTCCGGGTTGCCGCCCCACCCGTACGCCGCCGCCAGCACGTGCCAGAGCCCGTCCACCTTGCCGCGCTCGCCGAAGCCCTCGGAGAAGTCGTCGAGCTTGCCGCCGAGCACGTTGATCGCGCGCCGCGTCTCGACCAGCGACGCCTCATCCCAGTCGGGCAGCTCGAGCTTGCCAGGCGACGCCTGCCTGATCTGGATCTTGTCCTGCAGCGCGTGGGCAGCCTTCATGTCCGCGGGGTCGTCCGGGTCCGCGAACGTCCTGAACAGCAGCAGCACATAGCGCGTGCCCACATCGTCGCGCGTCAGGGTGAGCTCACACGGGCCGTGGCGCACCGGGAGCATGGAGTGATCCTGGCTGATGATCAGGAGCGACTGGAAGCGATCCGGCGACTCGGGCTTGATGACCGTCACCGGCGTTGTCAGATCAAACACGCCTATCGAATAGAGCGTGTCGCGGTTGCCGCGGATGGTCGTCTGGTGGTCGACCGAGTACATCTCACGCATGTGCGTGAGCTTGCCGACCCCGGCGCCGAGGTTCTTCACATACTCCCGCATCTGGTAGTCGCTCTCAGCGCGAACGTAGTTGGTGACGTTGACCTCCACGCCCTGCGCACGCAAGAGCGCACCAGGAATGGCGAGGACGGCGGCGAGCAGCACGATGCGTGTCATCTCGATCTCCTGTGGGATCACGCTTCGGAGAAGTCGTACCGGGCAGAATAGACGCCGGTGCGCACCTTCACGATCTGACGGAGCAGGTCGTTCGCAAGCGACGACGCGCCGAACCGGAAGAGCCCCGCCGAGAGCCAGGCGTTCGCCCCGCCCGTCGTGAGCGGGCCCATCGTCTCATGCACCATCACGAGATAGTGCAGCGCCTGCTTCGCGGTGCGGATCCCGCCCGCCGGCTTCATCCCGATCCGCCGCCCCGTCCGCCGAAACTCGTCGCAGATCGCCTCGAGCATCACGAGCGTCACCGGCATCGTCGCCGCCGGCGAGACCTTCCCCGTCGACGTCTTAATGAAATCGCCATCGCGGATCGACGCGATCGCCATGTCCGACGCACGCCGCGCCTGATCCAGGGTTTCAAGCTCGCCCGTCTCCAGAATCACCTTCAGATGCACCTCGCGCCCCGCCGCGTCACACACGCTCGCGATCTCGCGGATCTCCCCCGCAACCTCCGCGTAGCGCCCCGCGAGAAACGCGCCGCGGTTGATCACCATGTCGATCTCATCCGCGCCGTCCGCGATCGCCCGCTCCGTATCGCGCACGCGCACCGCGAGCGGATACTGCCCCGAAGGAAACCCCGTCGCGACACACGCCACCTTCACCGTGCGCTCGCTCCCCTGCGCACGCTCAAGCTCCTCCCTCGCCACACCGGCAAGGCTCGGATACACGCAGATCGCCGCCACACTCGGCAACCGCTCACCCAGCAACTCCTCATCGCGCTCGAACGGGCGCACACCCTTCCGGCACAGCGCCCGCACCTTCCCGGGCGTGTCCGCGCCCTCGAGCGTCGTCAGGTCGAGCATCGACAGCGCGAGCCGGAGCCCCGCATCCTTCGCCGAGGTCTTGATCGAGCGCGTCGTAAACGACGCCGCCCGCTGCGCCGCCATCACCGGATCAACCGTCGGACTCACAACGGACACAGAAGCTGCTGCCATAGCCGAATGTTATGGACGCCCCTCGCCGCCCGCCTCCGCCCGCTCCATCGCCGCCGCGCTCGCACGCCAGCACGCGTCCGACGCCTTCTCGTTCGCCGCGTTCGTCGCCGTCACCGCCGCGAGCCCCTTCACGAGATCGATATCGATCGTCGCGTACCACCGGCCGTTGCTCCCCGCATGACGCAGACGCGTGCGCTCACCCGCGTCATTCACCACAACGCCCCACCCCATCGCATACCCCGACTCACCACCCCAGGGCGTGTGCAGATACCGATACGTCTCCTCCTTCAACAACCGCCCCTGCCCGCGCTCGCCCGCAAGCTGATCCGCCGCGTACAACGCAAGATCGCCGATCGACATATGCACCGTGCCCGCCGGCCCCCAGAGCGTCGGGTTGTCCGCCACCAACCCGCCCACCGGCGGCGTCGCGATGTACATCCCAAGCTGCGCCGCGTGCCCCAACGGCTGGGTGATCCGTCCATCCGACGAAGTCGGCGGCCCAAACCCCGCAGTCGCAAGCCCTAGCGGCCCAAACACCTCCTCGCGCATCAGGTCCTCCCACACCCTCCCCATCACCGCCTCCGCCATCGTCCCCGCCGTGACAAACCCCGAGTTCGAGTAGACCATCGCATCGCCGGGCGCCCCGAGCTCCTGCGCAAACGCCATCGCCACATACTCAACCCGCCGCTCGTGCATCGGGCCCTCAAGCTGCCAGGCGCGCGCAAGCAGCGCCCCCGCCGTCCGATCGTCCGGCAGCCCCGACCGATGCATCAGAAGCTGCCGAAGCGTCACGCCCCGGTGCGTCTCCGGAACCCGCTCCGCAATCTCCGGCAGCGTCTCACCGAGCGTCATGTCCCACGTCATCACCCCGCGCTCCACAAGCCGCGCAATCATTGTCGCCGTCATCGACTTCGTCAGCGAACCGAGGTGCCACTGATCATCCAACCCGACCGGCGCATCGAGCCCCACCGACCGCGTCCCCACCACCGCGCACACCACGATCGGCGCCCCATCCGCATCGAGCGAAAGCCCCGCCGCCGCCAGCGCCGGAGCCCCCTGCACTTCCAGAATCCCCGCCAAGCTCTCGCGCAGCCCTTCCGCCCCGCCAGGCCCATCCCCGCGCGCCGCATCCTGCCCACGCCCCACACCCGCGCACACCGCCAAGGCAACCGCCATCCCCCACACCGCCGCTCGCACGCCCGTCATCCCTCGCCCTCCTCATCCTCACCCGTGCGCACCCGCCCCACCGCGTCCGCCACGCTCGCAAACCCTTGCTGCGCGATCCACTTCTCGAGCCCGCGCACCACCCGCCGCGGCACCGAAGGAGAAGCGAGCGACGCCGTCCCCACCTGCACCGCGCTCGCACCGGCCAGCACAAACTCCGCCGCCGACTCCCACGAGCTCACGCCCCCCGCCCCGATGATCGGCACCCCCGCCTCACGCGCCACGTTCCGATACACGTCATACACCAGCTTCACCACCACCGGGTGAATCGCCGCTCCCGACAGCCCACCCGTCACGTTCGCAAGCCGCGGCCGACGCGTCCGCGGATCGATCGCCATCGCGTGCATCGTGTTCGAGAGCGTCAGCCCGTCCGCACCCGCCTCGATCGCGCCCCGCGCGAGATCACTCATCGAGCGCGGCGTACCCAGCGGAACCGGGCTCAGCTTCACAAACAACCGCTGCGCCGGCGCCACCTCACGCACCGCGCGCACCACCTCGCGCAGCGCCACCACATCCGCCGCAAACTCCGTCCCCCCGTGCACGTTCGGGCACGAGACATTCACCTCGATCGCCGGAATCGTCGACGCAAACTCCGCGAAGTGCGCCGCCACCGCCGCGTACTCCTCCACCCGCCGCCCCGCGATCGACCCGATCACCACACACCCAACCCCACCCGCGCGCGGCGCAAACTCCGCAACAAACCGCTCCACCCCAGGGTTCGCGAGCCCGATCGCGTTGAGCATCCCCACCGGAAGCTCCGCCACCCGCCACGTCGGGTTCCCCTCGCGCGGCTCAAGCGTGATCGACTTCGTCACCACCGCCCCGACGTGCCCGAGCCCGAGCACCCCCGCCCCCTCGTCAACAACCCCCGCCGTCCCCGCCGCCAGAATCACCGGGTTGCGCAGCTTCACCCCCGCGAGATTCGTCTCAAGGTCGCCCATCCGCACGAGCGTAGCGGCGACACCCCCGCCCTATCCCTTGCCCTGGTTCCCTTGCCCGGCAACCACCCGGGTTGCTCCCCGGGCCCGATCCCGCGAGGATGTCCCCATGCGAGTGTTCCTCGATGCCGATTGCGTGGACCAGCAAGCCGACGGGCTCTCCGAGGCCCTCCGCGCCGCCGCC
>JAUIFD010000069.1 GCA_030429485.1 Phycisphaerae bacterium | reverse complement strand
GCAACTTCTGCGGCTTCAAGTACGTGAGCGAACGCCACACCCACTCCATCGGCCCCATGCGAAACACGCTGAGCCACGCCGCCGCGAAGACAATCTGCCCCGCATACACGACAATGACAAAGAGCGCCCCATCGCCGCGCGAGTACTCCCCAAACCTCGCCAGCCCCCAGTGCAACATCACAAAGCTCGCGACGAGCGACTGCAGCAGGTAGCTCGTCAGCGCCATCCGTCCAACCGGCGCGAACAGTCGGGTGACGACACCACTCGCGCCGGACTGCACGAGCGTGCATATCCCACCCAGGTACGCGAGCGAGAGCAGCGGCCCGCCGATGAGGTTGCAGGGGAACGCGATGATCATGTAGAAGAACGACGTGTCGCCGAACCACGCGCCGCCGAAGGCGTAGAGCGCCGAGAGCGGGAGCCCCACGGCCGCGCCGATCGCGAGGAAGACCATCCACCAACTCCGGCGTTCGGGCGTGAACACGCCCGCCTTGTAGAGCGCGGCGCCGAAGCAGAACATGGCGAGGATGTGGAAGAACCCGCCCGAAGCGACGACCCAGAACCCGACCATCATGAGGTAGGAAGAGGCCCTCAAGAGGGTGGAGTCGAAGAAGGGGCCGTTGCGATAGGCGTCGGTCTCGATCGCCATCCAGCGCGGGTCGTTGGGTTGAAGCCGCTCGCTCCCGCTCTGCTGGAACATGTCGATCCAGCGCTCGAAGGGCCCGCCCGTCGGCGGCGCCTCGCCGGCGGTCATCACCGGGCTGACATCGGGTGCAGCGAGCGCCGCGTCGGCGGGCGATGGCGTGAACACGAACCCAATCGTGCCGAACGCCAGGGCGATGAGCACGGAGATCAGCAGCATCAGCCCACCGACAATCGCGAGCGTCTCGGCGCGAGCGCGCACAAACCACATGAACACGAACCCAACCACCGAGTAGATGATGAGGATGTCGCCGTACCACAGCAGCACGGCGTGCGGCAGGCCGATCAGCAAGAGCACGAAGAGACGCTTCCAGTAGAACCCCGGGAACGACTTCATCGCCCGCGCCACGCGCGCCACCTGGATCGCCATCCCCATACCGAAGAGCATCGAAAAGAGTGGGTAGAACTTGCCCTCCGCGAGCAGGCGCGTCGCGTAGTGCGCCACCTGGTCGAGCGTGGTGTCCGTCGAGGCGGGCAGCGCGCCCATCATCTTGCCGAACGGCGCCTTGAACCCCTGGATGTTCACCAGGAATATCCCGAGCAGCGCGAACCCCCGCACCGCGTCCAAGGCGTTGAGTCGCTCCGACGGCGCGACAGGCCTGAGCGCCTCGGGCCCGGGCGGCGGTGGGGGAGATATCGGCGCGTGGGCGGGGATCGGTTCCGCGTGCGTGTCCATGGGGCCTCCCCGTGTCGTGATCGTGGCTAGCTCCACCTCGTCAGGTGCCACGCCTTCTTTCCTCGGCGAATCGCCGCCACGCTTCCATGAAGGAGCCCGCCGAGTGTCATACGGGCGCCCTCGCCCACCTTCTCGCCGTTGACCGAGATCGACCCGTTCGCAAGAAACTCACGAGCCTCGCGCTTGCTCTTCGCGAGCGTTGTCTGCGGCAGGAGGTCCACAAGATCCATGCCCTCCCCCGTGAGATCCGCCTTGTCGTGCGCACTCGACGGCACCTCCGCGAACACCTGCTCAAGCATGTCCTGCGGCAGGTCGCCGATCTCGCCGGAAAACAACGCCCGCCCCGCGCGCTCCGCACCCTCCGCCTCCGCCGGCGAGTGGATCAGCGCCGTCGCGTGCTGCGCAAGCGTCCGCTGTGCGAGACGCTGCTGAGGCGCCTGCGCGTGTTCGGCTTCGAGCCGCTCGATCTCGTCCTTGCCCAGAAGCGTGAACAACCGCAGGAACTTGCTGACATCGTCGTCCGACGCATTGAGCCAGAACTGGTACATCGCATACGCGGTCGTTCTGGGCGCCGAGAGCCACACCGCGCCAGATTCGGTCTTGCCAAACTTCCCGCCGTCCGCCTTGGTGACAAGCGGGGCGGTGAGCCCGAACGCGCGGTGCGCGTTGTCTTCTTCCTCGCCGACGAAGATCGCGCGCCGGATCAGGTCGCACCCCGCCACGATGTTGCCGAACTGGTCGGACCCGCCCATCTGAAGAGTGACACCCTCGCGCTCATGCAGGTGCAGGAAGTCGTACGACTGCAGGATCATGTAGCTGAACTCGGTGTACGAGATCCCCTGCTCGCGCGCGTGCAGCCGCTCGCGCACCGAGTCCTTCTGGATCATCATGTTGACCGAAAAGTGCTTGCCCACGTCACGAAGCAGGTCGATGTACCGCAACTCGCCCAGCCAATCCAGGTTGTTGACGATCTTCGGCTCGCAGAGCGTCTCGCCCGTCATCGCCGCAGCATTGGCGAAGACGCGGTCGAAGATGGTCCGCTGAGCCGCGACGTTGCCCGCGACCATCTCGCGCGTCATGAGCTGGCGCTCAGCCGACTTGCCCGAGGGGTCGCCGATCAGCCCCGTACCCCCGCCCATCACCACCACCGGCGCGTGCCCCGCCCGAGCCAGGTGGACGAGCATCATGATCGGCACGAGGTTCCCGATCGTCAGCGAGTCGGCCGTCGGGTCAAACCCCGCGTACGCCAGACGCCCCGGCGTCGCGAGGTGAGCGCGCAGCCCGTCCTCGTCCGTCGCCTGGTGAAACAACCCACGCCACCGCAACTCATCGACGTAGTCCGAAACGCTCGCCATGGGCGGACGATAGCGACGCGACACCGGCGATCCCCCGGGTTTGGGGTCCGGTGCTGCGAGTTGTCTGGCCCGGCCCGCCGCGCAGTGCATCTTTCGCGCAGCGCGCCGCTAGCCAGTGGCGGCGACACAACCGGGCTGCCTAACCCCGGGCAATACCCAGGCCAAGCGTTGTTGAGACCGAGTTTCAATAGCGCTATCGTGCCGCCCGCACCACGACGGTGCGTGTGTTTCGAGAGAGGAGATCCGAATGCGCCCCGTCCCGCTCATCGTCATCGCCGCTGTTGCGCCGGCGTCGCTCGCCCAGATCACCGCGAGCTACGCCCAGCCGACGTTCGACCGCTGGAACTACCCCTTCAACACCGCGACGCCGCTCGGCTCAGAGCCCGGCGCGTCCACGTTCAGCTCGGGGTTCGTGCCCGGCATGTTCGACGACCGCGACGGGCAGTTCCTGACCTCCTGGGTCACCGCGGGCGACGTCACCCCCGGGCTCGGCGCGTCGAAGTACGTCATCACCCGCGCGACGATGACCGCGACCACCCTCGCGAACGACGACCGGCTCATCGCCTACGACCCCACCCTCGATCAGACCGAGACCTACCGCGACCCCTCGCAGCCCGGGTACGTCGCCGATGCCGACGCGGGGCGCCCGATGGAGCTCTTCGGCACGGGTTTCCGCAACGGGCTCAACGCCTTCGCCTACGGCGATTCCATGGCGTTCGCGTTCGGCGATCCGACCCAGGAGGACGTGCGCAACGCCTACGCCGCCGGGCACGACGCGGGCGGCTCGCTCATCGATGTTTCCAACTCAGTCCGCGACGGATTCACCCCCACGCCGTTCGCCATCGGCACGCTCGACACGTTCGCAGCGGGCGACCTGATCCCCGCGAGCTCGACGTTCACCTTCGAGCTCAACGTCGCGGACGCGAACGTCCAGGCGTACCTCGCCGAGGCGATGCACGAGGGCATCCTCTCGCTCACCGTCGCGCCGATGTACCTGGCTGCCCAGCCCGGCCCCGATCCCCAGATCACCTATCCGCGCTTCCAGACCGCCGAGTCGCTCTCCGGCGCCGCACCGACCCTCGTGCTCGAGGTCACGATCATCCCCACACCCGGCGCAGCGGGCGTGCTCGCGGGCGTCGGGCTCATGGCGGCACGCCGGCGTCGCTGATCCGAACGCACCCAAAGCCTAGAGCGAGTTCGTCGGACTCGGAGCGGGGCGGTGACTTCCGAGTCGCCCGCATCGGGCGACGCGCCGTGAGCTTGCGCGACGAGCCGGGCGCTCCGCATGAAGCGATGATGCTCTACAAAAACAAACGCGGCGATCGCGCGATGGCGATCGCCGCGATTCGTCTTTGACGTGCTCAACACTCCGCGGTTCGATTCCGCGTCTTACGCCGGCGGCCCGAACTTCAACGAACGGATCCGCTCCGGCAGCGAAAGCAACCGGATCAGGCCCTCCGCGTGCGTCTGGTTGTACACCTCGGTCATCTCGAAGCTCGCCACCGCGGGGTCGTAGAGCGAGAGCGGGCTCGAGCGCGCCACCGTGTACGCGCTGCCCTTGTGCAGGCGCACCGTCACCTGCCCGGTCAGCACCTCCGCCATCTTCTGCACGCACACGTCCAGCGCCTCGCGCACCGGCGTAAACCACCGTCCGTCGTACACCAGGTCCGCATACGTCAGCGCGATCTGCTGCTTCTGCCGCATCGTCTCGCGATCCAGGCAGAGCTGCTCCAGGCTCTGCAGCGCCTCGACGAGCACCGTCCCGCCCGGCGTCTCGTACAGCCCGCGCGATTTCATCCCCACGCGCCGGTTCTCGACCACGTCCACACGCCCCACGCCGTGCTTGCCGCCGAGTTCATTCAGCTTCGCGAGCAGCACCTCGGGCTCCAACCGCTTGCCATCGACAGACACGGGAACGCCACGATCAAAACCGACCGTGACGTCGTCCGGCGCCTCGGGCGCCTCACGCGGGTCGGCCGTGATCATCCACACCTCGTCCGGCGGGATCGCCCCGGGATCCTCGATCGGCCCGCCCTCGTGCGAGATGTGCCACAGGTTGCGATCGCGCGAGTAGAGCTTCTCCGCCGTCGCCGTCGTCGGCACGCCCTTGCTCTTGATGTACGCCAGGACGTCGTGCCGTCCCTTCAGATCCCACTCGCGCCACGGCGCGATCACGGGCAGCTCGGGCGCCAGCGCGTTGTACGTCGATTCAAACCGAACCTGGTCGTTGCCCTTGCCCGTGCATCCGTGGCAGAGCGCGTCGGCCTTGACCTTCCGAGCCACCTCGACCTGCGCCTTGGCCAGCAGCGGCCGAGCCATCGACGTCCCGAGCAGGTACCGATACTCATATACACAGCCCGCGAGCAGCGTCTTGAACGCGTAATCCCGAACAAACTCACGCTTCAGGTCGATCACATAGCAGTCGTCCGCGCCCGACTGCCGCGCCTTCTCCGTGATCCCCTCGAGCTCGTCCGGCCCCTGCCCCACGTCGCCCGCGACACATACCACGCGGCAATCCCGCGTCTCACGAAGCCATGGCACGATGGCCGTGGTGTCGAGCCCGCCCGAATACGCCAGAACGACTGTCTCTGCCATGTCGTGTTTCCCGAGAAAGGTGCGACTTGAGGGTAGACTCACGACCCACACGAAGGAGGCGCGCATGGCCTGGCCGCTCGGTGTTTGCTCCTGGTCGCTTCAGCCCGACTCGCCCGCGCGCCTCGCCGAAGCGCTCCAAGAGCTCAACCTCTCGCGCGTGCAGCTCGCGCTCGACCCCATCCGCACCGGCGCGTGGGACCAAGCCCAGACCGTCGCCGCCCTCCACGACGCCGGCGTCACCATCGCCTCCGGCATGATGATGATGGCGGGCGAGGACTACACCACCCTCGACACCATCGCCGAGACCGGAGGCGTGCGCCCCGACGCGACCTGGAGCGACAACCTCGCCGCCGCCCACGCCAACGCCGAGATCGCCCAACGCCTTAGACTCCCCCTCGTCACCTTCCACGCTGGCTTCTTCCCCGAAGGCGCAGACGATCCCGAGCGGGCGAAGATCATCGAACGAACCAGCGCGATCGCCAAAGCGTTCACCTCGCGCGGCGTCCGAGTCGCCCTCGAGACCGGGCAAGAGACCGCCGCGTCACTCCTCCAAGTGCTCGACGCGCTCGACGAGCAAGTCGCCGTCAACTTCGATCCCGCCAACATGATCCTCTACGGCAAGGGCGACCCCATCGAAGCCGTCCGCGCCCTCGCACCACACATCCAGCAGGTCCACATCAAAGACGCGACGCCCACCACAAACCCCGGCACGTGGGGAACGGAAACGCCCGCCGGACAGGGGGCCGTTGATTGGGCCGCGTTCTTCGCCGAGTTGCACGCCGCACGCTTCACCGGCGGCCTGATGATCGAACGCGAGGGCGGCGATTCGCGCCTCGCCGACATCCGCCAAGCCGCACAACTTGTCTCTCAAATGACCGCCGCGCGCGGTATGCTGGGTTAGCGACAGCGGGAGGTGAAGGCACACATGGCGCAGTCATCTGAGGCCCGCCCGCTCCGAACGCTGATCGTCGCCCTGTGCCTCGTCACCGCCGGTGTCGTCCTCTACTTCGCCATCGAGCGCCTCTCGACCGAACTCGGCGAGCCCGTCCCTTCCACCGACGGCGCCGAGATCATCCAAGCGGCGCTCATCGGCGACGCCGAGACCGTCACCGCCGAAATCGCGAGCGGCGTGGATGTTGACGTCAAGAGCGAAGGCGGCCCGCCATGGCAGCGCGGCGCAACGCCACTGATCTGCGCCGCAGCACAGGGCAACGCCGAGACCGTCGCGGCTCTGCTCGCCGCCGGCGCACGCGTTGACGCACGCGGGCACGACGGACGCACCGCGCTCATGCACGCGGCGGGATGGGGCGACCCCGAGCGCGTCGAGGCTCTGCTCGACGCGCAGGCGCGCATCGACGCCCGCTCCGACGACGGATGGACCGCCACCATGCTCGCCGCATGGCGAGGCGCCGACGAGAACCTCGACGCCCTCATCGCCGCCGGCGCCGACGTTAACGCCGAGAACAAGTGGGGGCAGACGGCGATCATGGGCGCAGTGCGAGCCGGGAGCCTCGCCAAGGTCAACGCGCTCATCGCCGCGCACGCTGACGTCCATGCCGTCGACGAGTTCGGCGTCACACCGCTCTGGATCGCCGCGACCGGCGAGCCAAAGCCCGAGATCATTCTCGCACTCCTCGCCGCCGGTGCAGGGGTGGACGACGCGGACCACGATCGCGTCACCCCGCTCATGAAGGCCGCGGACTCGGGCGAGATCGAGATCGTCCGCATCCTGCTCGACGCCGGCGCCTCGCGCGAAGCCGTCGACGCCCGAGGTTGGAACGCCGAGCAGTGGGCCCGCGCCCGCTCCGATGAGCGGGGCGATGCCATCGCGGCGCTCCTGGCGACCTAGCCCATCGATCACCTCAAGCAGACTCACGCGCCCAACCTCTACCCTCCCCCGTGCCTTCGCACGCCGATCCAATCCGTGATCTCCTCGATCGGTCCATGCTCGCCGACGCGCACTGGGCGCGCAGGCAACGCAAGCGGGGGAGCGCCTCACCGCAGGAGCTCGTCGCCCGACTCCAACGTTCCGCCGAACTCGCCGGCGCTCGCGCCGCAGCCCGCCCCAAGGTCACCTACCCGCCAGACCTACCCGTCTCCGCCCACGTCGCCGAGATTCAGACCCTCCTCCGCGAGCGCGCCGTCGTTGTCGTCTGCGGCGAGACCGGCTCGGGCAAGACCACGCAGATCCCCAAAGCCCTGCTCGAAATGGGGCTCGGCATCCGCGGCACGATCGGGCACACCCAGCCCCGCCGACTCGCCGCCCGCTCCGTCGCCGCCCGTCTCGCCGACGAACTCGCCGTCCCCAAGGGCAGGCAGGTCGGCTCCAAAGTCCGCTTCGCGGATCGCACGAGCCCCGAAACGCTCATCAAGGTGATGACCGACGGCATCCTCCTCGCCGAGATGCAGCGCGACCGCCACCTGCTGCACTACGACGCCATCATCATCGACGAAGCCCACGAGCGCTCGCTCAACATCGACTTCCTGCTCGGCTGCCTCCGCCGTCTGCTCGACGTCCGCCCCGAACTCAAGATCGTCGTCACCTCCGCCACCATCGATCCCGAGCGATTCGCCGAGCACTTCGCCGACGCGCAAGGCCCCGCGCCCATCATCGAAGTCTCGGGCCGCACCTATCCCGTCGAGGTGCGCTACCGCCCCACACGCGACGACGCCCAGGGGCGAGATCGCGCCCGCCTCGTCGCCGAAGCCGTGGACGAACTCTGGCGCAACGACGGCACGGGCGACACCCTCGTCTTCGAACCGGGCGAGCGTGAGATCAGAGAGACCGCCGAAGCCCTCCAGCGCCTGCCCGGCGTCGAGGTGCTCCCGCTCTATGCCCGCCTCGCCCACCACCACCAGGACCGCGTCTTCACCCGGTCCAACGGCCGGCGAGTCGTCGTCACCACCAACGTCGCCGAGACATCCCTCACCGTCCCCGGCATCCGCTACGTCATCGATACCGGCGTCGCGCGCATCAACCGATACTCGCCACGCTCGAAGGTCCAACGACTCGAGATCGAGCCCATCTCCCGCGCCTCCGCCGCCCAGCGAGCGGGGCGCTGCGGGCGTGTCGGCCCGGGCATCTGCCTCCGCCTCTACGACGAAGCCGACCTCCTCACACGCCCCGAGTTCACCGACCCCGAGATCGCACGCTGCAACCTCGCCGCGGTCATCCTCCAGATGCGCGCCCTCCGCCTCGGCGCGGTCGAGGCGTTTCCGTTCGTCGAAGCCCCCGACCCACGCCGCGTGCGCGACGCCTACGCCCTGCTCACCCAACTCGGCGCCCTCGACGAGCAGGGCGAGCTCACCCCCATGGGGCACAGGCTCGCCAACCTCCCGATCGACCCCCGCCTCGGCCGCATGCTCCTCGAGGCCCACGAGCGAGCCGTGCTCGCCGACACGCTCGTCGTCGTCGCCGCCCTCGCGACGCAGGACCCGCGCGACCGCCCCTTCGACAAGCGCGACCAGGCCGACGAGGCGCACGAAGAGTTCGTGGACGAATCCTCCGACTTCCTCACCCTCCTCAACATCTGGCGCTTCCTCGATGGGCTCTGGGAGCGCCACTCCACATCCAAGATCCGTCGCGCCTGCCTGCACCGCTACCTCTCCTACACCCGCGCCCGCGAATGGCGCGACACACACCGCCAGCTCCGCCTGCTTCTCAGCGCCATGGGCTACCACGCCGACGACCACGCCCACAACCCCGCCGAGCTGCACCGCGCGCTGCTCGCCGGGCTCGCGGACAACGTCGCGTGCAAGCAGGACCGCGGAAGCGAGTACGACACCCCGCGCGGGCAGACCCTCGTCCTCTGGCCAGGCTCCGCCCTCGCGAGCAACAAGCCGAAGTGGGTCTTCTCCGCCGAGGTCGTGCAGACCTCGCGCCTCTTCGCGCGCACGCTCGCCGCCATCGAGCCCGAAGACATCGAGCACGCCGCCGGTTCGATGCTCTCGCGCGCCTACGCCGAGCCGCGCTGGGACCGTCGTCGCGGGCGCGCCACCGCCTCCATGACCGTCCGCCTGGGCAACCTCGAACTCGCGCGCGACCGGCGCGTCCACTTCGGCCCGGTCGAGCCCGCCGCCTCACGCGAGCTGCTCATCCGCGAGGGCCTGCTCCCCTGCACGCTCCGCCGCCCCCCGCGACCCATCGAGCGCAACGCCGACCTGCTCGACCGCCTGCACCGCCTCGAGATCAAGCAACGCGCCACCGGCACCTGGGCGCTCGACGAGCGCGCCTTCGCCTTCTACGACGCCAAGCTCCCGCCCGACATCTGGACCACCGACCGCTTCGCGCGATGGTGGCGATCGCTCTCGCCCGACGAGCAGCGAGCCCTGCGCATGCGCGCCGTCGATCTCGTCGAGCCCGAAGTCACCGACGAATCCGCCTTCCCCGACCACGCCGAAGCCTTCGGCACGCGTCTCCGCCTCGACTACACCCACGACGCCTCAAGCGAGCGCGACGGGCTCACCACCGAAGTCCCCATCCACCTCCTGCTCGCGATGCGCCCCGAACCGGGCGAATGGCTCGTACCCGGCATGCTTCCCGAGAAAGTCGGCGCGCTCGTCAAGCTCCTGCCCAAAGACCTCCGTCGGCGCATCGATACCGCGCGCTTCGCGAGCGCCGCCTCGCGCCTCGATCACGGGCGCGGCGACCTGCGCGACGCGCTCTCCTCCCTCGCCGCTCGCGAGTGCAACGTCGAGATCCCGCGCGTGCAGTGGGGGCTCGATGGCATCCCGATCCACCTCCGCATGCGCTACCGCATCCTCGACGCGGGCGGCGACACGCTCGAAGAAGGGCGCGACCTCACCGACCTCCAGCACAAGCTCCGCGCCCTCTGCGAATCCACAGCCGCCCGCGCCGAAACCGACGGCTACCCCCGTCACAAACTCACCCGCTGGGATTTCGACCTCCCCGAACACATCGACACCGGCGCACAAGGACAGAAAGTCCGCCTCTACCCCGCGATCATCGACGCCGGTCGCTCCATCTCGCTCGAACTCCGCGCCTCGCCGCAAGAAGCCCTCGCCGCCACGCGCCTCGGCGTGCGCCGCCTCGCCGCCCTCACGCTCGGCCGCGAAGCGCGCCTCGACCCCCGCCGACTCCCCGGCTTCGAGCGCGCCGCCGCCCTCTACTCCCCCCTCGCCGACGCCAACACCCTCCGCGACCAACTCCTGCTCACCACCGCGACGCGCGCCTGCGATCTCGACCGCGACCTCCCGCGTACCGGGCTCGAGTTTGACGCCGCTATCGAAGCCGCATGGCACCACGCCGAGACCGACCTGCGCACCGCCCTCACCGAAGCGCTCGCAACGCTCGAAGAGCGACAACGCCTCGCCATCGCGCTCGACACCTCGCACCCGCCCGCGTGGGGCCGCGTGATCAACGACGCCCGCGCCCAGGTCGCGGCCCTCGTCCCCGCGACCTTCCTCGCCGACACGCCCACGACCTACATCCCGCGACTCTCGCTCTACCTCCGCGGCGTCGCGCGCCGCGTCGACCGCCTCCGCACCGCCGGCCCAGAGCGCGACGCCGCACGCACCACCACCTTCCGCGACGCCGCCCGAGAACTCGAAACCGCCATGCAGCGATCGCTCCTCACCACCGACGATCTCCGCGAACTCCGCTGGCTCCTCGAAGAGCTGCGACTCGCCGTGTTCGCCGAAGGGCTCGCCCCGGGCCCGGGTATGACGCCGAAGCGCTTCACCCAGGAGGTCCGACGGAGGAGCGAAGGGACTCCCGAGGCACGCACCCCCGCATAGCTCGGCCGACTCGATCGACAACTCGGACTCGAGGCCGACAAATCGGCGCGCCCGTCAAAACCCCAGAGGAGGTGCGACTACGCCCCCATGTGCTGTGTCTCGCTCTGCGCCCCAATAGCCTGGGAGCTGCGCGGGGCGCAAACCCCGAACGCCGGAGAAAGACCGAATGCGTACGACCGCCCCCATCGTGGCTTTGGCATCGGCCCTTCTGTCCGCCTCGGCGAGCGCCCAGTTCGTCCAGGTCGCAAGCTACAACGTCGGCGTCAGCAACCTTCACGGGCTCACTCCCTACGGCTCAGATTGGATCAGCGGGCACGCCCTCAACAGCGATTTCTACAGGCAGCAGGGATGCCCATAAGTCGTGCGAGCGGATCGCGCGTGATCGCTCGGACGGACTGGTGAGACCTCGCGCCACCAACTACGCTCCGCATCGTGAACTCGGCACGGCGGATGGTCATCGACGCGCTCCACGTCCTCGCGCGGGCGTGCGCCGCGGTGCGCCGCAACCTGCCCACGCTCATCGCGATCCACGTCATCGTCGCCATCGCTGCCGCCGCTGTCGCCGGGCCGATGGTCACCTGGGCCGCTGACGGTCTCCTCGCAGCGAGCGGATCGCCCACCGTCAACAACTTCGATCTCATCGCCCTCGGGCGTTCCATCCCCGGCGTTGCCATCGTGCTTCTCCTCGCCCTCTCGTTCTTCCTCGGCAAGTTCATCCACGAGGGGCTCGCGGTGACCGCCGCGCTAGAGCAACGGGACACGCTCGGCGCAATCCGAGTCGTGCTGACGAGCGCACCCCGCCTCGTCAAGCTCGCAATCGCCGAGATCCTCTTGGTCGTCCTCGCCATGCTCCCGTTCGCCGCGATCATCGCAACCGCGGCCTGGCTCCTCCTCGGCGAGCACGACATCAACTACTACCTCGCCGAGCACCCGCCCGAGTTCCGCCGTCTCCAGTGGATCGCCGCGCCGACCGCCGCCGCCGCGATCGCGGTGCTCTGGGCGATGAGCGTCCACCTCAGCTTCGCCGTCGCCCTCACACTCTTCGAACGCGAGGGTCCCCTCCGAGCGGTTCGCCGCAGCACACTCGCCGTGTGGCGGACATGGCCAGTCACCATCCCCGCGCACCTCCTCCTCACCGCAGCCCTGCTCGCCGTCACGTGGCTCGTCGGCGTCCTCCTCTGGGGAGTCCAACACCTCGCTCTCTCCCTCGCGGACCCCCGTCACGTAACGAGCGTGCTGGTCGTCGCCGCGCTGGTCATCACGCTGGAGGCCGCCGCCGCCGCCGTGCTCTCCTTCGTCACCTTCGCCCTCCGTGCGACCACCATCGCGGAGCTCTACCGGTCCGCGTTCACACCGCCCGAGCCCGCCACGCGGGCCGAGAGTCCGGCGAGCCGCCGCTGGGGCCTCGCGCTCGCCGCCCTCCTCATCGTGAGCGGCACCGTCGGCGCCTGCTGGTTGATCGTGCACGACCTGCGCATCGAGGATCAGACACTCATCAGCGCCCATCGCGGCGCATCACTCCGAGCGCCGGAAAACACCGCGAGCGCCATCGAAGCCGCGATCCAGGACGGCGCGGACATCGTCGAGATCGACGTGCAAGAGACAAGCGACGGCCAGATCGTCGTGCTCCACGACAAAGACCTCATGCGCATCGCCAGCGACCCGCGAAACGTCTGGGAAATCACCGCCGACGAAATCCGCCAGGTCGACATAGGCCACCGGTTCGCCCCGGAGTTCGCAGGCCAGCGCGTGCCCACCCTGCGCGAGGTTATCGACCAGGTCCGCGGGCGCGCCAAGCTCCTCATCGAGCTCAAGTACAACGGGCACGATGTCGCCCTCGCCCCGCGCGTGGTCGGCATCGTCCGAGACGAGCGCTTCCAGTCCGACTGTCTCGTCATGTCCCTCGACACGCGCGGCGTCGCCGAGCTGCGCCGCCTCGCCCCCGAGATCAAGGTCGGTCTCACGATCTCCCGCAGCATGGGCGATCTGTCCAAGCTGGACGTCGACTTCCTGAGCGTTTCCCTCGCCGACCTCACACCCGCGCACATCGCTCGCTATCGCCGGGCCGTGGGGGAGGTGCACGTCTGGACCGTCGACACCCCCGCGGACATGCAGCGCTGCTTCGACCTCGGCGTCGACAACATCATCACCAACGACACCGCCCTCGCTGTCGAGCTCCGCGAGGAGCGGGCGAGCCTCACGCTCCCCGAACGGGTGCTCCTCACCATCGCCAACCGAATGCGGTAGGACGCCCCGCCCCGCGGCCGGTGCCCAATGGTGGTGGGGGCCCATCGGGGGTGGCCCGCGTCGAGCGCCGCGTGCCTCGCCGCATCTCACCGTTTCGCTCTCGCGACGTCCGCATTGCGCCGATGCGACGTAGGCTCCCCCGTCGTCTCCCACACGGGCGCAAGGTTTGCCCCGACCCGATTACGCCGACCCCGGACCCGGAACGCATGCTGAACCCCAAGGCCAAGGCCATCATCTCGCGCCTCCGCGGCGGATCGACCCCGCCCCCACCCGCGCTGTTCAACGAAGCCGTGGACTTCGACCGCCGTGCGATCTTCATCGCCATACCCAAGACCGGCACGACTTCGATCCGCAAGCAACTCCACAAGCCCCAGCCCTACCTCATCCCCAACCCGCACCTCAACATCCTCCAGATCCGCGACGGGCTCTACACCTACTTCCTCATGCACGCGCTCGAGAAGAACCTCGCCTTTCCCACCGCGGGCGACGTCGACACCGACGCGGACGTCCGCCGACGCGCAAGCGAGACGTTCACTTCGTTCTTCAAGTTCTCCACGGTGCGCAACCCCTGGGCGCGCGTGGTCTCGCTCTACTCCCGCCGCGAGGGCGTGCAGACCGCGTCCGAGCTCACGTTCGAGCAGTTCTGCGACCGGCTTGAGTACGCCTCCGACACCTGTGCGCACCCGACACGCCACGCCAACCAGCTCGACTGGCTCACCGACGAACACGGCAGCCTCGCGGTCGACTTCGTCATGAAGCTCGAGAACATGGGCGAGGACCTCCGCGAGATCACCAAACGCACCGAGGGGCGCGTCGATCTCGTGGTCCAGGACAAAAACCGCAACCCCGGCTCAAAGTCCCGGTCTTACCACGATCTCTACAACGACAAGAGCCGCGACAAAATCGCGGCCCTCTTCGAGAAGGACATCGACACCTTCAAGTACACCTTCTGACCGATCGGCAGCGGCGCGCTCCGCTACCGCGAACGCGGGTCGCGGGCCGTCCGGCGGAGCGCGCACCGGCGAGCGTGTCGCGTCTTGCGGCCGACTTCTCGGTTGCGCTCTTCGCCGCACTCGGGGCATCTGAGGCCGCTCGCGTCGCTCGTCACCCCGGTGAGGTCGTACCCGCAACTCCGACAACGCCCCCGACGAGCGGGCAGGCAGGCGATGCCCCACACGAGCCCGATCGGAACGAACAACCCCGCGAGTGGAATCCAACCGGGAAGCCACGCACTGCGCACCCATGATCCGTGGTTGCACGACCAGCGCCAGCTATAGCGGCGCTGCGTCTCGTCAGCGAGCCCCACATCGACACCGGCAAACTGAGTGAACTCCGCCCCCACAAACCACTGCATGCGCAGGCCCCCGTTCGAGAGCGTCGCGACCCACCGAGTCCCGCGGATCGTGATCGCGTACCACGGGCTCAAGACGGTGGCCAGAGCAAGCGCAATGCCCACCGCAAGGGCAACGCGTCGCGTGCGGCGCAGTCGGCGCGGACCCGGCATGCGGGACCATACCGGGGTGGGGCGATGCCTGTTGCCGGCTTGTCACGCGCCAAAGCTCGGAGCGCCGAACCCAGTGACCCCGCTCGGGCGTGTGATCTCGTAGACGCGAGCGGCGCCGGTCATGTGAGTGCTCCCGTGGTGAGCGATGCCCGGCGCGCAGTGGGCCGCCCCTGAGTACCCTGCAACCCCACGGGCCCGTGGCGGAACTGGCAGACGCGGCGGACTTAAAATCCGCTGCCCCGTAAGGGGCGTCCGGGTTCAAGTCCCGGCGGGCCCATTCCATTTCGAACGCGACGCGCCACGCATCCCCGACGAGTCGAAGCGTTACGCTCAAATGATGTGGCGCATCCCCGCCAGCAAGATCTACAGGGCATTCCCCGAGTTGGATGCCTTCACCGACGACGAGTGCGAGCGGTACGTCGCCAGAGTCCATGCGCAACGGAAACTGACCCATCGGTTGGACGTCGTGCTCGCCGTCGGCTTCTGGTTCTTCTGCCTGGTGGCGCTCTTGATCTTCATTGACGCCGTCCCGTCCTGGGCACGGGAGCTCGCCCGTCACCCGACTCAGCGTCGCCATTGGGAGTGGGCCATGTTCGCGCTCGGGCTCCTCGTAGCGATCACGATCGCGATGTTCTTCTCGCTGCTCGCACGCGACTGGACCCTCATCCGCGC
>JAUIFD010000068.1 GCA_030429485.1 Phycisphaerae bacterium | reverse complement strand
GGACTCCTCGATGAACGCCTCGACGTCAACGCGGTGGAATCGCATCGCTCGGCCTACGCGGAACGACTGGAGGTGGCCCTGCTTCGCGAGTGCGTAGACCGTCTTGGTGGTGACGCGAAGGTACGCGGCGACCTCCGAGACGGTGAGCACGGGAGGGAGCGAGGACCGCGCGGAGGATCCCTTCGATACCACGGCACGGCACGCTATTCCACGAGGTTCCACGAGTCAATGTCACTCCATGTAGGGTCATGGCGGGCCGACCTCCGGTCACGCCTGGAGGGTTACGAGTCGGTGTCCGTCGATGCGGTAGCCGCGGGCGGATAGGAGTTGCTCCCAGTCCTGCCGACGGCCGATGTCCGGGCTGGACAGGAGCCCGGCCGCCTCCTCGGCTGCTGTGAGCTGCGCGAACCGTTCACGGTACGGGTAGTCCTGTCCCACGAACGCCTCCTTGCGGTGGAGGATCGGGGGGTTCGACGAAGTCCCGTACGCACGGATGTTGTAGCTCGTCCGTGGGAGGTAGACGCGGACGCTCTCCAGCAGGCGAGGGTGCGGGTCTTCGTCGAAGCTCGCGTACCGAAGAAAGGAGACCGCGCGCCCGTCCGTCGCGATCTTCACGAGGTCGTAGTGGAGGTTGCCCACGATGCGCCGCGCACCGAAGAGCAGTACGCGGAGCAGCGCGGGCAGCTCGTCCTCGGCGGAGCGGTGCACGTAGAGATCTTCGGGCAGGCGCTTTCCGACGGTGGCGGCCTTGCACGCGGCTCGCACCGCGTCCGCCTGTCCGAGGCTGTAGAGGAACGCGAGGCCCTCCTTCCTGGCCTCGGCGTAGCTCGGCCAGATGGCCTTGATGTCGCGCCGCAACGGCGGGGCTAAGTCCTTCAGCTTCGGCGGCTTCAGCCCCTGGAGCGGGAGCATCGCGAGGAAGGTCAGCATGTCCTCGCGCCGCTGCTCGCGGGAGCCCTCGAACGCCTTCGGGTTGATGGCGCGCAGGAGCAGGCGCTCGATCCGCTGGCGCGAGCCGAACGCATCCTCGAGCTCGTCATAGGCGTCGAACTCGTCGGGATGCGGAATGCGGCCGAGCTGCTGTGCGAGCTTGACCAGCTTCTTCGCGGTGCGGTTCCGGCCGAACGCCTCGATCAGATCCGTCCGGTATTCGAGCCGACGCGTGAAGGCCCGGTTGGCCATGTGACGCGACTCGAGCTCATCGTCCTTGAAGACATACGCGATCCCGAGCGAGGCGACGTGCGCGCGCGCGTCTAACTGCTCCTCGACGTAGGCGCGGAACTCCGCCTGGGAGTAGAGCTTCTGGAACGTGTCGTGGTTGGTGAGGTAGCCGTCGCCCCACTCCGTGTACGTGTCGGGTACCTGATCAACGCGAACCGCAACGACGAGGAGGCGGCGAGCGAGCCTGAACGCATGCCGGAGGACACGCGCACGCTCCTGCGGATCCTCGATGACGTTCAAGACGTAGCCGAGGTTCACGACGTCGGCCGGCTGCTTCTTGCCCTTCGGCCGGTGGTAGGGATCCCAACCGCTGGCCTTGAAACCGCGCGCCTTCAGGTAGCGGACGTCCCCTCCGTGTCCACAGCCGTAGTCGAAGACGTTCGTGTCCTTCGTGATGAGGCCGTCCGTGACCGCCGCGGCGACGGGCCGGGAGCACTGATATCGCCGCATCGCGGTGCGGTCCCTACGAATCGCCGGCAGGTCCACGCGCCGATGATAGACGACGGCGGGCGGCATTCTGAGGATGGCGTGCACTTGCCGACGGACGCGGCCCGGCCCCGCGACTGACGGTATGCGCGCGAATTCTCCGCGGCCGGTGCGGCGGATCGAATGAACGGCGCGCGCTGTCGTCCATTCCACCGAGGCAGCACGCCTCCCCGCCGCCCGGCGGACTCCGGGCCGAAAAGAGCGTCACTATGACGAGTAGCAAGGCGTACCGCCGCGACGTCGCCTCGGAGATCACCGAAACGATCGTTGCGCGGCTTGAGAGTGGTGTGCCCCCTTGGCTGAGTCCGTGGTCGTCGGCGAGGGTCAGCACCGTTCTCCCCCGCAACGCGGCGACGGGCGAGAGCTACCGAGGCGTCAATGTCATGCTGTTGTGGGTGGCCGCGACCGAAGGCGGCTACGCCGACGCGCGCTGGGTCACCTTCAAGCAGGCCAAAGCCCTCGGCGGCGGCGTCCGTCGTGGCGAGAAAGGCACCACCGTCGTCTACTGGCGGCGCGAGGGACACGGACCCGCTGGCGGGAGCAGCCCGAGTGAGCGGTGGTTCTGCCGCACCTACCACGTCTTCAACGTCGAGCAGTGCGACGGGCTCGGCGTCGGCGCCGGGCCGGCGGTGGCGTTGTCGGCGCCGGGCACGGCTGAGCGGATCGCCGCCGAGAACGGCGCACGGATCGTCCGATCCGAAGACGACGCCTGCTTCTCCGTCGAGCAGGACTTGATCTGCATGCCCGCTCCCGAACGCTTCGAGTCGGGGGCAGCCGCCGAGGCGACGCTTCTGCATGAGCTCACTCATTGGACCGGGCACCCAACCCGCCTCGATCGCCGGCACGGCGAGCGCTTCGGAAACGAAGCCCACGCGTTCGAGGAGCTAGTGGCCGAACTCGGTGCCGCGTTCCTCGGCGCCGAGCTCGGCATCGAGGGACGACTGCGGCACGCTGAGTATCGCGGCCGCTGGGCGAGGATCCTCGACGCCGACCGGCACGCCATCTTCACTGCCTGCCGTCTCGCGTTCCAGGCTGTTGCGCTCCTTATCGACTGATCCGATTCAGGCCGTTCCGCCCCACTGGGGCGCGGTGGCGATGGCGCCTGCGTCGCCGCGGCGCGTCGTGCCGAGCGTGTGTGGCCAGTCGCCGGCGGGGACAGCGCGACGACACGACGTCGGCGCGCCTTTCGTCTGGCGCGTGGGGGGGCGCAGGAGGTAGACGATGCCCGATGACCAACGAGCCAACCCAGACGCCCCGAAGCCAACCCGACCCCGTTCTGACCGCGAAGGTGGGGAACAAGGACGGGGTCAGCTTTCGCCTCAAGGCGCGGCAGTCGTTCGTCATCAAGAAGGGCCGTCGCTCAACAGTGATCGGTGTTCCGGCATTCCACAGGGCGGCGATCTACATGACGGGTCGCCGCTCGGAGAACCGGAAGCTAGGCAGGCTTCTGGTGCTCGAGTCGGCGCCGAACGACGAGCCTACAGAGTACGAGTTTCATGGCTTCTATGTGCGGGGAAGGTTCCGCATCGTCGAGAAGGTCAACCAGCACTCAGAGGCGCATCACGCGTGGCAGGAGTTCGAGGCTGAGTGACGCCTAGCCCTAGGTCTGGCATGACGGGCCATCAGCTCTTGCTTCGACGGTCTCTCGCTGAGGAGCGCTGGTGCGGGTTCGAGCCCAGGGGGGCGGTCTGGCGAGCGAAGTGTCCACGGTCTCGGGTCAGGACCAGCGCATCGAGATCCCGGAGAAGCGGGGCACAGCCTTGGTGCGCATCGAGCTTGTCCAGCAGCCCTCTGGCTCGCGCCGGATCCGGGTGCTTGCGAGCCGGGAGTCCGGAGTACCGCTCCGCGGACCTGGCCGCCGCCCAGGCGCTCCTGGGCCACGCCTCGCAGACCACGACCGCGCGCTACGACCGCCGCGGCGAGCGCGCGCGGCGCAAGGCGGCCGAGCTCGTCGCGGTGCCGTTCACCACCCGCGCCGCGGGTCACGCCGCGCATGTGAGCGACGAAGGGCGAGTCTCTCTCTCGCGGGCTGAGAAGCCCGAGGGCGAGGCGGAGCTGGGCGGCGATCGGCTGACCGAGCCAGGCTGATGTGCAGGAGTGACGCCCGGCATGCGGGCCGCGCCCCGGTTGCCGTGCAAGCGGGCATGGGCGGCTGGATGCTGCTTGCCGCGCTACGGGCCGGGCGGATGGCGGCCGTGCTGAGCTCGTAGTGTCCGCGCGTCGACGGTACGGTAGGAGCCATGGCCAAACCCACACCGGCTCACGAGGTCGCGATCTGCTTCATCGACGCGCTCGATGACGAGTTGCAGCGGCGCTCGTCGCCGCGGAGCGCGTTCGCTCGAGTTGCATCTGGTTTTCGGACCAAGTGGGCGGCCGGGCAAGGAGCGGTAGACCACACGTATCTTGACCAGATCGCGACGACGGCGGTGGAAGCGATGGGAACGACATGGGGGGACTCTGAGTTGCACCACCGTCTCGTGGAGGCCGTGAAGCGACGAGTGGATGCGCTGTCGAACGTGTCCGCGGCTCACCGGACTGCTGCGGCGGCCGATGTCCTGGCCTACTGGCCCGGCGGTGACAAAGATACGTTCCTCGCCCAGTGGTAGCTGCGCACGTCTCCTACCTGCGGTGCCGCCAATACTCCGGACGGCGCTTGCCGTGCGCGACGGCGATCACGTGCACCGTGGCCTCGTCGATCCGATAGATGAGCATCCAGGCGTTGAAGGGGCGCGCGAACAAGTACATGCGCTCGCGTGACTCCGAGTCGACGATCGGCCATCGCTCGGGCGAGTCCGCGACGTCGTCCAGCGCGCGACCGATCGCCGCCTCGAATCGGAGCGCGATGTTCGGGTCGTCGGCCTCGTCGAGGTAGTGAAGGACCCCTCGGTGAGCCTCGGCTTCCGCCTCCTCGTGGAGGACGACGCGGAAGGGCATCAGCCGCGGCGGTGCTCTTCGATGAGCTGGCGGATCCCGGCCATCACCTCATCGGCCGGCACGAGTCGGGCCGTTCCCGCGTCGATCTCGGCGCATCGGCGACGCACCTCGGCCTTCCAGAGACGCGCCACCTCCGCGCGCTCTTCCTCGGTGAGGTCGGGGTCCCCTTCGAGTTCGAGCGGCTCCAGGTTCTCGGCGGTGTCGGCCACGCCCCAAGAATACGAGGCTCCGGCGGGCGCCGCTACCCGTTGCCAGGGGCCGAGACCGCTACGGAAATGAGGAGCGCGGGGTCGTCTGGCGCACGCGGTCCTTGACCTGCCCGGCGCGCTCTCCGCCGCGCGCGTCCCCGCCCTCGTCGACGAGCGCGGCGAGCTCCTCGTATCGGTGACCTCGAACCTTCGGCGTGAACGGTACCGGGCCGGTATCCTACGCACCTCGGCGGTTCCGCGTCGACCCGGAGGCCGCAGAGGTCGACGAGCCCTGCGAGGAGGGCGCCCTTGCGAAGCGACGTCAGTCTTGCTGACTGCACCACGAGTCCGACGCCGTGGCGTCGACGCACACCGACTCTTCGCACAGGACGCTCTCGCACGCTTTGTCGGCCACGCACGCCTCGCCCCGGTTCGGCCGGGCTTCGCATCGACCTTCAAAGGGAGGGTCGGAGAGCACCCGGAGCCGTCGATTGCACCAGAACCCGCTCGCGCAGTCGTCCATGCACGAGTCGCCTCCGACCCCGGGTGGCGCGCACACGCCCGCATAGTCGAGGTTGTCACCCGTCAGCTCGCAGCGCAGTCCTTCTTGGCACCGGAGACGCCCAAGGGGCGCGTCGCCTCCAAACGGGGTGCACGTCTCGCCCGCACCCAGCGTCCCGCGAAGAAAGTCCTCAAGGCTCGCAGAACGATCCCGTTCGTCGCACTCGAGCCGCCGCAGCTCGACCCGGTGGACGAACTCTTCGGCGTCGGCAGCGCGCCAAGTGAGCGTCCCGTCAGAGAGCGCCGGGTCCGCGGCCAGGTCACGGCAAGCCGACTCGATGGGTGCCAGGTCGCAACGCACGAAGCGCCTCTCGTCTATGGAGCAGCAAGAAACGTTGCCCTCGCAGACGGCTACGCGGTGACGCACGCACAGCTCGAGGAAGGAAGCCTCGGCTTCTCCCGCGTCGACGTCGGCGTCCTCGCCGGCAGTGGCTCCATCAACTCCGGTGTCCGCCGCCGTCACACCAGCGTCGAGTCCCCCGTCCGCGCTGCCGTGCGTAGTCCCGCATGCGCAGGCGGTCATCAGGGCAAGGGCGCCGAGTACGAGCGGGTGGGAGCGCATGGTAGTCTCAGCATACTCGACACGGTGTGGGGGGAAGCGGGGGTTGGATGTCCGAGCGTTCGAAAAGGAACTACGGGCCGTGGCGGTGGATCGCGCTGGCCCTGCTCGCTTCGGGATGTCCAAGCGGGTCGGAGACGCTCCACGTCGAGGACTACGACGCAGATCATCGCCTCCGCTCGCTCAGGCACGAGCGCGCGCTGGACTTCTCGTGGGTGAACACGCGCATGCAGTACGTCGTGAGCCTCGAGATTCCGCTCCGTGAGCGCGATGGATCTGCCACCCATGAGTTGTGCAGCGGTGTCCTCATCGATGAGCAACTCGTGTTGACGGCCGCGCACTGCATCGAGCGTACACATTACATCGCGAACCCCGACGGCTGTATTCCGAACCCCACGCCGCCCCCGTCGCGTCGCGGCTCTGTCACGCTCGATAATCAGATCGTTCAGGACTCCCGCGTTGAGTCGGTGGTCCCACCTGGGGAGATCGGTCCGGGGACGGCGCGGTCGACTCGCACCATCCCAATCCGCGCCATGGTGGGCTTCGCGCCCGAGTCGTTCCGGGAGATGAGCACCCCCGCCGGCGCGGTCTGTAGCGTCGTTGACGAGCTTCGCGAGCTCGACGTCGTGATCCTCGAGCTCGAGGAGCCAGTGCTTGGGCGCGGTCATGCCCGCCTTCGCGCCCGAGCCCCAGAGCCGGGTGAACTCTTGGGTGTAATTCACCAGCCTGGAGCGGGCTTCAAGCACTTCTCGGCGGTTCGGGCGCAGCAGGCTCCAGCGGGGTTCGATGGCGACCCGATCTTCGCCTCGCTCTATCCCTTCGGCAGCATGCTGACCGACCTGTCGGGAGGCAGCTCGGGTTCTCCGCTCTTCGACGAAGACGGCTACGTCATTGGGCTCTATTCGAGCGCGTGCCGTTTCCCTTCGGTGCCTTCGTGCCAGATGTTCGCCAGCGCCGCGTCGTTTGCAGAGCATCCGGCCTTCGCGCTGCTCACTGCTGCCGACGAGGTATCTGGCAGTGGGATCGGCTCGTTCGGTACCAGGCCCTTCGGGGACGCCTCCTTCACGCGGGCATCATTCAACGAGCGAACCGACCAGCCACTCGCCATCACGGAGCGGCCGACTGGTGGCTTCGTGACCGCAGGCTACGCGACCAACGACAACGGCGCGCACGTGCTCGCGCTCGCCGGCTACGATGCCGAGGCGGCGCTCGATTCGACGTTCGGACGGGACGGGACGGGCCTGGTCGCCCACGACCTGCCCGACTATCGCAACGAGAGGCTGACGGACCTCGTGGTGCAACCCACGTCGAACGGCCCCCGACTGGTCGCCGCCGCGAGCGTCGCCGCCACGTCCTCCACGCCGGACTCGATGGCGGTTGTGCGCCTGCTCCCGAGCACTGCCGATCTCGACCTAGGCTTCACGGGGGCGGGGGTCGCTCGCATCGACTTGGGTGACGTCGCGGCCAGCGGAGCCGCTGTGATCGTCGACCCCGCTGACAGCTCCATCGTCGTCGTGGGGCACGCCGCGGTTCCTCTCGCCGCCTACGACGACCGGCCACACGGATCACCCGTCGTGGCGCGCCTCGACGTCGACGGGAACCTCGACGCGAGGTGCGGGCTTGGCGGCACGTTCACGTGGCGACCGGTGGGGCGAGACATCGCCAACGCGCAGACCATCGAGCAGTTGGTCGCCTTCGGGGTCGCCCCGACCTACGACATGGTCGTGACCTCGGCGGCGCTCGATAGCTTCGGGCGGATCGTCCTCGCTGGCTACCTGCACCAGACGCTCCTGCACGCCCGCGTGCCCTGGATCGGTCGTCTCAACCCGGACTGTTCGCCTGACACGACCTTCGGACCGCAAGGGACGGGTGTTCACGTCATCCCGACGAGTTCGTTCGTGGCCGACACGCCGGACAACGCGTGGCTCTCCGCGGTCGTCGTCGGCCCTGACGACCGGATCTTCGCCGGGGGTACGCTGGCAGAGTTCGCAACCGGTCGCGGGCTGTTCGCGGGGCGCATGTTCGTCGTCGCGCTGCGCCCCGATGGATCCCTCGACGACACGGGGTTTCGCTCACTTGCAGCAACCGGCGGGGGTGTGGTGCCTCCTGCCGGTTGGCATGAGGAGACGCTCGGTATCGCCTATCACGACGGCGGGAGCGACGAATCCCGAGTTGTCCTCGCGGGGTTGGCCTTCGCGGATGAGGGGCGCTCGAACAGGCGAGTCCGCCTGGCGTCGTTCTTCGACTTCGGCCCCCTCGAAGGCTTGCAGCGCGTCGACAACCCGATCGACACGTTCGACGCTTGGGCGACGGACGTCTTGGTGCGCTCCGACGGGCTCCCGGTCATCAGCCTCGCGCATAGGACTGGACCTGGCTTCGACCCCATCCCGCCTCCGCCGTAGGCGAGCGGTAGCGCGTCGAAGGACATCTTGGGAGCGGTCGCGAGGCGCGGTGCGACGGATCGGAGCTGATCCATTTAAATTGCGCCAGCGGCTCCTGCGGGCCGCCGACGAGCGCCGCGCCGCCGAACTGCGGGCGCCCGAGCAGCTCGTGCTCGAGCTCGCGGGGTAGTGCCTGTCGTGGCCTCCGACCCGACTCCGTTCATTCCGGCGCGAGGGCTGCGTCGAGCGCCTGGGCGTTCATCACCGGGACGGTGGCGATGCCCGACGGGTCGATCAGCGCCCCGCACGACACGTCGAAGATCCTCTGGGTGTCGCCCTCCCACGTCTCGCGGAGCCACTCTTCGAACGCGGGGAGGTGGAACCGGATCTCGCCGGCTTTGGTGGTTGCCCGGAGATCAGGATGCTTCGTTCCCGCCAGCGAGCGAACCCTCGCAGGCCCGATGAGCAGAGCGTCTTCGAGTTCGTCGAGCCACTGACGGTGTAGCCCTTCGGTAGCGACCAGCGCAGCCCAAAGCGCCGGTGCCCGCTCGCCGTCGACGCGCGACATCAACCAGAGAAGGCGCTGGAGCTGGAACCACTCCTCGGTTCGTGCTTCGGCGTGCGGGGACGGGAGATCGTGGCGGCCCCGCTCGAGGACGCGGGCGGTGGCGAGGGGGTCGCGTTCGAGCACCCGCAATAGGACTGCCGCCGCGCCCCTGCAAGGGTTCTGACCGCTCTCCCAGGCCCGAACCGTGCTCTCTCCAACCCCCATGCGGCGCGCGAGCGTGGGTTGGCTCCATCCGAGCCGCTCGCGAATGCGGCGGACCTCGTTGTCCGATAGCTGTGCGTCAGTCATGCACAGAGCGTGGGTCCGCACGTCGTGCATGCAACGCGACATCGCGTGCGCGCCGCGATGGGGCAGGGGTCTCAGCCTGTGCCCGTACGACCGCGCTGCTGAGCGATCGCTTGGTTCGCCAGCCAGCGTCCGACGGTGCCGAGCGCGGGGTCGTAGTCCCCGGCGTGTCTCCACACCCGCATGAACACGTCGACGACGAACTGCTCGGGGCGCTCGTCGCGGGCCACCACGGCCAGGCGATAGAGGGTCGGGCCGTAGCGGTCGTACAGCGCGGCGAGCGCTTCGCGGTCACCTCGCGCGGTGCGGATGACGAGTACCGTTGGCGCGGCGTCCGACGCTCGTGGCTGAAGGTTGGTTCTGTGCGTCATGTCCGTCTCGCCGAGGGTGCCACGGGTTCGCTACTCATCCTCGGGATCGTCCGGGCCGACGATCCGCATCGCCTGCTGCGACGGCCGGCGGCGGCGGATGCGCACGAGGCGGCGCACGATGCGGGTCAGCGCCTCGGCGCCGGGCGTCTTGGGGATCACGAGGTCGACCGACTCGGGCTTGGGTCGGTCGGTCTTGGCCGACACGAGGACGATCGCCACGTCGCGGAGCCGGTGGTTGGCGCGGATCAGGGTGGCCAGGCGGTCGCCGGGCATGCTGGGCATGTCCCAATCGATGACGACGACCTTCACGCTCGCGCGCAGCAGCGTGCGGGTGACGCCGATCGGGCTGTCGAGCAGGCTCACGCTCAGGCCGGCGCCGCGCAGGGCGCGGGCCATCACCTCGCGCGCCAGCGCGCTGTCGTCGACGACGAGTACGTCACACCGATCCGTGTTCATTTTCCGCCCGCCGCGCGCGCTCGCATCGCGCGCTCGACGGGGCCCCCTGCCTAGGGTACCGCGCCCGGGAACTGCACGCGGTCCACCTGGCCTGGTGGGGCGACGGCGAGGGCCCCTACCACCCCGCCGCCGTCAGCGTGCCCTCGCTGCGCGTCCGCGCCCCGCGGGAGGTCACCGCTCGCTCGGAAACACACCCACGCGCCCGATCTGGCGTCCGTCGGCGCGATCGAGGATTTCGAGGGCCCAGTGGCCGACGTAGACGCGCCGGGCGTCCGCGCGCAGGAAGTCGAAGTGGCTCTGCCATTCGAGCGGCGCGTCCCAGACCCTCTCGCCGGTCTCGTAGTCGAACTCCGCGATCCGACGCGGGACGTCGCTCCGGCCGCGGATCATGTCGTAGACGACGAAGACCGCGCCGTCCTCGACGGCGAGGTGGCGCAGGCCGCGGTTGCTGGCGAGCTCCCAATCCTCGGTGGCGGGCTGCTGCCAGAGGATCGTCCCGTCGGGCTGCACGGCGGCGATCTCGACGATGTCCCGGTCGAGCGGCCCCGGATGGCGCACCTCGACGAGGTAACGGTCGCCGGTCGGTGAGACCCAGCTCCCGAGGATCTGCTCGCGCGGCCACGGAAGGTCGGGCGGCCGTCGTCGTTCCCAGCCCGGCATCTTGTGGCTCAGGGCGCGGCGGTTCTCGTTGACGAAGGGGACGTGCTCGCAGAGCGCGGGGTTCGGGGCGCGCGTGCGCTCCATCGCGCCGTCGGCGATCGCGACCCGGTAGACGTACTGGTCGCTCGTCGTGATGAGCAGGTGGTTGCCGATCCGACACGCGCTCGTGCCCTGCGCGCCGATCGGGGCGCGCCATTGCTCGGCGCCGGTGCGCGCGTCGATGCCGATCGCGTGGCCGCCGCGGTCGGCGAAGACGACGCGCGAGGCGTCGGGGACCCACACCCGGATGTCGTCGAAGTGGCCCGAGAGCTCCTGCTCGGCTTCGTGCACCCAGAGCACGCTGGCGTCGGCGCCGCTGACGGCGGTGACTGCGTCGTCGCCGTCGAAGTCCCAGGTGAAGCCGATCGCGTCGCGGTAGCCGTCGCCGTTCACGTCGACGAGGACGGGCGGGTACGGGCCGAGCCAGGAGAAGACCTCGGTCGAGGCGCCGCCGCCGCTGCCGACCCCGGGGACGCGACCGAGTTGCGGGGCGAGCGTCGAGCCTCCGACGACGGCGGCGGTGCTCATGACGGTGAGGACGGCGAGCAGGCCGCAGGGCAGCACCACGGCGGCGAGCGCGACGGCGCCGAGCACCCAGGCGAGCCTGCTCGAGCGAGATCGCGGCGGCGGTGGCGGCGAGGTGTCGAGCTGGATGGGTGTGAGGGTGCCGTCGGGGTCGAGGCGGTAGGCGGGCAGGTTGGTGGCGACGCGCGAGGAGGGCGGCGGCTGCGCGGCACAGGGGACGCTCGAGACGGGGCTCACCGCGGGAGGCGACGAGATGGGGGCGCTCGGCTGCTCTGGGGCCGGCTCGCGATCGGCGAACACAGGGTCGCCGTCGCGGGTCTGTGGGATGAACGAGTCGTCGAAGACCGGGTCGCCGTCGCGGGTCTGCGGGATGAACGAGTCGTCGTCGAACGGGGGCGGGATGAGCACCTGGGTGGGGGCGCACGATCGACGCTGTTCGGTCTGAGGCACGTCGAGCTCGAAGGGGGGGTGGCCTGGCTGCGTCGAATCGAACGGCATCGGCTCGGTCGCGAGCTCGTCGTCTTCGAACGGGCCGGGCGAGCTCGCCGGCAGGACGGGGCGCTGGACGACGAGGGGCGTGTAGCGGTTGGTGAGCAGGTGCGCCGCGCCCTGGGCGAGGAGCTGCGCGGCGCCCTGGGGGTCGACGTGGACGGCGTCGCGCTCGAGGGCGCGCTGCTCGAGCTGTGCGTCGAGGTGGCTCAGTTGCATGGGGTCGGTGCTGCTCCACCGATCGCCCTGCGCCGAGGGCTCGGGCGCGAGGGCGATCTCGATCACCGGGTGGCGACCAGTGCAGACCTGCACTTTGCGGCGCCACTCGGGCATGTGTGCTGCGGCGTCGGCGGCGAGGCCGCGGTAGCCGCCGGTCGGCACCGCGATGCGCTCGAGGGCGTCCACAACCTCGCTCGCGCTCTGGAATCGGTGGCCGGGGTTGGGCTCGAGCAGGCGGTGCACGACGTTGACGAGCTGAACGAGCCCGGCCGGTACGGCTCGGCCGTAGTCGGGGGCAAACTCGTCACGGTGCTCCTCGACGCGGCGCGCGCTGCCGGAGGTGACCTGCTCGATGTGCGAGGTGATCGAGCCGGGGGCGTACGGCGGCAGGCCGGTGAGGGCCTCGAACAGCACGGCGCCGAGCGAGAACAGATCTGCGCGCTCGTCGTAGCGCCGGCCGTGCGCGAGGCGCTCGGGCGCGGCGTAGGCGATCCGCCCGCTGCCGTGAAGCGACGGGCGCAGCGAGGACTCCTCGAGCGCGCGCGCGATGCCGAAGTCGATCAGGTATACGACGCCGCTGAGCCCGATGATGATGTTGGGCGGGCACACGTCGCGGTGGATGATCGGCGGGCGCGGTTGAATCCTGTCGCTCCGGTCGGCGTGCGCCTCCTCGAGCGCCCTGGCGACCGACCGCGCGATCGTCACGACGTGGGTCCAGTCGATCGGTTCGCCGCGCCGGTTGTGCGACTCGATGAGCTCGCCCAGATCGAGCCCTTCGATGAAGGGGTAGACGAGGTAGGGGTTGTCGGCGTCGAGGCTACGGGTTTGCAGGCTCACGATGTTGGGGTGGTCGAGCGAGCTGGCGAGCTGCGCCTCGTTCTTGAACGCCTGCATGTAGGCCGGGTCGCGCGCCCACATCGCGTGCGGCGTCTTGACGCAGCACAGAAGCGACGAGTCGTCGCTGTCGTCGGTCACGAGCGCGAGGTACGTGACCCCGGCGCCGCCGGAGCTGATGCGCTGGATGATGCGGAACGGGCCGATCTGCTCGGGATCACGCACGCGGTCCTCCTCCCGTGAATCAAGCGAGGCAGGGCGTCCGGTGTCGGACGAGGCTCAGAGGTCCGGGGTCGGCGTTCCGTCGGTCGGGCGGCCGGCGGTCCGTGGCGACAGCGACGAGGCGAAGGCGATCATCTCGTCGCGCAGCACCCGAAGCGCGGCGCAATGCAGTCGAGACGTAGAGGACGAGGAGCGGCCGAGCCGCTCGCCCACCTCGCGAAGCGATTGGTGCTCGAAGTACACGCTGACGATGAGCTCGTGCTGGTCGGGCGCGAGCTTGTTGATCGCGAAGGCGAGGCGCTGCTTGACCTCTTGATGCAGCACGCGGGTGTCGGGCGGCTCGACCTCGTGGTTGCCGTGCACCAGGCCGACCATGAGCAGCTGGTAGGCGATGAGGCTGTCGGTCGTCACCTCGAGTCGCTCCTGGCAGTAGCGAAGCTCGGTCGCGGCGATCTGGGCGAGGGTCTCGCGCAGCAGTCGAGCCTTGGGCCCGGCGCCGCGCTGATGGTCGTCGCGGGGTAGCCCGCGCAGCTTGTACCAGTGCGCCAGCGCGGCGTCCTTGGTCGCCCGGCTGATGCGCATCCTGGCGAGGGTCTGTGGGTCTTCGTGCTCGGGCTGTTGCTTGCACTGCACGTACGCGGTCCACGCGGCCTCGTAGGCGGCCTGGCGGATGTCGTCGCGGTCCGCTCGTGATGCGCCGCCGTGCTGGGCGATGACCTTGTCGGCCCACATATGGATGAACGCTCTCCACGAGCGGAGGAACTGCTCGTGCTCCAGGTCTGAGACCGTCATCGGGAGCTCTTGTTGCCAGGGCGCGGAGCGAGGGTGCGGCTCTCGACCATCTCGGGCTCGTCGTGCAGCTCACGGCCGAAGGCGCGCAGCTCCTCGATCACCTCGTCGGGCAAGAACGACAGCCGCGCGAGGGCGAGCTCGAGGATCTCGATGTCGGCGTCCTCGGCGCAGAGCAGGCCCGCTTCGAGGCGCGCGTCGATGCTGGCGAGCGCGAGCTTCTCGCGGTGGGCTCGCTCGTCGAGGGGGCGCGAGCCCGGGGGCAAACCGAGGGGACCGGCTCCATTGGAGGTGCTCACGGTGGGCGAACCGTAGCGCCCCAGCTCGGGGAGACCAGCTCGGATTGGGACGTCACACGGTAGGCACAGGGCCGCGGGATTTCTGAACTTTCTCACCGCCCCACCCGGGACAGATCGCGAGTTTCCGCAGGTTAAGGAGTAGGGGGCCGCGCCCGGCTCCCGCGCTCCCGGTGAGCCCGGGGTGGAGGAGTGCACATGAAGCGACCCATCATGAACGAGCAGGACGTCGACCTGGACACGCCGAGCTTGGAGCAGGAGGAGGAGACCGCCCCGCTGGCGGAGCTACGGCTCGACTCGGTCGTGGCCGATCCGCGCTGGAACTGCCGCCGGCCGTACTCCGAGGAGGAGATCACGCAGGCGGTCGAGCGCTTCACGGCCGAGCCGATGCTGCACCCGCCGTCGGTCTGCCCGCTCGGTGATGGGCGCTTCCAACTCGTGACGGGGTTCCTGCGCTTCGCGGTGATGCAGCGCAAGGCGTACGACGTGGGGTGGTTCCGGCTGATCCGCGGCTCGCAGGTCGACCTGTACCTGTGGAACCTGGCCGAGAACACCGCGCGCCGCGCGCTGTCGGGGCACGAGCTCGTCGAGCGCGTGTGGATGCTGCACGAGCAGCGCGGCGTGCCGAAGGACCGGCTGGCGCAGGCGTGCGGCTTCAAGGTCCGCTACCTGAACCGCCTGCTGTTCATCAAGCGGCGGGCGCACCCGGAGCTGTACGAGCTGTTCCGCCGGGGCCACCCGCGGCTTTCGATCGCGCGCCTGGCGCGCCTGGTCGGTCACGAGCCGGATGAACAGATGCAGGAGTTTCGGCGCAGCGAGGGGTTGCTCGAGGAGGCGCAGGAGGTCGAGCAGGGGTTCTCCGAACGGCTCGAGGACGAGCCGCGGGGGACGCGCTCGACCGACGACGAGAGGCGCGACTACTACCGCGCGCCTCGGGGGCGCGGCCGCCGCCGTCGTCGGTTTCCGCCGCGCAGGCAGGTGCGACGCCTCCTGGAAGCGCACGAGCGCGCGGCCGACCTGCCGTCGCAGTACCGCCGCGGCGCGATCGGTCTGTTGCGTCATCTGCTCGACGGCGAGCCGCTGCCCGAGTCGTTGAGCAGCGACGAGTCCAAGTAGCTCGTCGTTCGTCGCGGCCACGCTCCGATGCACCGCAGCCCAACCGCGTGGGCTGTGGATGCACCTGTGCGTGGCGCGCGCGGGTACTCCGTTCCTGCTACGGCGGGGGCTGTCGTACCCGTGGGGGCCTGCGTACCCGCTATGGCCGGGGCCTTGGTACCGGCTATGCGCGGGTACTGCCGTACCGGGCAAAAAAAGTTGGCCTCGGTTCCGGCGCCGCAAGCCGTATAAGGGCCCTTATAAGGCTTGCAACCTTATAAGGCGGGTACTGCGTACTGTGTCGAAAACAAAAGCAATTTCAGGTGGTTGACTTCGGTCGAATCGTGGTCAGTGTCCATCCCGTCACCGGCCGCCGTCTCC
>JAUIFD010000067.1 GCA_030429485.1 Phycisphaerae bacterium | reverse complement strand
GTGCTGCCGATCAGCCGGTACCCGCAGATCTCCCCGCCGACCATCGAAGTGACGGCGGTCTACCCGGGCGCCAACTCCGTCACCGTGGCGGAGACGGTCGCCACGCCGATCGAGCAGGAGATCAACGGTGTCGAGGGCATGGCGTACATGTCCTCCGTCTCCGCTTCCGACGGCTCGATGTCGCTCACGGTCACGTTCGAGGTCGGCACCGATCTCGACATGGCCAACGTGCTCGTGCAGAACCGCGTGAGCACCGCCGAGACGCGCCTGCCGGAAGAGGTCCGCCGCCAGGGCGTGGAGGTCAAGAAGCGTTCGCCCGAGATCACGCTCTTTGTCTCCTTCTACTCGCCCGACGCCACCCTCGACGCGAGCTTCCTCCACAACTTCGTCAAACTCAACATCGAAGACGAGATCAAACGCGTCAAGGGCGTTGGCGACGTGCGCACCTTCGGCACCGGCGAGTTCGGCATGCGGATCTGGCTCGACCCGAACCTGCTCAAGAGTCGCGGGCTCACCGCGGGCGACGTGCTCGACGCGGTGAAATCGCAGAACGTCGAGGTCGCGGCCGGCTCGATCGGCGCACCGCCGGTTCCTCCGGGCCAGGCGTTCCAGTTCACCGTCAACACCTCCGGACGCTTCTCCGAACCCGAGCAGTTCGAACGCATGGTCGTAAAGGTGGGCGACGACGGGCGGCTCGTCTATCTCCGCGACGTCGCGCGCGTCGAACTCGGCTCGCAGACCTACGACATCGACGCGAAGTACAACGGGGCCGCGACCGCCGCCATGGGCATCTATCAGCTCCCCGGCTCCAACGCGATCGAGGTCGCCGATGGCGTGCGCGCCACCCTCGCCCGTCTCGCCGAGGGCTTCGGCGTCACCTATGGCGACTCGCTCCAATACGAGGTCGTGTACGACAACACCGACGTCGTCCGTTCATCGATGAAGGAGGTCGTCGTCACGCTCTTCATCACCCTCGCGCTCGTCGTCGCGACGGTCTACCTCTTCCTCCAGAACGTCCGCGCCACGATCGTCCCGGTCGTCACGATCCCCGTGTCGCTGATCGGCACGTTCGCCGCGATGCAAGCCCTGGGCTTCTCGATCAATCAGCTCACGATGTTCGGGCTCGTGCTCGTCATCGGCATCGTCGTCGACGACGCGATCGTGGTTGTCGAGAACACCACGCGCCTCATCGAGGAAGAGAAGCTCGGACCCAAGGAAGCCGCCGTCAAATCGATGCAGGAGGTCACCGGCCCGGTCATCGCGACCACGCTCGTGCTCCTCGCGGTCTTCGTGCCCACGATCTTCATGGGCGGCATCGTCGGGCAGCTCTTCAGTCAGTTCGCGGTCACTATCTCCATCGCCACCGTCTTCTCCAGCATCAACGCACTCACCCTCAGCCCCTCGCTCTGCGGGCTGTTGCTCGGCAAGCCCACCAAGCCCCTCGCGCCCTTCCGGTGGTTCAACTCGCTCCTCGCCGCATCGACCTCCATGACCGCGGTCATCGTTAGAGGCGCGATGCGCATCGCGATCCTCGGCCTTCTCGCCTTTGTCGGCATCGTTGTCGTAAGCGTCATCGGCTTCGGGCGCCTGCCCACCGGCTTTGTCCCGCAGGAAGACGAAGGCTACTGCGTCGTCAACGTGCAGCTTCCCGAAGGGGCGGCCCTCGAACGCACGGTCGCCGTCCTCGATCGAGCCAACGAGATCATCCGAAGCGTCGAAGGCGTCGAAGCCACGCTCGGCATCTCCGGCTTCTCGCTCCTCGACTCCGCAGCAGGATCGAACAAGGGCTCGCTCTTCGTGACCTTCACCCATTGGGACGAGCGCAAAGGCGAAGAACTGGCTCAGGCAGCGATCGTCGCCAAGATCAACCGCCTCGTCTCGCAGGTGCAGGAGGGGTCGATCGTCGCGTTCGCGCCGCCCTCGCTCCCCGGCGTCGGCATGGCGGGCGGGTTTTCGCTCGCGATGCAAGACCGCGGCGGCGCGGGCCTCGGCGTCCTCGAACAAGTCACCGCCGAGTTCTCACGCGCCGGCACCGGGCAAGACACCATCGCCGGCATGTTCTCGAGCTTCCGCGCCAACTCACCCCAGCTCTACGTCGAGATCGATCGCGAACAGGCCCAACGCCTCAACGTCCCGCTCTCCGAGGTCTTTGGCGCGCTCCAGGCCTACCTCGGCTCGGCCTACGCCAACGACTTCACCCAGTTTGGACGCATCTTCCAGGTCAAGCTCCAAGCCGACGCTGCATTCCGCGCGCAGCGCGACGACATCCTCCGCCTCGACGTGCGCAGCACATCCGGGCAGATGGTCCCCCTCGGCTCGATCGTCTCGATTTCCGACGTGCTCGGTCCGCAGGTCGTCACCCACCACAACATCTATCCCTCAGCCAAGATCAACGGCTTCTCACCCCCCGGGGTCTCGTCCGGCGAGTCGATGGAGACCATCCGCCAGATGGCCGCGGCGCAGCTCCCGCCCTCGATGGGATACGAGTGGACCGATCTCTCCTACCAGGAAGCCAAGGCGACGGGCTCGACCAGCATCATCTTCCTGTTTTCCATCATCCTCGTCTATCTCGTGCTCGCCGCCCAGTACGAGAGCTGGTCGCTCCCGATGACCGTTTGTCTTGCCGTGCCCACAGCCCTTGCCGGCGCTGTAGCAGCGGTGATGATCCGGCATTTCGATAACAACATCTACACCCAGATCGGCGTCGTGCTCCTCATCGCGCTCTCGACCAAGACCGCGATCCTCATCGTCGAGTTCGCGAAGGCGAAAGAGGACGCCGGCACGCCGACCCGTGACGCCGCGGTCGAAGCCGTCCGCCTGCGCTTCCGCGCCGTGCTCATGACGGCCGTCTCGTTCATCCTGGGCGTCATCCCGCTGCTCGTCGCGACCGGCGCGGGCGGCGTGAGTCGGCAGGTGCTCGGCACCACCGTCTTTGGCGGCATGCTCGTCGCCACCGTGCTCTCGATGGTCACCGTGCCGATGCTCTACTTCGTCATTCAGTCGATCAGCAACCGCCTGCGCCGCCGCCGACCTGAGTGAGTCAATACTCCCGATCGGTCAGGATCCCGGGCTGGGGCACCGGATACCGCCCCTCAGAATCCGACTGCAACGGCGCGGGTGAGCCACTCGTGAGTTCGCCGACGCTCGGCGCGAACTCGTGCGGACAGTCGAGCATCGCCTGGAACGTGATCTCCTGACCTGTGTGGGCCGCCATGCGCCCCATGTTGCAGACGAGGCTGGCCTCCACGCCGCGCTGCGCCTCGTTGAACGGCTTGTCGTTGCGAATGGCGTCCACGAGGTCGTTCCATTCGTTCTGGTAGGGGTTCCGTTCCGAGGGGGGCACTTCGGAAGTCCACGCCAGACTGTCGCGGCTCATGTCGTGGCGCGTAAAGATGCGCGAGGGCAGGCCGCAATCGCCGTTGCTTGAGACGACCGCCGAGCCCTTGGTCCCGAGCATCGCGCTCGAGAATCGCTGCATGCACCCGTCCATGTTGCGCCCGTCGAACTGGAGCTTCGTGCCGTCGGGATAGGTGTATTCCACAGCGTAAGCGTCGAGGTTCTGGTCTACGAACGGCACGCCGTCGCCTCGCGTGCGGTAGTGCCGCCCGCCGAGGGCTTGAGCCTTCACCGGCCACGCCCCCTTCATCCAGCAGAGCTGGTCGATGATGTGGATAAAGAAGTCGTTGTACGCCCCCCCGCTCGCCCACAGGAAGCCGTGGAATCGACGGATCTGGTACTCCAACTCGTCCGCGCCTTCGGGCTTCGGCGTCGACCGGAACGTGGCGATAGGCCCCTGCATGCGGTAGCCGTGCTGCGCAATGATCTCGCCCAGCTCGCCGTCTTGCACGCGCATGGCGAGTTCCTGCAGCGCACGAGAGTGGCGCGACATCAGCCCCACCCCGACCTTCAGGTTCTCCCGGCGCGCACGCTCGGCGAGGTCGAGCATCCTCCGACTGGTCGGCCCATCCACGGTGACAGGCTTCTCCATGAACACATGCAGGCCCTTCTCGATCGCGTACGTGAAGTGGACCCAGCGGAACGCGGGCGGCGTCGCGAGGATCACGATGTCGCCGGGGCGCAGACAGTCCATCGCGTGGCGATAGGCGTCAAACCCCACGAAGCGTCGCTCCTCGGGCACGTCGAGCTCATCCTGAATTGAACCGGATAACGCCCGGTAGCTGGAGTTGAGCCGGTCCTCGAACGCGTCGGCCATCGCGACGAGGCGCATCGAGCCCTGCGGCACCGACATCGCGTTCTTCGCAGCACCGGAACCGCGACCACCGCACCCCACGAGCGCGACCTGGATGGTGTCGCTCCCGCGGACATGCACCCCCGCGAGCCCGCGCGACGCGAGCAGCGTGGTCGCGGCGACAGCGCCCGCATCATTCAGAAAGTCCCGGCGTGACCTCGGCTCAGACATGACGCTCCCTTCGACCCGCGGCCTGTGCATCTGGCGTGTCCAATATACAGGCGACCACACAAGAGCCCCAGCCCCGTTCAGATCCCTCCGCTCCGATCAGAGGCGAGACGCCGTCGGCGTGAATCGACCGTCCTCAAGTCGCCACTCCCGAATCGTCGGCTCCCCATCGCCGAGCACGAGCTCAACAAAGGCGTTCGTGCCGTCGCGTGTGCGGTGGGAGAGCGCTGTCCCGGCCTGCACGATCAGCAGCTCGCGATCCGCCCCCGGGGGACGCACCCGCATCGTCGCGGTGCGGTGAATGTGACCGACCAACGCCACGCTCACTCCAGCACGACCGAGCGCCCCAAGCATCTTCGACCGCCGACCCACCGCCCGGAACGAACGGAGGTCGCTGGGTGGATCAAACGGGTGGTGCGCCACGAGCACGCGCGTCCGCACCGGCTGGCTGCCCCAGTGCTCGAGCACCCGCGCGATCTGCGAAGCGCTGTAGCGCCCGTGGGCCCAGTTCCAGTGCCACCCCCACGAACGCGCGGTGTTGAGCCCCAGGAGCGACGCGCCGCCGACCTCGTGCGCCCACTCCGGCTCACCAATGTACCTCCGGAAATGCGCCATGGGTTGCAAGAAACGCCTTGCGAGATTGCGCGCCGGAATGTCGTGATTGCCCGGAACCACCAATGTCGGCTGCGGCAATCGGCCTAGGACATCCGCAGCACGTTCAAACTCTGCACGCGTACCGCGCAGCGTGACGTCTCCCGAGACCAACACCGCATCGGGCCCAAGCTCCCACGCCGCCGTGATGAGCGCGTCGACCGCCCCCGGAACCTCCGATCCGAAGTGCAAGTCCGAGATGTGCATCAGGCGCGTCACGATGTCGTTGCTGGTCTGAGCACCCGCAACGCGCCGGGGCGCGAGCGAAAGTGCAGCGGCTCGTCGAGCGTCAGCAACTCGCCGTCCGCTGTCAACGTGAGGCTCCTCGCACCCGTCTCGAGGCGGACCGCCGTGCTGCTCCCCCTTCGGAACGCGGGATCGATGTTCCATGCGCCCGTCGCCACACCGAGCGCGAGTTGGGCAAGCCCGAGTCGACCTGTGTGCGTTGACCACACCACACCAAGCCGGCCCGCATCGAGGCGCTCCCGGGCGAGGCCGTTTGTCACCTCGTTGCACGTGATCGCGAGCAGCCACGTGCGTGCGACCGTCTCCCACGTGTCCCCTTTCAGGCCCACGACGAGTCGGCGTGCGCCGCTCGTTCTTCGCAACCCATGGTACATCGCGCGCAGCCCTTCCAGCGCCGACTCACCCGCGCGCACCTCCTCACGCTCGCGTGCAAGGTCCGGGGCCAGCCCGAGCAGCGCCGAATGCAGGTATACCTCGCCGTTGACCTCCGCGACGTCAACCGGCGACACCTGGCCACCCGCCAGCGATTGCGCCGCTTCGCCCGGCGAGGCGGGCAACCCGAGGTCCTTCGCCACCAAGTTCATCGTGCCGAGCGGGAGCACCCCCAGGGCGATACCGGTGCCAGCAATGCGGCCGGCCGCGGTGCGAAGCGTGCCGTCACCCCCGCCGATGATCAAGGCGTCCGGCGCCTGCGCCACGCCCTCTGCGACCGCACGATCAACCTGCGCCGGGTCAACCACCCGCGTGCGCACGCGCCACCCACGTTCGGCGAACGGCCTCGCGAGCGCGATCGGATCCGCACCTTCACTACCGCCCGACGCTCGGTTCAAGATCAAGACCGCACGCGGCACATTCACTCCTTCGTGGGCCCTGTCGCAGCCAGCAGGTTCTCACCCTCGCCGAGCCGCTGATTGGTATTGACAAGCCGGTCCATCGTGTCATCTTTGGCAGTGCTGCCCGCTTCCGTGACCGCAGCGCCGGTTGCGGAAGGCCGTCTCGGCCCGGTCTTGCCCTGGACCCCCGTGTCGCGTCGCATCAGTCGGATGTTGTAGGTCGGCTCGGGCATGTCGATATCCAAGCGATCGAACTCATCTTCGACGCGCGACATCGCGAGGGTGCGCACCTTCCCGAAGTCGTGCGTGCGCTGGTTGACCCACGCGAAGAACGCGAGCGTGATACTCGAATCGCCGAGCTTCTCCAGTAGCACGAACGGGGCGGGGCTCGCGAGCACGCCGTCGGTCTCCGTCAGGACACGAGCCCCGACCGCCCGGGCGTTGGTCAGATCGACGTCGTATCCCACGCCGAGCGAGAACGTGAAGCGCCGCTCCGGGGTCACGGAGTAGTTGACGATCTCCGACTTGAACACCGTGGAGTTGGGGATCCGCACGACGTTGCCGTCGAACGTCGTGAGCTCGGTCGAACGCGTCGTGAGACGGGTCACGAGCCCCTCGTGCGCGCCGATGACGATGTGATCCCTCGGACGGAACGGCTGACGAATCGACAGCAGGATGCTCGAAATGTAGTTCTCCGCCAGGTCCCGGAACGCGAATCCGATGGCGATGCCCGCGACGCCCGCAGCTCCGAGGACACCGCCAACCAGAGCCGTGGCGTCGAGCACCTCAAGCGCAGCGAGCGCGCCCCCCACCAAGATCGCGATCTTGGTGACCCGGCGAGCGATGTCCTGTAGAAAGACGTTGTCGATAAACCGGGCGAAGAGCCAACGCCACCGGCTCACCGCCCACGCCAGCACGCTCGAGAGGAGCATGATCGCCAGCGCGATCGGCAAGAGCGGCAAGTACGCGAGCACCCGCTCGACCTTGTCTCCGATCCTCCGCCAGGCACCCCGCAAACGGGCGCGAAAGTCGGTCGTGAGCGCGACCTCGTTGCTCACCGCCGATCCGGTAACGCCCGCGACGACCCGCTCCGCCTGCTCGATGACCGAGGGATCCTCAGCCTCGCCTCGTACGCGAACGACACCGCCCTCGACGTCAACCTCAGCGTCACGCAATCCCTCGACGTCGCGGAGCGCGTCCTTCGCAGCCTGTGCCGCGTCAGAGGGACTCGGCGCGCTTTGTGTTTCCTGCGCCGACTCTGAGTTTGGCGGCCCTCCGCCATCCTGGGCCCAAGCTGCCGGCAAGCACAGGGCCGGCAGAACAACCACAATCCGAAGTGCATGCTGCAGGCTCATCGTGGCGCCCTCTCTCGCCGGTCGCTTGATTCCGACGAGCGCGCTCTCGCACGCCCGTCGGTTGGGGTGGGGGCAGTGGGTTACTTGGCCCGAGCGTCGCGAAGCGAGCGAATCTGATCGTGCCGGCTCTTCACGGATGCATACTGCAGGTGCAGCACATCGCTCACCGCGTTGCCGGGGATCTCGCGCAGCACCTCCTCGTACTTGTGCTTGATCGCGTCCTCGCCGCGCTCCGCCTCTGCGAGCATCGCGTGCTCGTCACCGTCCTGCACCATCCCGCGAACACTCACCCACCAGCGGTGGGCAGCGCCCTTGATGGAGCCGTCGGTCTCGGGCGTCTCCCCGTTCGCACGGACAATGCGCTGCAGATCGTTCGCGAATCCGCGCCGCTCGTCCGAGCATTCTCTGAAGAGCCTTGCGATCGGCGCACTCTCCACCTGCTCAGCAACAGTGCGGAATCCCACATGGCTGTCGAGGTTGATCTGGATCAGTTCCTGCACGCCAGACAAGGTGTCTTTGTTGAGATCAGTGACCTGTTCCACTGGGTATCTCCTTCTGTCAGTAGTGAGCGTGTTTGCGCTAGCGGCCGCCGTCGGTCGCGTCCTCGATGTCATCTCCGAGGTCTTCGAGCGCGTCGCCCGCGCCATCCACCGCGTCGTCCAGAGCGTCGCCGACCTCCTCGCCGGCCCGCTCGACGGCCTCACCCGGCGAATCGGGCTCGTCGTCGCACGCCGTGAGCGATACGGTCGCAGTCAGCGCCGTCGCGGCGACCATCCACATCGGTGTATGTCTGCGTTTCATGAGCAATCTCCTAAAGGTTTCATGAGCAATCTCCTAAAGGCGGACCGTCGTGCTGCCACGGCGCACCAAGCCCGAGATGAGCGAGATCAGGAACAGCACAAGGAACACCACGAAGAGGATCTTCGCGATCCCTGCGGATGCTGCCGCGATCCCAGCAAAGCCAAACACGGCAGCGACGATGGCGAGAATGAAGAATGCGAGTGCCCAACCCAACATGGGGAATCTCCTTCGTTGATCCGGCCTTGCGGCCGTCTGCCTTCGTGAGGTCTCCGCCTCACTCACAAGAACCATGCGTCGGCGCTCTGAGGGGGTCGTGAGCGAGGCGTGAATCGTGCTTCATTCCGCCTCTGGGCCCGGTGCGGCCTGTACGATCGCGTGCCAAACGAGGCACGGGAGCCGAACATGCGCGTCATCGATCTCTACTTACCCACCGAGCAAGGCGACGAGGTCCGCGCGCGCGCAGAGACCCAAGGACACGTCGCCGTCACGCTCTCGGAGCGAGACGGCTACACGCTCACGCGCATCGTCGTGAAAGAGGGTGATCCCGACGAGTTCCTCGAAGCGACCCGCGCGGAGGTGCGCGAACAGGCCGATCCGCTCGCCCACTATGTCACGTTCGAGCCGAGCGCCGTCGAGCCTCGTCCTGAGACAGACGAGTCGAGCGAAGAGCAGGTTGCGGGCACCGAGGAGATCGAGTCGTTCGTGGGCGACGGTGCGAGAGTGGACCGGACATTCCTTCTGCTCAGCGCGCTCGCTGGCGTGCTCGCGACAGGAGGCCTGCTGCTCGACAATGCTGCGGTGCTCGTCGGCGCGATGGTGATCGCGCCGATCTTCAAACCACTTGCGCTCGTCGGGACCGCCGCGACTCTTGGCCGCCCGCGTCAGATGATCCGGGGGCTCCGCGCCGCGCTGCTCTCGCTCGCGATCGGTGCAGCGGTCGGAGCCGCGGTGACCTGGGCGACGCCGGGCACCGTGCCGACCGCCCAACTCGAAGCGCGGACAGGGATCACCGCGTTCGATCTCGTGATCGCCTTTGCCGCGGGCCTCGCCATGGCGCACGCGATCCTCCGGAGCGACGCCATGGCGATGATCGGGATCGTCGTCGCGGCTTCGATCGTGCCCGTCGCCGCAGCACTCGGCGCCACGCTCGCCATGGGACGTTGGGAACTCGCCGAAGGGGCGACTTTCACCCTCTCCAGCAACCTCTGCGGCGTGCTGCTCGGGCTCATCGCGGGGTTGCGCCTTGAGCAGTTGCGGGGGCTGACCCCTGAAGAGCGCGAACTCGGCGAACGATGGAGCAAGCGCTCCCTGGTCGTGGGAACGGCCCTCGCCGCTGTGTTACTGGGGCTGGCCGCATGGACCTACGTCGAGGGCGACCGGACCGGGCGGCGGTCCGACGACTATTGGAGTCGCCACCCGGGCGTCCGGGCGTGGTGGCGGGCCGCGGATGGCCAGGCCGTGGTCGTTCCCTCATCTGACGCGGACTCCACTACCCTGAGGGACGCCGTTCTCCTGCGAACCGGGGCGAGCCCGCTATCGGAGGGGGCTGGTGATTAGGATGAGCACGTGCGAGTACTGATCATCGAAGACAACCCGAAGATGGCGGGCGCTCTCCAGAAGGGCCTGCGCGAGCACGGGTACGCCGCCGACGTGAGCCACTCGGGGTTCGAAGGCGAGGACCTTGCCGCGGGGAGCGAGTACGACCTGATCCTCCTGGACCTCATGCTCCCGGATCGGGACGGGGTCGAGGTGTGCCGAAATCTGCGCCGCCGGGGCGTCGCGACGCCCATCCTGATGCTCACCGCCTTGTCGAGCACCGAGGACAAGGTCGCGGGCCTCGACTCCGGAGCCGACGACTACATCACCAAGCCCTTCGAACTTGAGGAACTCCTGGCTCGCATCCGGGCGATGCTCCGGCGCGGCGAGGCGACGGAGGGACGGACACTCCAGTGCGAAGACCTCGTGCTCGACGTCTACGCCCGCGTTGCCAAGCGCGGCGAGGTCGAAGTCGAGCTCTCGAACAAGGAGTTCGGCCTGCTTGAGTATCTGATGCGCAATCAGAATCGAGTCCTCTCTCGCACCCAGATCGCCGAGAAGGTCTGGGACATGAACTTCGAGCCGGGCAGCAACGTGATCGATGTCTACATCTCAGCACTGCGCAAGAAGCTGGACCGTGACTTCGAGCACGAGTTGATCCACACCATCAAGGGCGCCGGATACCGTTTCGGGGTTATGGACTAAACACGTGACTTCCTCGGAAGACAAACGAACGGATCCGCCCCGATCGCGGTTCTCCCTTCGCCTCCGCCTGACCCTCTGGACGGTCGTCGTGTTCTCGCTCATCCAATGGGCCAGCGCCGGGCTGTTCTACCTCTACTTTGTCCGAGCCAACGACGACATGTTCAGCCGGATGCTGCTGGAGCGATCCGCGGTCGCCGCTGAACAGATCTCCGAGGCAATTCCCAACATCAACCGCCAGACCGCAGACTCCATCGCCGGCGACACGCTCCGCGGTGTCTGGCTCGGCCGATTCACCGTGGACGTATTCGCGGACTCGACGACCGGCTCGGTGTTCGGCGAGGCCCGGTCCAGGATCGACCCCACCGTCATCCCCAAGGCTCTGTTCACCGACGACGACAAGCCGTTCTTGACCATGCTCGGCCTCGACGTGCTCGACGAGCCCGACCCGGGAGCCCGCAACGCACCGACCGTGTTTCGCGCCGTTCGGCACGGCGACCAGCGTCTCGTGCTCGCCTTGGCGGTCAACGACGCGTACCTCCGCAACCAGCGCACGCTCACGTTCAAGGTGCTGCTGCTCGGCTCGATCGTCGGCCCGATCGCGGCAGGCGTCGCGGGTTGGTTGATCGCGGGCATCGCGGTCGCGCCGTTCGCGAAGCTCGGCGGCGTCGCACAGCGCCTCAAACCCGACGCACTCGAAGAGAAGATCGAGGTCCAATCCGCCGACTCAGAGGTCGCGGAACTCACGCGCCAACTCGATCTCGCGCGAGAGAGCATCCGCGAGGGCTTCGCGGCGCAAGAACGGTTTCTCTCCAACGTCTCGCACGAGATCAAGACGCCCATCGCGACGATGCTCATCGAAGCCCAGACCATCGACCGCAATGGAGTGCCGGAGCACCTGCTCACCTTCCTCAGCAGCGTGGAGGAAGAGATGCTCAAGCTCGGCCAGCTGGTCGAGAGCTTCCTCACGCTCACTCGCGTGCGCGACGGCAAGGGGATCGCCATTCTCCGCCCGTACGCCGCAAACGACCTCGTCTCCGATTCGGTTGATCACTGCCTCCCGATGGCCCGCCAGCACGACGTATGCCTCGTACCGCGCCTCCTCGACGACTTCGACTGTGAGCTCGTCGGCGACCCCGAACTCCTGCGCACGATGGTCGACAACCTCGTACGCAACGCGATGCGCTTCGCGCCGCCCAACACCGCGGTCACCATCGAACTCGAGCGCGAGGATGACACGATCATCGTGCGGGTGACAGACGAGGGGCCTGGAATCCCAGAAGACAGACTCGCGTCCATATTCGACCGCTTCGCAACGGTCGCGGGCACGCCCCGTTCCGGACGGGGCCACGGCCTAGGGCTCAGCATCGCGCGAGGGATCGCCGAACTGCACCGTGGGACAATCGCGGTCCGCAACCTTGACGTCGGGTGTGCCTTCGAGATCCGCCTGCCCGTGCATCTCGCCGAGCCCCCCGAACCAGCCGACGAGTCAGAGGAAGCGGAACATGCCTGAGAGCGCTCGCGGCTGATCACGCACCGCCGGCTCAGCGGTCGCGGCCAGGCGTATGCGCGGCCCCGGAGCATGCAGCGGCGACTCGAACTCCATCGTCCCGGCGCCATCGGCCGCCGCGCGGGCAAGGTCGCGGATCGCGTTGGCCTGCACCGGGCCAACGACTTCACTCCAGGTCCGCGAGCCCTCCGAGACATCGTGCCCGGCCGCACGCGCGCTTGGGCGAAGCCCAACTTCCCACTCGATCTCACCCGTCTCAAGGACCCAGCGGCACGCCACGGCCCGCGCAGCCGAGAGGGCCTCGGTCACCCGCCGCCGGGAGACCGTCGCCTCCGCGCTCCGACGCTCGAGCTCCGCCCGGGCCGTCGAGAGTTGCTCCTCTCGCTGCTTCCCGGCCTGCACCTCACGGGTCAGTGCCACGTTCGACTGCATCACGAGCCGAAGACCCAGGATCTTCGGCAGAAGCACCACAAGCACCACAGCCGTCGCCGCCGAGACAACAGCAGTGATGACCTTCAGCAGCCCGCTCAGGCGATAGACCGGCTCGTAAAAAATGACCGCCTCGACCAAGTGCGTCGTACCGCACGACAAAATAAAGAGCACGAAGAGCAGCAGGAGCTTCGGGAACGGGAAGTCCCGTCGACGGACCAAGAGAACCGCCAGGGTCGACGGGATCGCAGCGTACGACGCGAAGATCACACCATCGGCGATGATGTGGGTCCACCCCAGCCCCGGAGACCAGTTGCCGCACGACCAGCGCGCAGGAAAGTCCGACGTGTCGAGCAGCCGCGAGAAGAACCCGTCCACTGGAGTTGGCTCCGGCGTGCCCGAGTTCCTCCCTACGGGCGGCTCGATTCTATGGCCGACCGATCGCGCCGCGGAGCGGCATCGCCTACGTGCTCTTCCCGATCAGGAAATACAGCACCATGCCGATCACGGGCAGCAAGAGCACCACGAGCGTCCACAGCAGCTTCCAACCGACCGACTTGCCCGCTCCCAGAATGCTCACGATCGCGATGATGTCCAAGATCAGGATCACAAGCCCGAATAGCCCATAAATCTCCACAGCAACTCTCCATTGGACGCGCGCAGAGGCCGCGCAGGATTGAGTGAGACAAACACCCGACACCGACCGTCGGCACCGGCTCATCGCCAGAGGATGATCCACAACGCGTGGATGAGCCCCGGCACATACCCGAGAACAGTCAACACCAGATTGAGCCAGAAGTGCCCCGTCGGCCCGACTTCCACCAGCACGCCAACGGGCGGCAGCAGAATCGCGAGCACCACTTTCAGCACACCCACAGCTCACTCCCGATGATGATGTCCGTCGTTCGCGATCTCATGCCGCTCCGCGGCGCGTGAGCCAGCAGCCCATATCTCAGGGTTGCCCACCACCGCGACGCCCAAGCCGAGCATGAGCACAAGGAACCCCGCGATTGGTCCGAAGACAATCCCCGCGCCCACCGCCACCGCACAAACGAGCACCACGACCGCCACGATCGCCAATCCAATCGCGGTCACACCCCACTCGGGATGCGCGGGGCGCCCCTCCGGCGAGGCGCGGCCGATTCGTTCGCGAGCGACCTCGCGCTCGTCATCGACCTCACCGTGGACTTCTCCTTGGGCTCCACCCGCCTTCACGCGTCCAGTGCGCGCACGCGGTTCTGTGTCCCAACGCATTGACACACCTCCTTCCCTGCAAAGCCAGGGGATGCAAATGCGGGAACGCGCCCGACGTGGGCGCGCCCCGCTAGAGGGTTCAATCACCCACCGCTGGGTGTCCGACTCCGTGTCTGCGGAGAACGAGCGTCCCGCTCGTCGTACCGCTCCTTCGGCTCCCACACCGAGACGCCGAACGCCTCATACACCGGCGCACGAACCGCGCGGTACTTGAAGGCAGAGACATCCTCCGGGGCGGCCTCGCCCGCGGTGAGCATCTCCTTCGACGCGTCGAGGTAGGCCTTCCCATTCCCCGAGAGCGACACCTGCGACCAGGGGACACAACGCTGCGTGTCGGCGATCCCCAGGAAGTTCTCGTCGGGGTCCAGCAGGAGGATGGGCACCGTGCCCGAGGCGGCCTCTACCACAGCGCCACTGATGCTCCCCGCATCCTCACGTCCCGCGACCGCGTCTCGCCCGATCACGTCGGACAGCAGCAACCACGGCGCGGTCCTGCTGTCTTCGGTATCAGCCGAGTCCTGTAGCGGCCGCCAGGCGGTGTTCCCGTTGGTGCCGCGGAACTCCACATCGCGTCCATCGATCGTCCCGCCCATCGCGATCAGGCGTGCCCGCTGGTCAGTTCGGGTCGCTGGCGTGACTTCCAACTCCGCACGCTGCCCGCGCAGGACCGGGGTCTGCCCGCCCTGCACGTACCACGACGGACCAAGCACGACCTGCTTCCGCTCGCCGTCCTTCGTCTCGATCGTGGCGACCGTCGTTGTCGTGCGACCGTCGCCCGTGTTCACGCGTTCCACGCTGACGATCTCACCCGCGATCGCCTGGCGAGCGTTCGCGTCGTATCCGTCGGCGTACTCGTCGCCTGTCCATCGATCAAACCACGCCGACGCTCCGTCGGACCACCCGTCCAGGCGCTCCTGCCAGGTCTCGCCGCTCTCAAGCTTGAGCCAGTGGTCCTCGTCAAACTCCTCGTACGACTTGAGCTGCTCTTCGGTCGCCGGCAACTCGAAGCCGTCGCTCTCGGAGCTGAAACGGAAGCGGTCGTAGTCAATCGCGACTTCCTTGCCGCCCAGCCCGAAGAAGTCGCCGGTCTTGACGATCGCGAACTCGATCCGTCCCGAACCACGGTCCACAATCAGGTCCTCGATTGACCCGATCTCGTCGCCACTCGAGTTCTGAATGCTCGATCCAAGCACGTCGCTCGCGGTCCTGAAGTAGAGCGGCATGCCGCGCTCCCGGGCCTGAGCCGTACCCTGCTTGGTGGCGGGATGCTCCGCCTGCGCATAGAGAGGGACGCATGCTCCGGCGACAAGCATCGTCGCGGCGATTCGGTTCCAACGCATCGTGTGCATTGTGAGTCTCCTTACTTTCGATGACCCCTCCGGCCATCACGCTCATACATTCGCCCACACGACTGAGCACGCCGTGATCGATGCGTGAAAGTGACTTCATTCTGCCGCCACGCGTCCACGCCACCCGCCGCCACAGGACATGAAGCCGGATTCATGGCCCGGTCACCTCCCCCTCAGCAGCCCCACGCATACTCACCCAGACAAGCAGCCACGGAGCACCGCTCCGATCAGGCAGCAGAGAAAGGGGACGGCTCATGCATCCGCACGCGACACTCAACCATGTGCAGCCCGCTGGCCCGTGGAGCAGTTTCTCAGGTGCGCTTCGCGATTACCTGCGCGTCAACTTCGATGTTGCGTCGGGTGACGCGCCGACACGGATCGACGCCACGCGGAATGCTCGCAACTCGCGTTCGCGCAGGATGAGTGAGCTTTCACCCGCGTTTCGACGCGGCTTCAGGACCGCGGGACATACTGACCATATGGACGCGTGAGACGTCCGATTCACGACTCGAAAGGAGACCTCCAATGACAACGACA
>JAUIFD010000066.1 GCA_030429485.1 Phycisphaerae bacterium | reverse complement strand
CCGACTACTGGGTCGCGTTCACCAACGGCGGCACGCCCAACACGGGGTACATCAACTTCGCGCGCCTCAACTTCGGCGCCGATGTCGGCGGGCCTTCGGGGTATCAGGGCTCCACGTTCGCCCTCAACATCGACGGGCCACTCAACGGGACGAACGCGGCCGGTATGGCGATGACATTTGACTCGTCCGCGACCGGCGGCGTGCTCGGGTCGTGCCCAGCGCAGGGCGAGGACTTCGCGTCGGGCTCGGAGATCGATCAGATGTTCGGCATCGTCGATCCCAACGCCAACCGCCTCTACCTCCTGTTCGCTGGCAACCTCCAGACCGGAGGCGGCGCGATCTCGAGCAACTCCGGCAACAAGCTCATGATCTTCGTGGATGCTGACGAGAGCGAGGGGCAGCCGCGTCTGCTCGACAACAACCAGGGCATCAGCTACGGCAACCTCCGCAACATGGGCGCGACCTCACCGCTCGGTGACGACGGGCTCACGTTTGATGACGGTGTTACGCCCGACTACTGGATGCAGGCCAAGACCGCGGGCAACGGCGCGACCGTCGGGCAGGCGCTCGACAGCCAGGTGCTGCGGACCAACGGCCCGCTCATGACGCTCTCGGGCGACCTCAACGACTACGCGGCGTTCGACTCGAACTTCAAGAGCGAGCGCGTGCCTGTGCCGTACGACGGGCCGCTTCTCGATCCGCTCCCCTCCACCACCGGCGGCGATGCGCTGTGCAACTACGGGCCACGCACCACGCAGATGGACCAGGTCAACCTCGTCACGGGCTTGCTCACGGCGTACGTCGACAACTCCAACCGCGAAGGCATGACGGATACGTCGGTTGCCGGCGCAGACCAGGTCACGACCGGCTTCGAGGTCTCGATCGATCTCGACGAACTCGGATGGGACGGGGTGTCGCCCGTCAAGGTCGCGGCGTTTATCACTGGTGAAGATGGCACCTACGCGTCGAACCAGGTGCTCGGCGGGCTCCCCGCGGCCTACGACACGCGGAACCTCGGCGAGGACTTCGCGACCAACATGATCAACTTCGCAAACATCGACGGCGACCAGTTCGTCATCGTCCCGGTCGCGTCGGGGGACACGTGCCCCGCCGACCTCTCGCCCGCGCCTGACGGCGACGGGCAGGTCAACACCAACGACTTCTTCCAGTTCCTGACGTACTACCAGGCTCAGAATCTCGCGGCCGACTTCTTCGCCGACGGGATGATCAACACCAACGACTTCTTCGCGTTCCTCGCGGCGTATCAGGACGGGTTGAACAACGGGTGCTGATCGCGCACCGCGCATCGATTGAATGACGAAGAGGCCCCGGGAAACCGGGGCCTCTTTCATTGCTCTACACCGGGTGCTTCTGCCGGCGCTCCGCGCGTGGGACCGTCGCGAGGGCTAGTCCGCAAACGCCGCGTCGAACGCGCGTCCGGGGGGCTCGAAGTCGATCGAGCGCACAAAGGCGCACGCCTCTTCCGCCCCATGCTCACGGGCCATAAGCGAGTCTTCCCATTCGACCGAGAGCGGGCCGTCGTACTTAAGGTGGTTGAGCGCGCGGATGATCTCCTCGAAGTCCACCTCGCCGCGCCCGGGCGAGCGGAAGTCCCACCCGCGGTCGCGGTGCCCGAAGCCGAGGTGCGACGCGAGGATCGAGGTCTCGCCGTTGAGCGTGCGAGCGGCGTCCTTGATGTGGACGTGTGCGATGCGATCCGGGAATGCGTAGAGAAAGCGCACGGGGTCGAGCCCCTGCCAGATCAGGTGCGACGGGTCGAAGTTAAACGCGAACGCGCTGCGGCCCCCCACCGCTTCGATCGCGCGCCGTGTCGTGACGATGTCGTACGCAATCTCCGTCGGATGCACTTCAAGCCCGAACCGGACCTTGTGCTCGTCGAACACGTCGAGGATCGGATTCCAACGGTCGGCGAACTCGCGGTACCCGGCGTCGATCTCCGCGTCGGAGGTCGGCGGGAAGAAGTAGAGCTTGTGCCACACCGGTGATCCCGTGAACCCGTTGACGACGTCAACGCCCATCGCGCGCGCGGCCGCGGCGGTCGCCTTCATCTCGTCGGCTGCGCGCTTGCGGACACCCTCGCCCTCTCCATCGCCCCAGACGTGCTCGGGCACGATCAGCTTGTGGCGATCATCGATCGGGTCGCACACCGCCTGACCAACGAGGTGGTTGGAGATCGCGTAGCACTCGAGCCCGTGGGCGCCGAGTTGGTCGCGCTTGCGCTTGCAGTAGGAGTCGTCGCTCACCGCCTGCTGCACGTCGAAGTGATCGCCCCAGCAGGCGAGTTCGATCCCGTCGTATCCCCAGTCCGAAGCCATCTCGGCGATCGCGTCGAGGGGGAGGTCGGCCCACTGGCCGGTGAACAGCGTGACGGGTCTGGACATGACAAGGCTCCTCGTGGTTTCGAGGAGCCTCGCACAGCGATCAGGGTTTGGCAACCCGGGGCTAGGCCCCCGGCGCCGGGGCCGGCAGCTCGAGGATGAGCTCTTTGCCAGCGTCGTCGCCCACCACGGCCAGACGCGGAGACGAGACCATGACGTCGATCGGGATTTCCTCGTTGATGAGCCGGCCAGAGAACGAGAAGGTCGTCAGCACCTGCACGGGCTCGCCTTTGTCGTCGAGCACCGCGAGGCGGTAGGTCTTGCCGGGCTCGGTATGCGGCAGGTTCACCGCAAAGAACCGGGCGCCGGTCCACTCCGGATGCGTCCAGACCGCGGCGCGGGCCGCCGGCGCACGCTCGGTGGCGACCATCGTGAGACGCTGCGTGTCACGATCCACGAGGGCGTCGACGAAATCTGGCCCAAACTCGGCGGCGAGCTTGTCGAGCAACGCGTCGCCTCGGAGCTGCTTCTCGAGGCGCAGGTAGTCGGCTCGCATCTGCACGGTCAGCCCGCCGAACACCACGGCAGCCGCGGCGGCGCCGAGCGCCAGCGTGCGCCAAACAGCGGTGACGCGTGCGGAGCGCCGACGCGGAGCGCCCTCGCGCCCGGCGGTATGCACGAGGCGCCGCGCCACTTCGCGATCGGGCTCGGCCGAGTCGCGGGCGGCGCGCACTGCGGCGAGCACTCGGGCCCGCAAGGCTGCAGGAGCTTCGGTCACCGGGAGCAGGTGCTCGATATTCGCCATGCGGGTCTGTTCACGGCGGAGGTGGGCCTGCACGTGAGGCGCAGCCGCACGAAAGGCGGTGTCAAACGCTTCGGCGTCGGCATCGTCGAGGAGCCCAAGCGCATCCAGGACTGCAAGCTCGACCAGTTCTTGAGACGTCATCTCGCGAGTTCCTCTTCCGAACGTTCCCGTAGCCGGACCAACGCCCGGCTCAATGCCGACTTGATCGTTCCCAACGGCGTGTCCAACTCTTCACCGATCTGCCGGAGCGTCTGGCCCCCCAGGTACGCCCTGGTCACCACCGTCCGTTGAAGCTCCGGCAGCGTCGAGATCCGGTCGAGAAGAGCCTCGAACCGCTCTTGACGATCCATACGCGAATCCACACCCTCGGTTGCATCGGGGCCCTGCGAGACCTGCGCTTCCTCTAGACCGGAGGCTTTCACCCTGGCCCGGGAACGCCGCAAACGGTCCACAAGATGTCGACGACTGATCAACATCACCCAGGTCACCAGAGCTGCCCGCTTCGGATCGTACCTATCGGCCGTCTGCCAGAGGCGCACAAACACCTCTTGGACCGCGTCCTCGGCCTCTGCACGCGTGGGCATGGTCTGATAAGCCATGCGGAACACCAGCGACCCGAAGCGGTCATAGAGCTCCGCCACCGCGGCGTCTTCGTCCCCGGCGATCCGCTGCATCAGCGCCAGGTCGTCGTCGCCTGATTGCGTGCGATTGGGCATGGGGACTCCCACGGGTCGGACCGTCGAGTGTACGACGCGCCGAACTGGGGGGTTCCTCGCGGCCCACATGTGTTTGGGTTATATTACGGTCTCTAAGTGAAATCCCTGCACCTCGCCACGGAAACAGGCTCGCGATTGGGACCGTTTCCGATATAGTGCGGTGCGGGGAGTGCCGCCCTCAAGGAGGGATGTCGCCGATGAGCATCCAGACTCGGACATCGCGGAGCGCAGCACGGGCGTTCACGTTGGTGGACGTGATGGTCTCGCTTTCCGTGGTCGCCATCCTGATCTCGCTGATGATCCCCGGTCTCGCCACGGCGAGGGAGACCGCTCGGCGCGTGGTCTGCGCCTCGAACGCTCGCCAGCTTGGCATCGGGGTGGTGCTCTGGGCGGACGCACACGACGGGCGCGTGCCGCCGAGCGTGTTCAACTCAACCCGAAACTACAGCCCGTCAGTTGGCGGCATGGCGAACTCCATCACGATCAGCCGGCGCGAGATGTCGATGACGCGTCTGCCCACAGCGGGTGATTTCCCTGTGTACGAAGAGTGGGATGGCCTGGGCCTGCTCTTTGCGGATGACGTGCTGCGCTCGCCGCGGGTCTTCTACTGCCCGTCGCACGGCGAGCCGCACCCCTTTGAGCGCTTCGCCGATCAGTGGAACGGCGCCGCGGGGAGCATCCTGGCGAACTACCACTACCGTGGCGAAGGCCAGAACGGGTCGACGAGGCTCGCGTTCCTGGAGCCCGCCCGCGCGGCGCTGATCGCCGACTCGCTCCGCTCGCCGGACGAACTGAACCACGACGGCGGCGTGAACCTGTTGCGGGCCGATCTCTCGGCGTCCTGGGTTTCCGACCCGGACAATCGCTTGGGAGTCGCCATCAGCGAGGCTCTCTCCCAGTCGGGCGAGGACGAGTTCGGCGACGTCTGGGACCTCTTGGATGACCTGGACAACGGTCCGGACGAGGCGGGCGACCGCGAGCCTTCCGGGTCTGCCGACTAGGCGCTAGCCTTCGGGCATGATGACCACACTCGCGCACCGCGTCGCGGCACTCGCCGCGTTCACGATCGTCGCTACGGCGTCGGCACAGCTCACCACCGAGCGCCTCTACAACGGAATCGGTCGCTCGATCGATGCTCATGTCAAGGTGCCCGACGGGGCGACCGGCGCGGCGTCCGTTGCGCTGCTCGCTGCCGCCTCCGGAGACGAGCTCGCGCGTGCTCCGGTTGATCCCGGTGATGTCGATCTCGCGGCGCTCTTCCCCGGGCTCTGGACTGAGGCGAACCCGCGTGTGCGCTACGCCCAGCTCATGGTTGGCGACAAGGCGGTCGGCCCGGCTGTGGTGATCCAGCCGATGCTCTCGCCGACCTACGCCGCCCAGGTCGACGGCAGTCGCCCGCCGAACCCGGTCTGGGGTCCGAACCCCCGCCCCACCTTCTCGGGTGTGCGGACGTACGTCGACAAGTACGTCGAGCTCAACACCTCGCACGGCAAGATCGTGATCCGGCTCCGCCCGGACAAGGCGCCCAACACCGCGTTCAACTTCCGATCGCTCGCTGAGGGCGGGTACTACACCGACATCATCTTCCACCGCATCCTCGAGAGCTTCGTCATCCAGGTCGGCGACCCGACGGGCTCGGGCACCGGCGGGCCGGGGTACTTTGTCGACCTGGAGAACTCGGATCTGCATCACGACTTCGGCGTTCTTTCCATGGCGCGTTCTGGCGATCCCAACTCCAACGGCTCGCAGGTGTTCATCGCGTTGACCCGCCAGCGGACCGCAGGGCTCGACGGCAAGTACACCGCGTTTGGCGAGACGATCGCGGGGGCCGACACGATCACCTCCATCGCTTCGGTCAAGGTTGACGAAGCGGGGCGCCCCGTGAGCGACCCGCCCGTGCTTGAGTCCGCACGCCTGGTCGACGCCGATCCGTACCCGGATCAGCCGGCTGCTGCGAAAGCGCCGTCGGGCGAGCGTTGAGCGCACGCAGCGGCGCGTGTCGATAGCTTGGTGGCGTGCGCGTGCTCGGCATCGATCCCGGACTTCGGCTCGCGGGGTTCGCGTGCATCGAGGGTGACGGCACGCCGACGATCGTCGAGGCGGGTGTCTATCGCCTCGTCACGGGCGCACGAACGCCGCCGGTCTCGGAGCGTCTTGCGGAACTCGACCGCGACTTCGGCGCCACGCTCGTGCGCACGCGCCCGGACGCCGTGGCGGTCGAGGCCCTGTTTGCGCACTACAAGCACCCGGCGACCGCGATCGGGATGGCCCACGCACGCGGGGTGCTGTTGCTCGCGATCGCCCGGGCGGGTGTGCCGCTTGTGGAACTGCGTCCGAACGCGGTGAAGAAGTCGCTCGTGGGGCACGGTCACGCGAGCAAGGCGCAGATGCAATCGGGCGTGCAGCGGGTGTTTGGGCTCGCTGAGCCGCCGAGCCCGCCCGACGTGGCCGACGCGCTCGCGATCGCGCTGTGCGCGTGGCAGCGTTCGAGCGCGACGCTCGCGGTTTAGGCGGACATCCCGCGATCGCCTGAGGCCCCCTCCTCCTCGCCGAACCTCGGCCTGTCCCACTCCGACCGGGGGAGGTGGGCGGATGGTCACGCGGGTGATTCCATAGAGTTGTGCTATGGCAGAGACTCCCGCTGCACAGGTACTCATCGTCGAGGACGAGCCCGACCACGCCGACGTGATGGCCGATGCCCTGCGCAAGCCCGGGCACGTGTGCACCATCGTGGGCGGCGTGGCTGAGGCGCTGGACGAGCTGCGTGGCGGGTCGTTCGACGTGGTCGTGACCGACCTTCGGATGCCGATCTCTGCGGGATTCGACGCCGAGCCTGGGGGGCAAGTGGATCCCGACGGGGGCGACGCGGGGCTCGTGGTGTTGCGTGCGGCACGCTCGCTCCAGCCGGAGGCGGAGACGGTGATGGTGACCGCGCACGGCGACGTGGCGACGGCGCGGGCCGCCTTCAAGGAGGGTGTGTTCGATTTCATCGAGAAGCCGCTCGACCTGGAGCTCTTTCGGTCGCTCATCAACCGTGCTGCGGAGGCGGTGCTGCTGCGCCACGAGTCGGGCGAGCTTGGCGACCTGGTGCAGCACGACGGGTTCGAGGGGATCATCGCCGGGTCGGAGGCGATGCGGAAGATCATCAATACGGTGCGCACGGTGGCGGCAAGCCCGATCCCGGTGCTGATCACGGGCGAGAGCGGAACGGGCAAGGAGCTGATTGCGCGCGCGGTGCACGCGAACTCGCCGCGGGCCAAGGGTCGGTACGTCACGTTCAACTGCGCGGGGCAGAGCGAGACGCTCTTGGAGGATCAGCTGTTCGGGCACGTGCGCGGCGCGTACACGGGGGCTGACCGCGATCGCGAGGGCGTGTTCGAGTATGCGACCAACTCGCCCGGCGGCCCGGGCACGGTGTTTCTCGACGAGATCGGCGACATGCCGATGGCGATGCAGGCGAAACTCCTGCGCGTCTTGGAGAGCGGCGAGGTGGTGCGTCTGGGCGCCAACGAGCCGCGGAAGATCGACGTGCGGTTCGTGAGCGCGACGAACAAGGACCTGAAGCCGGCGATCGACCGCGGGGAGTTTCGCGGGGACTTGTACTTCCGGATCAACGGCTCGCACATTCACTTGCCGCCGTTGCGCGAGCGGCGGGAGGACATCCCGCGGATCGCGCGCCACGCGATCGCGAAGGCGAGCGAGCAGATGGCGCCCGGCAAGCCCGTGCCGGGGATCACCGACGCGGCGCTGATGCGCCTGGCGAGCTACCCATGGCCGGGCAATGTGCGCGAACTTTTGAATGTCGTGCAGAACATGACGGTAACGGCGCTGGGCGAAGCCGGCGAGGGCAGCGCGACGCTCGACGTTCGGCATATCCCCGATGATGTGCGCACGCCCGATGCGGATGAGATGCCCGAGCCGAGCGGCGCGGGCTCACTCGCGGGCACAAGCCTCGATCAACTCGAGAAGCGGGCGATCCGCGAGACGCTCCGGCTGACGGGCGGGAACCGGGAGCAGACGGCGAAGATGCTGGGGATCGGGGAGCGGACGCTGTATAGGAAGCTGAAGGAGTATGGGTTGCGGTAGTACGCCCACCTTAATCGACGCGCCCCGGCGCAAGTGCAGCGCCGGTCACACTTGGGTCGCCAGGCCCAGCAAGGTCTCCGCCCCGACGAGGGTTGTTCTCAATCCACCTCGCTCGCCATGCCCTGGTCGTCGTAGCGGTAGGTCTTGCCGGGGACTTCGTTCTTGCAGGTCTTGTGCGTGCCGTCGCAGAACGGGGCTTTCTTGGTGAGCCCGCATCCGCAGATGAAGATGGGCTTGGTGGGGTCGATGTCCTGCGGCTCGATTTTGTAGGGGCCGTCGCGGTCGAGGCGGACGATGCGGGGCATGGTGATCTCCTTGGGCTTGTTTTGACGCGGGCTCAGGCGGGACTGGGGACACGCTGGATGATGTCGGCGACGGCGGCGCGGGCGGCGAGCCCGTCGTGGGCGGCGCTGGCGTCGTCGAGGATGATGCGGTGTGCGCACACCGGCTCGACGTTGTCGATGACGTCTTCGGGGATCATGTAGTCGCGACCGTCGCAGAGCGCGGTGGCGCGGGCGGCCTGGGCGAGCGCGAGGCTGCCACGGGGCGAGAGCCCGACGCGCACGCCCTCGTGGGTGCGTGTGGCGCGCGCGAGGGCGACGATGTAGTCGAGCAGCACGGTGTCGGCGCGCACGGCGTCGGTCTGGTCTTGAAGGTCGATCAACTCGTCGCGGTCGAGCGCGGGCGCCAGCGTGTCGAGCACGGTGGCGGCCGGACGCACTTCGAGGACACGGCGCTCGGATGCTTCGTCCGGATATCCGAGGCCGATGCGCATGAGGAACCGATCGAGCTGGTTTTCGGGGAGCGGGTAGGTGCCCTCGAACTCGTACGGATTCTGGGTTGCGAGCACGATGAACGGCGGATCGAGCCGATGCACGGTGCCGTCCATGGAGACCGTGCCCTCGTTCATCGCTTCGAGGAGGGCGGTCTGCGTGCGTGGTGTGGTGCGGTTGATCTCGTCGGCAAGGACGACGTTGGCGAAGATGGGCCCCGGCTTGAAGACGAAATCGCCCGTCTCGCGGTTGAAGATGCTCACGCCGAGCACGTCGCCGGGGAGCATGTCGGGCGTGAGTTGGATGCGGTTGAAGGTGGCGTGGATGGACCTTGCGACGGCGGAGGCGAGGACGGTCTTGCCCACGCCCGGGACGTCTTCGAGGAGCAGGTGCCCGCGCGCGAGCAGGCACCGGATGACGCGATCGATGGTCTTGGGGTCGCCCAAGAAGACGCGGGCGATGTTGGCGCGGAGTCGGGCGATCGTCTCATGCATAGCGGTGCAGGCTCGGCTCGGGCCAACCCCGCCGCTTCTGCAGCCCTCCGGTCCGCCCGCGGTCACTATAGATGCTCGGGATTGCGGGGCGCTGCTCTCGGCCCGCGGAGAAACCCCCGGTATGCTGCGATCGGGGTGCAAGACAGCGGAGGGTGCAACTGGCGGATGAACGCTCACATGGCGGCACGTTGCCCGCGAGCGCGGCCTTTGATCTGACGGGCGACCTGCCTTGCGCGTCGTGCGGGTACAACCTGCGCGGGCTCTCGATCATGCACGAGTGCCCGGAGTGCGGGGTGCCGGTGCGGGCGACGCTGCTCGCGCGCGTGGACCCGAAGGCGACGGAGCTTCGTCGGATCACGCGCCCGCGGCTTGTTGCGGCGGGGCTTGTGTGCTGGTCGGTGGGCGGGCTCGTGGCGCTGCTCGTGACCTGGGTGATGCGCCTGCAGGATGCGGTGGCGGCGTTTGGCGGCGGGGGGTTCGGTCGCCCTTTCGACGCGGTGCCGCTCGGGCTGGCGGCTTTGGTGCTTTCGGGGCTGGGTGCGTTGGCGCTTGTGCGCCCGCACGCGGGGATCCCGGCGCGGAAGACCTGGTCCGCGATCCTCGCGGTGGCGCTCTACGTGCCGCTGGCGTACCTCTATTGGCTCGTGCTCGCCCGGCTCGATCAGGGCACGGTGCCGTACTTTGCAACGCCCACGACGCCGCACCCGGAGGAGATGGTGCGCACGATGGCGCGCCTGGCGACAGCGTTGGTGCTTGGGTTGATCATCCTGGGCATGCGCCCGATGGCGCGTGTGCTGGTCGCGAGATCGGCCGTGTTGCGGCGACGGGCGGTCGACCGCCAGACGCTCTACGCCTCGCTGGCTTCGCTCGGGATCACGATGCTCGGTGATCTTGCGTCACTGATCGAGCACGCGCTGCACGGGCCGGTGCTCGACGCGTTCTCAGACATCGACGTGTTTCTGATCGGGCTGGGCTCGGTGCTGCTGACCGTGGCGGTCTTCGGCGTGGTGGCGGACTCGATCCGCCTGGTGCCGGTCGTGATGCACCGCCCGCTCGGACTCGCGGACATACTGACCGAGCCGGCACGATCGCCGGACGGCGAGCGTGCGGCATGAACGATGCGGCACGCGAGCGGTTTGACGCTCTGCTCGAGGAGATCATCGAGGAGTTGCCGCGGCGGATACGCGACCTGCTCGACGACGTGCCGGTGATCGTGGACGACCGTCCGTCGCGAGCGATCCTGCTCGATTTGGGCATCCCGGAAGCGGATCACGCGGAAGAGACCAAGCTGATCTGCGGCCTGCACACGGGGATCGCGATCACGGAGCGATCGGTGGAGGACCATCCGGACGTGCCGGAGCACATCCACCTCTTCCGCGTCGGGATCACCCATGAGGCGGGCGGGCCGGGGTGCGACGACGAGAGCCTGGCGGAGGAAATCCGAATCACGCTGCTGCATGAGATCGGGCATCACTTCGGCCTCGACGAGGATGACCTGGCGGACCTGGGGTACAACTGATCAGGTGGCGGAGCGACGTGCGGATACGATGCGCGACGACCAGAAGGAGGGTTCGATGAACCGGACGGCAGCTGGATTCCTCGGTGCGGCGCTCGTGCTCGCGACTCCCGCGATCGCGGACGACGTACGCGTTGCGTTGATCGAGATCGAGGGCGCGGTGGCGGACGCGCCGGGCCCGTTTGATTGGCTTGCGCCGGACCAGACCACGACGCTGCCCGGGCTCATCGAGACGCTCCGAGAGGTCGCCGATGATCGCCCCGACGCGCTGGTGATCCGGCTGAAGGATGCCTCGCTCGGCATGACACAGATCGAAGAGCTGGGCGCGGTGATCGCGGAGGTGCGCGCGGGTGGGCTCCCGGTGCACGTCTTCAACGAGACGTACTCGAACCCGGGGCTCTTGCTCGGGAGCTATGCGGACGACGTGATGGTGCAGGACGGAGGCGCGGTCTCGCTCTCGGGCATGTACATGGAGGAGATGTTCCTCGCGGACACGCTGGACTGGATCGGGATGAAGGCAGACCTTGTGCAGGTGGGCGCATACAAGGGCGCGAATGAGCAGATGACCCGGTCGGAGCCGAGCCCGGAATGGGACCGCAATATCGGGCAGCTCCTTGATTCGCTCTATTCGAATCTGCGCCAGAAGCTCAAGGCCAACCGCGGCATGAGCGACGCGCAGATCGACGCCGCGATGGAGCGCATCTGGTATTCGGATGCGCACGAGGCGGTCGACGCGAAGCTCGTCGACACGGTGATCGACCTGCCGGCGCTGGGCGAGACGCTCGCTGCGCGCGCGGGTGCGGACGACGTCGTGTATGAGACCGACTACGGACCTCGCGGCTCATCGATCGACATGGCCGACCCGTTCGCGGTCTTCCGAATGCTCTCGTCTGAGCCGGAGCACAGGCCGACGGGCCCCACCATCGCGGTGGTGCACATCGACGGCCCGATCGTGGACGGCGACTCGACGCCGGCTGGGCTCTTTGGCGGCTCGGGCAACGTCGGGAGCCGGACCATCCGCAACGCACTGGAGGACATCCTCGAGGAAGACGACATCCGTGGGGTGGTCGTGCGGATCAACTCGCCGGGCGGGAGCGCGATCGCGAGCGAGATCATCTGGCAGGGCCTCCGCCGGGTGGCCGAGCAGAAGCCGGTCTGGGTGTCGGTGGGCTCGATGGCCGCATCGGGCGGGTACTACATCGCGGTCGGCGGCGACCGGATCTACGTCAACCCGTCGTCGGTTGTGGGTTCCATCGGCGTGGTGGGCGGGAAGATTTCGATGGGCGGGCTGTACGAGAAGGCCCACATCAACGTGACGCCACGCTCCCGTGGTCCGCGCGCGGACATGTGGGATTCGAGCAAGCCGTGGAGCGCCGAGGAGCGCGAGCTTGTTCGGGCGACGATGCAGGAGACGTACGACCAGTTCACGTCGCGCGTCGTTGCGGGGCGCGAGGGAATCGACTTGAGCAAGACCGCCGAGGGCAGGCTGTTCACCGGGTCGAAGGCGATCTCGTTGAAGATGGCGGACGAGGTCGGCGGGCTCGACGTCGCGATCGCGGACCTCGCGGATGACCTTGGTCTCTCGCGGTATGACGTGATGGACTACCCGGGCCCGAAGGGACTTTCGGAGATGTTCGAGGACATGTTCGGGGGCATGGCGTCGGCGCCTGGGATGCGGGGCGAGCTGGCCGGGCCGATCGATGCCGCGGCGATCCGTGCGGCTCGGGCGCTGCTCGGGGAGCGGGCGTGGGGCCAGGCCGCCGACGGGCTTGAGTCGATGCTCCGGCTTCGTGAGGAGCCGGTGCAGATGTTCATGCCGCGGATCCTGATCTTCCGCGACTGAGTGCAGGACCACGGGAACAACACCACACCCGCCGGGGTACCCTCGGCGGGCGCTTTGCGCGCTGGTTGACTCGCACTCAAGGAGACACGGGATGCACCGCAACACCCTCGCCGCACTTTGCATCGGTACGCTGATCGGTTCGGGCGGCATGCTCGCCGCATTCGCCACGAGCCCCGACCGCGAGCAGGGCTTCTCGCTCCCGTCCGGCGCGGCGGGCGACTACACCGCCGACCCGGTGCACTCGTCGGTCATCTTCAGCATCAAGCACGCTGACGTGACGAACTTCTACGGGCGCTTCAATGGCAAGAGCGGCACGTTCACGCTCGCCGACAACCCCGCGGATATGGCCTTCTCGTTCACCATCGACACCAGTTCGGTGGATACCGGCATCGAAGGCCGCAACGACCACTTGCGCGGGCCGGACTTCTTTAACGTGCAGCAGTTCCCGGAAGCCACGTTCGAATCGACGTCGGTCGCGGCGGGTGAGGGCGGGGAGTTCAAGCTCAACGGCGATCTCACGCTCAACGGCGAGACGCACCCGATCTCTGCGGATCTTGAGCTCACGGGCACCGGCGAGTTTCGCGGGCGCCCGGTCGCGGGCTTCGAGGCGCGGTTCAAGATCAGCCGCAGCGACTTTGGCATGAGCTACGGCGGGCTGAGCGACGAGGTGCTGGTGATCGTCTCGATCGAAGGCGGGAAGCGCTAGTCGTCTTTCGGCGCGCGTGCGGAAGGACGCCCGAGGTCGCGTCCGCACTCGGGGCAGTGGAGCCCGGCGAGCGAGTAGCCGCACGCACACCGCATGGAGCGCGAGGATGTCACGTGGTGGACCGATTCGAGCGCGATCCACCCGACAAGGCCACCCGTGCCGAGCCACTGGATGAGCGTGATGCGTTCGCCCCCCCACCAGCCGAGGAAATCCCAGTTGTAGCCGATGCATACCCAGTAGATGAGGGCCAGGGCTGGGAGCGCGAGCAGCGAGTAGCGGTATCGCATGGGAGGCTCCGTTCGAGTTCAGCGGGTGAGCACCCAGGCGAGCCAGGCCCAAATGCCGACGTGCAGCGCGATGATCACCCACCGCACGGCGCGGTAGGAGAGCTTGCGTGTCTTGTGGCGGAGCAGGCGTCCGCCGACGAGCGTTCCGGGCCACCCGCCGAGCAGTTCCGCCGTGTGCAGGAGACGTTCGGAGACTCGGGGTCGGTCGAGGCGGGCGGCCCGCTTGTCGATCGCGAAGAGGGCGGCCGCGGCGAGGCTTGCAAGCAGGTACCAAAGGACGAGCACGAGCACGATCTTCATCCGATAGACTCCCGCCTGGACCGCGACCCATGAGACCGCACCACGCATGACGCTGCTGATTGTCTACTTCGCGGTCGCGGTGGTCGTCTCGTTCTGGTGCTCGCTCACCGAGTCGGCACTGCTGAGCCTACCGCGCTCGCACGCGGCGGCGATGGCGCGGGAGGGCAAGCCACTCGGGCACGTGTTGATGAAGCTCAAGGCGAACATCGACCGCCCCCTGGCCGCGATTCTGACTCTCAATACGACCGCGAACACCATCGGCGCGGCGGGCGTGGGCGCCCAGGCCCGTGTGACGTTTGGGGACAACGCGCTCGCGATCGCGTCGGCGCTGCTGACGCTCGTGATCCTGGTCGGGTCGGAGATCCTGCCGAAGACCCTGGGCGCGGTGCATGCCCGCTCGCTCGCGCCGTTCACCACCGCGTCGGTCCGCCTGATGACGCTCGTGACCTACCCGATCGTGATCGCCCTCGAGGCGGTCAGTTCGCTCCTCCGCCGGGGCGGAGAGGATCGCGTGACGCGCGAGCAGGTGGGCGCGATGGCGGAGATGGCGACGGTCGGTGGGCTGTTGCACCAGAGCGAGGGCGAGATCATCTCCAACACGCTTCGGCTTGGTGGTACGCGCGTTGACGAGGTAATGACGCCGCGCACGGCAGCGTTCATGCTGTCGTCGGATACCACCGTGGAGCAGGCGATGGACCAAGAGGAGTTCCACCGCTTCAGCCGGATCCCGGTCTACGGCGAGGACACCGACGACCTTGTGGGCGTGGTTTTGCGATACGACCTGTATGAAGCGGCCCGTCGCGGTGAGCCCTCGCGCCCGCTGGGGACGATGCTGCGTCCGATCCGCCCGGTGCCCGAGCGTGCGCCGCTTTCGCGTGTGTTGGAGCAGTTCGCTGAACACGGGCATCACATCTTCTGGGTGGTGGATGAGTACGGCGGAACCGCTGGGATCATCACGCTCGAGGACGTGCTGGAGTCTGCGCTCGGTCGTGAGATCGTGGACGAGACCGACGCTGTGGCGGACTTGCGCACCCTCGTGCGGCCCAAGCCGGGGATGGGAAAGCCGGCGGATGCGAACGATGTCCCGGAGGATGGAGCGCTGTGAGCATGCGCGGCGTGATCTTCGATCTCGATGGCGTGCTCGTGTCAACCGACGAGCTGCACTATCACGCGTGGAAGTCGATCGCGGACGGGCTCGGGATCGCGTTTGACGAGTCGCACAATCACGCGCTGCGCGGCGTGTCGCGGATGGAGAGCCTTGAGCGTTTGCTCGGCGATCGGGCGGGGGAGTTCACGGACGAGCAGAAGCATGCACTCGCGGCTGACAAGAACGACCGCTATCGAGCCTCGCTCAAGTCGCTCACGCCCCGTGATCGCCTGGCGGGTGTGGATCGACTCTTGGAGGAGTTGCGGGCGCACGGCGTGCGGATGGCGGTTGCGTCCGCGAGCAAGAACGCCCGCGAGATCCTCGATCGCATCGGGCTCAGTGCAGCGTTTGATGCTGTGGTTGACGGCGTGGACGCGCCCAAATCAAAGCCTGATCCGCAGGCGTTTGTGCTTGCGGCCGAGCGGCTGGGGCTTGAGCCGCCGGCGTGCGTGGTGGTCGAAGACGCGGACGCGGGCGTGCGGGCGGCGCGGGCGGCGGGCATGCGGGTGATCGCGGTCGGCGCCGCGGCGGGCCACCCCGAGGCTGACGACTCGTGCACCTCGCTCGGGGAACTCACGTCCTCGCGATTGCTCGGCTAGCGCCGCGCACGCCCGAAAAAGAACCAGGCCCGCGCGTGCGCGCGGGCCCGTTCGTTTCGTCGTGATTTGGATCCGCGATCAGCCGGCGCCGGAGATCGCCTTCTTGTACTCGTCCAGGGCTTCCTGAAGCTGCGCCTTGAAGCGGTCGTTGTCGGTCAGCTCGATGGCCTTGGTCTGGAGCTCAACCGCCTTATCGAGATCGCCCTTCCAGAAATGCACACGGGCGACGGTGTCGAGGACCGCGGCATCCGACCAATCGGTCAGCTCCGCGGCGGCGGTGGCGGCCTTCATCGCGAGGTCGAGGTCGCGCTGGCCGATGTCGGAGGCCGGATCAACGATGCTCCATGCGATCGAGTTGAGCTTGGCGGAGTCCTCGTGCGCGATCG
>JAUIFD010000065.1 GCA_030429485.1 Phycisphaerae bacterium | reverse complement strand
CCCCTGAAAGGTCTGCGCAGTTGCCCCAGTAGAACCCACGGTGCAGGCGGCGAACAAGGCGGTCTTTGCACCCTGGAGCATGGCGGCCTCCCTCATCGAGGTCTAACGAACGCTCTACGAAACCAGAAGCCTGCCTGACACCCGGCGAGGGAAGGCAAAAGAAGGTCGTTGACGTCGAACCCCGATGTCCGCAGCTCGCATCCCTGATCCGCCCGAGCTCTCCGCGGGCCCTCCGCGTGGAGACTCGGACGGTTGTCCACAACCGAAGGTCTACCCGACCAGGCATTTGACGCCGTGTTCGGGGTCTGATATCGTCCGATCAGCCGGGTGAGCGTCCGACGCCGCCCCCGGCTGGTCTAGGCTCGTGGGGCCCGGGCGACTCGCGTCGGGACCGGCGTCGCGCCGGCCGGCTAACGCCCGGCGACGCGACGTGGCACAGAAAGGAGGGCCATGATGGCCCGCACCGCGACCAAGGCTGACGCCTCGTCCGCATCTTCTTCCAGTGGAGCTTCGCGCGCCGCCGCCAACGGCATCGTCGAGATCAAGCTCGAAGACAAGCAGAAGCAGCAGGCCCTCTCCAACGCGCTCGGGCAGATCGATCGCGCGTTCGGCAAGGGCTCCATCATGCGCCTCGACGAAGAGGCCTACCTCGCCATCCCGGGCATCGCCACCGGCGCACTTTCCCTCGACCTGGCCCTCGGCGGGCGAGGCATCCCCCGTGGGCGCATCGTCGAGGTCTTCGGCCCTGAATCCTCAGGCAAGACCACACTCGCGCTCACCGTCGCTGCCAACGCACAGAAGGCCGGCGGCGTCGCTGCATTCATCGACGCCGAGCACGCCCTCGACCCCTCCTGGGCCAAGCGACTCGGCGTCAACATCGACGACCTCCTTGTCTCCCAGCCCGATACCGGCGAGCAGGCGCTCGAAATCTGCGAGCTGCTCGTGCGCTCAAACGCGGTCGATGTCATCGTCGTCGACTCCGTCGCTGCCCTCATCCCCCGTGCCGAGATCGAGGGCGACATGGGCGACGCGGTGGTCGGCCTGCAGGCGCGCCTCATGAGCCAGGCGATGCGCAAGCTCACCGGCGTGATCGCACGCTCCAACTGCACCGTCATCTTCATCAACCAGATCCGCGAGAAGATCGGCGTCATGTTCGGCTCGCCCGAGACCACCCCCGGCGGGCGCGCGCTCAAGTTCTACTCCTCCGTACGCATCGATATCCGACGCACCGGCGCCATCAAGGAGGGCGACGTCAACGTCGGGAACCGCGTCCGCGCGCGCGTCGTCAAGAACAAGGTCGCCCCGCCCTTCCGCCAGGCCGAGTTCGACATCATGTTCGACGAAGGCATCTCCATGGCCGGCGACCTCGTCGATATGGCGGTCGAGGACAAGGTCATCCAGAAGTCGGGCGCATGGTTCTCCTACGGCGAGATCCGCCTCGGGCAGGGCCGCGAAAACGCCAAGCAGTTCATCCGCGAGAACCCCGACCTCGTCCAGGAAATCCGCGAGAAGATCCTCGACGCCCGCCTCCCCAACCGGAAGAAGGCGGAGACCAAGGGCGAGACGACAACGGACACGCAGGAAGGTGAGGGCGAGGAGTAGGCGGCGCGCAAGCTAGGCCTGTTTGACGGAGCGATCCGTGCCACTGACCTGCTCTGAGGTCAGTGCCGGATCACGTCCGCGCCCGCTCGGCACTGACCCCGAGGCGGGTCAGTGGCACGGTCAGGCACGCCGACGTCGCGCAAGCCCACGGCGTGTCGCCCGATGCGGGCGACACGGCGACTGGGAAGTCACCGCCCCGGTACGAGTTCGACGAACGCGATCTAGCCGCCCGCACCGGGCGTTTGCGCCCCGCACTCCGGGCACCGCTCCGCCGCGATTCCCGCGAGGTCATACCCACAGGCCGGGCACGCGCCCGCCGATCGCAATGAACGGAGGCGAACTGCGACAAGCGTCAACGCCAGCGGGCATCCAAGCACAAGGTCGCTGGTCGCGACCATCGCAAGGATGTCTGTTCCTTCGTACACGAACGTCGCGTTCGTTCCATAGATCACGCCCTTGATGGTCGCCACTGCGGCAATGGCGATGTGTGTGCAACAGGCCGCCAGCAAGCCGACCGCGTAGAGCCAAAGCGCAGCACGCCGGCGCGCCGCATGCTTCGAGTGGAGCACGTACAGCGCCACCACGTCAAACGCGAGCAGGCACCCGGCGATCGCTTCGGGATGCTCCATCGTCCAAACGATGATCGCGTCGGCAGCGCCCAATCCCGCGATGCCCGGTGGGGGCGGGCCACCAGCCGTGGTGAGCACCAACATCGCTGTGGCGCAGACGCCCAGGTGCACATAGACCCCCCCGCGGAGGAGCCGAAAGACGACCTGCCACTTGCCCTTCGCACGCATGCGAGCACCCCTCGAGCTGCCCGAGCCTACCGAATCCCCAATCCGCGACGGAAACCGCTGCTAGCCCCATCCGGTAGAGAGTGCGGAGCTTGTGTCTCAATCGGCGCGGAGCGACCCGAGGCACTTGACAACCGGTGGCGACCCGCAGAGACTTCGTTGCGACCGAGTCTCAGCAGAGAGGCTCGCCCCACCAAGGAGCCAGGCGGATGACTCACCGGGTGATGGGTTCGGCGCTCGCGTTGTCAGCGGCGGTGGGGCCTTGCGCTGCGCAACAGGCGTTCGTGCAGCCGACGGTCGCGACGGTTGGCTGGGATCGGTTCGCCCCCGATTCGGCCTACCTCGCCTGGGACTTCTTCTTCGTCGCCTCGGGCGGCAACTCACCGGACCTCGGGCGATACCCAAACCCGCTCCCCACCGGATGGCAGCCCGACGTCGTCGAGACCTCGGGGTTCGGCTTCGTGACCGCGACCGGCAATATCTACGGGCTCGCCGGCCCTACGGACTTTGAGGTCACCATCCCCTCCTACGGCCTGGGCGAGGGCATGACCCGGGTTCTTGTTCAACTCAAGACACTCGGCACTGAACTCGACTACGACTCGGTCCGGCTTGATGGCAAGGCGCCCGCCGAGGTGCGTGAGTTGTATCGATTTCATCTCGGCCCCCCGCAGCAGGGCGGTGGGGACGACGTGGAGACGCTCTTTCGGTTTGACCTGGCGGGCAACGCCTCGGAGTACACGCTGACGTTCAACGCCGCTGAGGCGTCGATGAGTCTTGACATTGTCGCCGTGGACACCTGGGTCGCGGCCTGCCCGGCCGATCTCACAGGCGATGGCCGAGTGGATACGAACGACTTCTTCGCGTTCCTCTCCATCTACCAGGCCGGTGACCCACTGGCGGATTTCACGGGCGACGGCGAGGTCGATACGAACGACTTCTTCGCGTTCCTCGGCGCATACCAGCAGGGGTGTTGAGAGCATGTCCGGAGCGATTGCAGCACACGGGCGGAGCCGGGCGTTCACCCTGATTGAGTTGCTCGTGGTCATCGCGATCATCGCGATCATGGTCGGTCTTTTGGTGCCCACGCTGGGCAAAGCGCGGCACTGCGCACAGGCCGCCCGCTCGCTCGCGGGCGTGCGCAGCTTGCACATCGCGTACACGACCTACGCGGGCGATCACGCGGGATCACTCCTCGAGGGCTATCTCGCCACCAACGACCCCCGGGCCGCGGCGCCCGTCACCGAGCGTGTGCGTGGCGAGGTGTACGACGAGTTTGGCGTGCCGCTGCGGGGGCTCGTCGCGCAGCGGTGGGTCTATCGGCTCGGTCCGTGGTTTGAGTACGGGTGGGAGGGCACCACGCTCGTCAACGAGCGTGAGACCATCGCCGATGATCGCGATTCCATCCTCGCCCAGGCCGGCGGCGCCGCGGCGTGGCGCTACGAGGTGTCGGTGCTTCCGTCGTTTGGGTTGAACCAGGAGTACCTGGGCGGGAACTACGCCGCGTCGTACGGCGGCCAGCCCATGCCGCGTGTGCGCGGGGCCGTCCGGCGCGACGATCAGGCGTTCCGCCCGGACCACCTCGTGACGTTCATGTCGTCGCACCTCTCGAGCGCCGCGTTCGGCGACCAGGCTGGGCACCTTTGGGTGAGCCACGCCCCGATCGTCGGTGATCGGTACGACCCTGCGCTGCCCAGTGAGCGGTTCGGGCACGTTGATCCGCGGTTCGAGGGGCACGCGGCGTCGACGGTGCTCTTCGACGGGCATGCGCGGATGATCTCGGCAGCGGAACTCGTCGACCGACGCTGGTGGTCGGATCGGGCCGCCCGAAACGACGATCCGCTCTGGGACTGGCGGTGAGCGGCACGCGCACGACGTGCGTAGCCTGACCGCCCGATGAAAGTCCTGTTTGTCTCACCGGTTCCGACCCATCCCGTGAATGCCGGGCACCGCGCGCGCATCTGGGCGCTCGTACGGCTCGCTCGCGAGGCGGGGCATGACGTCTGGTTCGCGCACATCGAACGCGAGATGGGCGAGCCCCCGCTCATGGATCAGGCGTTCGGCCCGCGCTTCGTGCGAGTCCCATGGCGCGAGCCGGAGTCGGCCAAGGTCTTCCGTCGGAGCGTCGCCGAGCCCGGGCTCCGCCGCCGCCTGTGGCAGCGCGGGTTCGTGTCGATGGCGCTCGATGACTGGTGGGACCCGGGCGTCGAGGCGCCGCTCCGTGAGTTGCACGAGCGCGAGCGGTTCGACGCGGTGTGTGTGGAGTATGTGTTTGCTTCGGCGGCGCTGCGTTGCTTCCCCGGTGCGCGCACGCTCTTGGACACGCACGACCGTTTCGGCGGGCGAGCCCGGGTGCTCGCTCGACATGGGATCGAGCCCAACTTCTTCTACACCACAAGGAGGCGCGAGGGCAAGGCGCTCGGGCGAGCGCAGGTCGTGCTCGCGATCCAAGAGGATGAGGCGAGGTACTTCCGGCGGACCGCGCCGCGTACGACACGCGTCGTTACCGTCAGTCATGCGATCGATGTGTGCGAGCCACCCGCGGGATGTCGCGGGCCGGACAAGCCGGTGCTCTTCTACTGCGGGTCGGACAACAGCGCGAACGTGCATGGGATGGAGGCGTTCCTTCGCCGGGCTTGGCCGGATGTGCGTGCGCGCGCGCCGGGCGTCGAGCTGCGCCTCGCGGGTTCGATCTGTAGCAAGGCGCCCGAAGCTGATGGCGTGGTCAAGCTCGGGCGCGTCGAGGACCTCGCGAGCGAGTACCACGGGGCGACCGCGGTCGTGAACCCGACCGTGTTCGGCACGGGGATCAAGATCAAATCACTCGAAGCACTGGGGCACGGCGTGCCGCTCGTCACCACGCCGGAGGGCGCGAAGGGGCTCGGCGCGGGCGAGGTCGCCGGGGTCCTCGTGGGTGATTCGAAGACGCTCGCTCCTGCGGTGTCCCGTGTGCTGGGTGATGCGGCTTTGCGTGCGCGCATGCGCGAGGGCGCTCTCCGGTTTGCACACGAATGGAACGCACGCCAGCGACAGGCGCTGGCTGAGGCGCTCGGTGCGTAGTCAACCCGGATCGCGGAGGTGAGGTCGCCTCGGCAGGTTGTACATCCGCTGCGGGTAGTCGGGTGGTAGGTACCACAGGAAGGGCTGCTTGCCTTGCTCGAGGCCGCGTTCCTTCGGCGGCAAGTCGGTGCGGATCGCGAGCAGAACATCGGTGCTCGCCCACGGGTTGTCATACCAGTACGAGTGCCCGGTGATATCGAATCCGCGCGTCGCCGCGTCTTCCGAGACGTCGAGCACTTCGAGGCCACGGAGTTGGGCGAGTCGCTGCACTTGTTCTTCAGTGAGCGTCGTCTCACTCTTCTGGCCCAGGCGCGTCCCCCCGCCCATGAAGAACTCGGCGCTGATCAGCGCCGGGTCCTTTGACGAAACGGAGACGATGACACGCTCCGAGACGTCGCACAGCTTCGGCAGGGCTTCCATGAACTCTGTGCGCGGGATGTCCCCGGCCGCGAAGTAGAGCGTGCGTATCCGCAGGCGCTCGCGGAGTTCGTCCGAGTCCGCCTCCGGGTATCGGTCGCGTAGCGACGCAATCGCCTCGGTCACGACGCGCGCACCGGCGCTCCAGGCGAGCACGTGGATCCGGCGAGCCCGGGTGTTGTCCGCGATCAACTCGAGCACGGAAGCGAGCGACGCCGCGGCGCCGTCGACACGGCTCAGGTCGGTGCCCATCCCGTACGCGAAGATGTTCTGGTGCGTCGGCCAGCAGAAGGCGAGAGACGTCATGTCTCGACCCATGAAGTGATCGAGCTGGGCCGCGTACGCGCACCCGTTGTAGAAATCGACTTTGGCCCCGTGCACATAGATCAGCAGGTCTTGGTCGCGGGCGTCGCCGATGGAGTCGTCCAGATCGTTGAGCCACCACCCCACAGCGTCCGGCGGCGGCGCATGGTCGGGGACCAACTCCGGATCGAACTCACCAGCTTCGACCACGCCGTTGACCGCGAGCGGCACCACGTCCGGGCGGTCAACGCCCCGCGTGGCGAGCCTCAACTCGTCCCAAGACATCGCGGGCCGCCCGAATGAAATGAGCGAGAGCCCGACCGCGACCTCATTCGATGGCGAGTTGCTGTACTGCACGCTCTTGAGTTCCTCGGTCCGCGCCCGGTTTGTGGCGTAGTAGACGCGTCGCGGCGTGAACCGCTGCGTTTCGGGCACGTGCGCGACAGGATCGAGATCCAACTCGGTGAAGACGAGCGGGGTCGGCATGAGGGTCTTCACGCCCGAGCTGCAGCCGCCGAGCAGCGTGGATGCGAGGGAAAGGACGACCAGAGGGAGCTGGCTTGGGCGCATGCGTTTAGCGTACCGCCCCGGCCTCGGGGTCGTTGGCGTTTGCCGCGCCGGGTTGGTCGTAGGCTCATGTCGGGGCGGCTGGTATGCTGGTGGCGAACTGGTGCTCAGCCGAGAGGGGGCGCTGTGAGGCGTCAAGCATTCACGCTCATCGAGTTGCTGGTCGTCATCGCGATCATCGCCATCCTCATCGCCATGCTCCTGCCGGCACTCGGCGCCGCCCGGGACGTCGCGAAGACCGCGCAGTGCCTGGCGAACCAGCACGGGCTCGGCCAGGGGTTCGCGATCTACACCAACGACAATGACGACGCTGTGCCGAGTTCGTGGACCGACGTCCGCGACGTGCCATCGAGCTGGGTCGATTGGCCCAAGGACCAACGGGGCTCGTACCTGAGCGACTATCGCCTTCGCATCGCGACCGACGTGGATTCACACATCCGCGGCGTGCGCGACGGCACGCTCTTCCCCTACGTCGAGACCCACGAGGTCTATCACTGTCCGTCCGATGTTCGAGACAAGCGCGTGCTCGGGCCCAACTCGTTCCTCGCCTGGGTCACGTATTCCATGCCCAACTACCTCGGCGGGTCCGACTACTGGGAGCGACAGATCGGGGGCGACCGCGTCATTGACCGTGTCTCGCAGCTCTGGCGCCCCGCCGACAACTACGTGTTCCTCGAAGAGTCCGACCCGCGCGGGCTCAACATGCACTCGTGGGTGCTGTATCTCAACCGCCCGTATTGGATCGATCCGCTCACCGTGTGGCACGAGGACCAGGGCAACATCGCCTTCGCCGACGGGCACGCCGACCAGCACCGATGGGCCGACCCACGCACGGTCCGCATGAGCCAGGACCAGGTCTTCAACGCCTACGCCGGCGGCAATCTGGACTACCAATGGCTCACGGAGCGGTGGTACCGCCGGTAGCCCATCGCCCGACGCCTCCGGCGGGGATCTCGCGCAACTCGCCCGCGACTCGCGCCGAGAGCGACGCCGCACCGCTGTGGCGGAGTTCCACGCCGTCCTTCGTGACGCGGACCTGCACGCTCGTCCCTCGCCACACGAGCGGGAACTCGAGGGTCGTCCATCCCGCGGGCAGGCGCGGATCAAGCGTCAAGACCTCGTCTTCCATTGCGGAGCGCATGCCAGCAAACCCGAAGACCACCATCTGCCACACCGCACCGCACGCCGCGATGTGGATGCCCTCCGCAGCGCCGCCGTCGAGGTCGATCGCGCACGCCTCCTCCCAGAATCGCCACGCCTCTTCATTGAGTCCAAGGCGGCAAGCCATCATGCTGTGGATCGCGGCCGACAGTGAGGAGTCATGGGTGGTGCGCGGCTCGTAGTACCGCCAAGCCGTCCGCTGGTCCTCGATGCTGAACTCGGAATCGAATAGCCACATCAGCATCAGCACGTCCGCCTGCTTCAGGCACTGCGTGCGGTAGAGATACTCCTGCGGCGCCTGTGACGCGAACGGGCGGGTGCGGTCCTTCCAACGCCCGTCGAAGTCCGCGAGGGGGAGGCGGTCGAACGCGTCGGACTGGAGGACGAGCCCGTCCGCCCGCCGGTGGATCGGGAGCGTGCGCCCAAGCTCGCGCCACGTGCGAGCTTCGTCGCGGCACTGTCCTGTGCGCGCAGCCGCATCCGCCGCAGCCTCAAGCGCGAAGCTCGCGAGCCGGTTGGTGTAGGCGTTGTTGTCGGCGATGGGCGTGTACTCGTCCGGCCCCATGACGCCGAGGATCGAGGGGTGGTCGTCGCCCGGACGCACGCTGACGCGCGCTGTCCAGTACCTCGCCGCATCAAAGAGCACGCAAGCGGCGTGCGTATCGAGGTAGCTGTCGTCGCCCGTCGCCCGCGCAACGTGTGCGAGCCCGTACACGACGTCGCTGGTGATGTGCACCTCGTGGTCGGCGTACTGCCAGTTGGGGCAGCATTCGTCGCCGAGCTGATCGCTCTCCCACGCGTACTTCGCGCCGGGCAGCCCGAGCTTGTGCGCATTCCGCTGTGCGCCTTCGAGCGAGTGGATGCGGAAGTCGGCGAGCGCGCGCGCACCCGCGGGATCGGTGTAGAGATAGAACGGGAGCAGGTACATCTCGGTGTCCCAGAAGAACCGCCCCCAGTACGCCTCGCCGGCGTACCCCTTCGCGTCGATCGCGACGCGGTCCGACGCGTGCGGGAGCGTGCGGAGCAGGTGCGCGATGGACGTACGCACAGCGAGCTGCGCTCGGTCGTCACCCTGGATGCGCACGTCGGCGTGCGCCCATTTCGCACGCCATGCGTCGGCGTGGGCGCGGTGGAGGTCGTCGAACCCCGCGCCGGCGAAGGCCTCAAGCAGTTCGCCCGTGCCTCCTCCATCGGGCGCATCGCGGGAGGTGGTGACGGTCGTGCGTTTCTCGATGACGAGCGGCGTGCCGGGCGTCACCTGTGCGCGCGCCTCGCTCCACCCGCGTCGTCCCTCCGCGTGCGCCTCCGCCGCATGCGGCGCGAGCAGGATCGACTCGATCTCGACGCGGTCGCCGAGGTCGGTCTGCACGGCGCACCGCACACGCTCCCCCTCCGCGGCGAGGTCGACTCGCTTGAAGTGGTCGTACCCATTGGTGGTGACGTCCGCGTCGATCCCCGCGCGCACGGTGACGTCCGTTGCGCGGTCGGTGTCGATGGTCAGACGCTGCACGCAGAGCCGCACGCCGCGCGCGCCGGCGTCCATACTCACGAACCGCTCATAGAGGAGCGAGACCCGCGCGCCGCCGGGCGTACGCCAGGTGAGTGCACGCACGAGGGTGTTGTCGCGGAGGTCAAGCGTGCGCTCATGCTCGGCGACCGCGTCCGAATCGGCGTCGAGCGCCGAGCCGTCGATCTCGGGCACGAGCCACAGAAACCAGGGCAGGTTCACGAGCTCGTTGTTGAGGATCGGGTGCGAGCCGTAGATGCCCGGGAGGTACGTGCCAAACTTGCTCCGCGCCTCTCGGAACACCTCGGCTGTCACGTTGCCAGGCGTGCGCCAATAGCGCAGTCCCTGCGGCGCGTCCGCGATCGGTTCCTCCAGCGACCCTCGGATGTGCAGCCCGGGTGCGCCCTGCGCGAACAGCCCCTCGTATGCCTTGAGCGAAGAGCCGGCGAAGTCTGTCTGTTGGATGCACCACGCGGGGTCGTGCGCAGCATGGGTGTGGCAGGGCAAGGCGGTCCTCCGGCAGATGAGCAGCAGCCCGCAAGTGGGGGGCGAGAGTGTGGGGGATCATTGCCGGCGTGCTGAATCACCGCGCCAGGTCGGTGACGGCGTCGGGCAGTTCGGGGGTCGCCCCCGGGCAAGAGGCGACAAATGCGCCCGCCGCGTTGCAGAGCGCCACGAGGCGGGGCGCGGGGAGCCCACGCAGGAGCCCGACCACCAGCCCGGCGGTGCACGCGTCGCCGGCGCCCACCGCGTCGGCATCGGCGGGTGGAGTGGTCGCGGGCGTCGGCCCCTCGAACCGCCCGCCCTCGTGGTAGAGCACCGTGCCCAGTTCCCCCCGAGTCAGGGCGACGCACGAGAGGCAGTACCGCTCGCGCAGGAGGCTGATCTGGTCGTCCGCGGGCAGGTCGGGCAGCCCGATGAGCGAAGCGAGGTACGAGAGCTCGTGCAGGTTGAGCTTCAGCGCTGTCGCGTGTTGCAGCCCAAACAGGAATGCGTCCGGGCACACGTGCCCGTCGCGGAGGTTGGCATCGAAGAGGCGCACGGGCGCAGGCGCCGTGTGCACGAGCGTCTGGATGCCGTGACGCCCGGGGAGGGCACGCTGGGCGAGCGGGGAGAAGTGCAGCGCGTCGCACCGCCCGACGAGGTCACCCGCGTCGGCGCTCGCCTCGATCGCGTCCCACGCGGCGCCCTCGGGGATCGAGAAGATCGGCTCGCCCGCTGCATCGGTGGAGACGTGGACGAGCCCGGTGGGGCGTTGGTCGTCGCGCTGGATCGCGCCGGTCTCGATGCCGCGCTCCACGAGCTCGTCGATCAGTCGGTCGCCCAGCGCGTCGCGCCCGACGCGGGTGACGAGCGAGGTGGATCCCCCGCCCGTGGCGCGGAGCAGGCGGGCGACATGGATGGCGAAGTTCAGCGGCGAGCCGCCCAGTACGCGCCGCCCGCCCGCCACCTCATCGAACAGCGCTTCGCCGATTGCGACGACATGGGGAGCGAGGGGAGGCGGGCGGTCGGGCATCGGCTGGCATGGTACGGGTTGCGGTCCCCGCGGTGTCCGGCGATGCGCCCGCTATCGGCGACTCGCGTGCGTCTCCGCGACGCGTTCGAGCAGATTGCCAAAGCTGGGGTCGTCGGTGAGCCCGGCCAAGCTCCACCGGCGATCCGCATCGTCGAGCAATGCGTCGACGTCGCCCGCTGCGGGATCGTCGCATGCGATCGCGACGAGAGCCGCCGAAATATGCAAGGCTTCGAGCACGGTCTCGTCGCCCCGGGCGTCGAGTTCGGCGAGGCGGGACTTCATCATCGGGAGGCACTTGTCGTTCGCGATGGTGCGGAGCGGATCGTCGAAGACGGAGTTGGCCGAGAACTCACGCAGGGTGAGCAGTAGCGCGATCTGGGCGGTCGATGGCTTGCGGGGGTCGAGGCGCGAAAGCACGATCTTCATTCCCGCAGCGATCAGCTCGACGCCCTCGACCGTGTCGGCGCGGAGCTTCGTTTGCGCGAGATCGGATTCGAGGCGCGCGTTCCTCGCGTTCATGACGCTGCCGGTGAGCAGTGCGCCCGAGGTCGTCAGCGCCAACGTGCAGGCCGCGAGTAGGAACGCAGCTCGTGGCGCTCGTTGCACTGCGAGGGACAGCCGCTGCGCTGGGTGCTCGTGGAGCCAGGCGATCGGCTCGTGCCCGAGCCAGCGGCGCAGGTCCTCGGCCAGCGCGGCCATCGTCTCGTATCTGTCTTCGGGACGCGGGCGAAGCGCGCGGTTGAGCACGGCTGCCAGGCGAGGATCGGCGCCGGAGCACAAACTCGGCCCGAGCCAAGTCGCGTCGGCCAGGTTGCTCTCGGCGTCGTCGGCTGTCGCCCCGTTCGGCGCCTGCCCGCTGATCGCCCAGAAGATCAGTGCGGCGAGCCCGTAGACGTCGGCGAGTGAAGGGGCGCTCGGCGCCTCGCGGTGCTGCTCCGGCGCACAGAACCCCAGCGAGCCGCGACCCTCGGGGATGGCGCCGGCCAACGGGTCACTCGCGATGCCGAAGTCGATGAGGCGTGCCCGTCCGTCGTGATCGATGATGATGTTGCGAGGCGTGAGGTCGCGGTGCGTGACTCCTCGGGCGTGCGCGACGACCAACGCCTCGGCGACGGGCGTCAGCAGTCGCACGATCTCGCCTGGGCTGCGCCCGTGCTTGGCGATCCAACGCTCAAGCGTGTCGCCCTCGACATACTCGGTCGCGATGTAGCAATGCCCGTCTTCGGACTGGCCGACATCGAGCACCCGCGCGACGGTGGCGTGGCGGACGCTCTGCGAGGCGAACGCCTCGCGGCGGGCGATGTCGAAGGTCGCTGTGCGATCGCAGGGGATGAGCTTCACCGCGACCATTGCGGCGTGTCCACCGACGGACGCGGCCCGGTCGACCGCCGCGAAGACCAGAGACTGTGCGCCCTTGCCGAGGCGTCGGGTGAGTTGGTAGCGCCGCTCGCCGGGTCGCCAGAGCGGCCCGAAGTCCGCGGGCAGCGAGCCGATCAACTGCTGCTGCGCGAGCTCTGTCGCCTTGCGCGTTGTCACGAAGACGTCGTCGAGCAACACGGCCGCTTCGATGTGCTCGGCGTACTCGGGGTAGTTAGACAGCAGCGAACTGACGATCTCGTCTCGCTGCTCGCCGAGTGCGACCGCGGCGGCGACGGTCTCGCGGATCGCGGTATCGAGCACGGGAAGGGTCAGCATCGACTCCGGGATCAGCGCGGTGTACCGGCGCAACTCGATGAACCTGCCGGCTCGCACCTCCGTCGCGGCATCGGAAGCGATCGCCTCGCACAGATCGTCTTCGTTCATGCCCGAGAGTTCAGTTGGGATCAGGTCGTTGAACGTCACCGGCGTTCCCCTCCAGATCGAGTGTGTCCTTCAGACGCCGTCGGATGTGGTGCCAGCGTTGGCGCACCGCGTTGGCGTTGGAGCCGACAGCCTTGGCGATCTGGGTGTGCTCAAGGCCCTGCAGCCATAGGGCGAGGATCTCCCGGTCTCGCTCGGAACCGACGGCGTCGAAGGCACGCTCGAGTGCGGCATCGAGTGCGTCGGGGTCTGCGTTGGGCGAGGGGTCGTTGCCCCGGAGTCTGGTCGCCTCGGCGCCTTCGAGGCGCTCGATCCGATCGAGGAGCCGGTATCGGTCCGATACGGTTCGGCTCGCGATCTCGACCATCAACTTGAAGAGCTGCGGTCCGCTCTCGGCGCGCACTCGGCCTTCTCGGACGATGAAATCGAGGCGACGTTGCAAGGTCGACACCAGGTCTGAACTGTCCATAAGTCGGCGAAAACCGGGCGTGAGCTTGCGCCGCAGGCGTTGGCGTATGACCGGTGCATAGATCCGTGCGAATTCGACCGCCGCTTCGCGGTCACCTGTGCGAACCCTGGCGACCAGCCCACGAATGTGTGGCGACTCGAGGTCGGGCCGTTCGCCGACAGGATTGTCTTGTGTTTGCGCGTCACTGCGCATAACGCCACCCTTGCACCAAGCGACCCCACCTCCAGACAGCGGCACCCGGATGGTGCGGGAGGTTTGCATGTGGTCGCAAGTAGGTGCAGTCTATGGAGTTGTCGCGTTCGCGGTACTAGGCATCTCGCCTGTTTCGTGCCCGGCGGCGGAGAGTCTTGGTGAACGGATCGTTCGGGTAGACCCGGACGAGGACGAGGCGGTGTGGGACACGCTGTACTGGCTCATGGACGCGCTCTGCGTGCTGCTCGGGTGCCCGACGGCTGCGAACCAGGGGTCCGTTATGCACTCGGAGGCTGAGGTGCTCGGGCTCATCGACGCGCAGGTCGAGCGGTGGAACAACGAGGGGCTGCAGACTGGGCTCACGGCGATCCAGCGGGCACAGGGCGTCGTGGATTGCACGAGGCTCTTGCGTTTCCTGGCGGCCAACCCGGGTGTCCTGCCGTCGAGGGTCGGCGCGGAGTACGAATCGATGTTGCTCGACCTGCGTTTCGAACTCTTGGATTGAGGGAAGTTCACTTGCGATCTGCTACCCACGCGGAACTCGATGCCTTCGTGACTCCGGGCGAGGGCTTCACGCTTCGCGAGCTCGCGCTCGACCGTGAGGCGTTCGAGGCGATCGCTCGCCTGAGATCGGACTCCGGGTTGCTTCGGCCCGCGGTGCGGAGGTGGCTGACGTGTTGGCTGATCAATCAGCACGCGTTCTTCCGGGAATCTCCCGACGCGTTGGCGCAAGCGCGTGTGGCGCACTACCTGGGATGGTGCCTTGGCGGAAGGGACACGCACGACCATGCATACTGAACAGAGCGAGGAAGGCCAGGCGCTGCGTCTCCGCTTGGTGAGGGCTATCGGGGCCCGGCCGTTCGCCCACGTCGGGCAGGCGTGTGGCGTGTCGGGGGAGACCGTGCGGCGGTATTGCGCCGGCGCGATGCCCTCCGCCCAGTTCCTCATGCGCTTCTGCCTCGCGTACGAGATCAACGCGAACTGGCTGCTCCTTGGCATCGGCGACCCGAGCATGGGGTCGCTTGTCGCGTCGAGCGCCCGTCAGGTCGGATCCGAAGTGCTGATCGATGAACTCGCGCGGCGTCTCAAGCAGACGCTCGATCTGACGCAGTCCGTGGCGCCTTCGGGCGGCATCGGGCGGGCGCGTCCGATCCCCGAACGTGAGGCAACTGACGGTGTCGAGTGAACGTATGGCACAGATTTGTGGTGTTATGCGTGCTGATGACACAGGACTGTGTGGGCCGTGCTTTGGGCCGCGCGGCTCATCACCCGCGTGCTTTCACTGGGTGGAGGGGGTCGAACTGCGTGACCATGTGTGCGCAGGCCCTGATCGCCACGTCCTTGTGGTGGCGCGCATCGACCTGGGACAAACTGGTGAAGATCGCAGTCCGCGTCGACCGATCCGCGGGGTGGGATGAGAGTGGAAACAACATCAATGCAGGCCTCGGTCGACAACGAGAGTGTGCTCCTCGTCGTTCCGGGTGAGTCGGGAGCCGACACCCTCATTGAGGCGCATGCCCTCGATCGGAGCAAGACGGGAGTGATGGTGCTGTGCGGCACGCGGGAGCTCCCTGCGGCAACGGTGGTCGGGCTGGGATTCCGCGTCGGCGAGGGCGAGTACAAGACGCGCTGGGCGGAGGTGCGCTGGTCGCAGGCCATCGAAGGGTCGGGCTGGGTGCATGCCTGCCGATTCAAACCGCGGGTACTCGAAGTTCACGCGGAAGGGCGGGCGGCCAAACCGGGCACGGAGTGACTGCGCCCCAGGGTCCGTAAGGGCGTTCGGAGCGGGCATCCACGACCGCGCTACCAGTGCGCTGCGGTAGTGAGAGTCGGTGACTCCGCAGCGTGCATCGCAGCACGATTCCCAGATGAGAAGCGGAAGGGAATGGTGCGTCGCCGCAGCAATGTGCGACGCGTGGAGGACATGAGATCATCGAGGTCCGGTAGATGGATGGGAAGGCCCAGGAACAACGAGTGGCGGGCCGGCGGAGGACAGCCTGATTGTGATCGACGCGACGGGCTTCCTCCGGGGCTTCCGTCCCACTGACATCCTGCAGTCGCTGCCCGGACCGAGCCGCTCGATCAGCGAACTCCATGACTTGGGAAGCTACGACGCGGACGCCCGTCAGGAGATCGCGATCCAGTGGGGCGGAGATGGTCACGGGTACGCCATCTATGAAGTCGTGGATTGGTGTGCGGCGGACCTGACGGGCGACGGTGGGCTCAACACGAACGACTTCTTCATGTTCCCGACGCTGTACCAAGCCGTAGACCTTCGGGCTGATTTCACCGCTGACGGCAACGTGGATACGAACGACTTCTTCGAGTTCTTGGCCCAGTATCAGGCGGAATGCTGACGAGAGGTAGTTGTGATGAAGACAAGAGCTTGGGGCGCGATCTGGTTGGCGTGCGTGTGCTGTGCTGCGGCTGGCCAGACAGGGTTCACGCGCTTGATGCTGACCGGCGATCCGGTCCCGGAACTCGGACCGGGGTCACATTCACGGGCGCCGGCGACCCGGTCGTCGGCGACGACGGGACCGTCGTATTCGAGGGGATCTTCGAGGGACCCGGTGTAACCGTGCGCAACGGGAGGGGGCTGTTTCGATCGCGCCTCGGTGCGATCGCACTT
>JAUIFD010000064.1 GCA_030429485.1 Phycisphaerae bacterium | reverse complement strand
GGCGTGCTCGGGATGACCCCTCCTCGCGACTGTCCGCTATCCTGCGCGCATGAACGCCAAACTCGCCGCGATGCCGCTCCTCGCCTCGCTCGCCCTCCTCCCAGGGTGCATCGTCGGCGAGATCCGGGACGAACTGGTCAACACCAACCAGAACCTGGTCGACCTCGACGCGCGCCTTGAGGAGCGCCTCGCCCTCCTTGACGACGTCATCGAAGTCGCCCAGAGCATCGACACCACGCTCACGAGCGTCGACGAGACCCTGGTTACCGTCGACGCGACCCTCGCGAGCGTCGACCAAGCGCTCGCCAAGGCCAACACCCAGCTCGAGACCATCGACGGCAACCTCGTCACCACGCTCAACGTCGGCCGCGGCTACGAGCCCGGCGAGGCGATCGAGCTGGGCAACGGCACACCCAGCTCGCGGCGCTGGAGACCTCACTCGGCAAGCTCGACGTCCACCTCGCCTCACTCCGCAAGACGATCAACAACATCGACTCCACAATCCCGTTCCTCAAGCTCTCAGGCGACGACGAGGAGGAAGCCGCAGCGCTCGAAGAAGGGACCGAGACGCCCGCGGATCCCCCGCCGGCCAATCCACCCGCGGGCGCCCAGGACCCAGCCGGCACCGGGAACTAGCCCACTACCATCGCCGGATGCCGCCCGCCATCCGCATCACCGACGTCACTCTGCGTGACGGGCTCCAAAACGAGCCGCGCCTTGTCTCCACCACGGACAAAGCCGATCTCGCGCGCACACTCCTCGCCGTCGGCTTCGACGAGATCGAACTCACCAGCTTCGTCAGCGCCAGGTGGATCCCGCAACTCGGCGACGCGACCGACCTCTGCGCGATGATCGCTCCGGATGTCGCCGCCCTAGGCACGCCACCCCTCCTCTCCGCTCTCGTCCCCAACGAGAAGGGCATGCAAGCCCTGCTCGCTACCAACGAGACCGCCCGCCGCGAGCACAACCTCACCAATCTCCTCTCCAAAGCCTCCGTCTTCACCGCGGCCAGCGAGACCTTCGCCCAGAAAAACACCAACGCCTCCATCGCCCAGACACTCGAACGCTTCGTCCCCGTCATCGCACTCGCCCGCGAGGCAGGGCTCCAGGTCCGCGCATACGTCTCGTGCGTGATCGCGTGCCCGTTCGAAGGCCCGATCGCTCCGGCTCAAGTCGCCGACGTATGCAAACGCCTCGCGGACCTCGGCGTCGACGAGATCGACCTCGGCGACACCATCGGCGCAGGCACGCCCGAGACCGTCACCGCCGCCGTCCGCGCGGCGCAAGGCGTCACCGACCTCCCGATCACCCTCCACCTCCACGACACCTTCGGCCGTGCCGTCGAGTGCATCTTCGCGGCGCTCGATCTCGCCATTGCTTCCTTCGACGCCTCCGCCGCCGGGCTCGGCGGGTGCCCCTACGCCTCCACCCCCGACAAGCGAGCGCCGGGCAACGTCGCCACCTCTCTGCTCGCGGGCGCACTCGAAGCAAGAGGTTGCACCCTCTCCATCGATCGCGCAGCCCTCGACGCCGCCGAATCACACGCCCGCCGCACCGTCACCAGAGCGCGCGCAGCGCAGGAGCCCGCGCCGTGATCCGTGTCGAAGACGCCGCCACCGGCGTCCGCACAATCACCCTTGCGCGACCAGACAAACGCAACGCGCTCACGCCGGAGATGCTCCGAGCCATCACGACCGGCGCGACCCACCCCCCCCCCGCGATCAACGCCATCGCCATCACCGGAGAGGGCAAGGCCTTCTGTGCAGGGTTCGACCTCAGGGCCCATCCCCACCAACGCGACCACGCCTTCATACGCGAGCTCATCTCCGAGCTCTCCCACACCATCCTCGCTCTGCGAAGCTGCCCCGTCCCCGTCGTCATGGGCATCCACGGCAGCGCCATCGCCGGCGGGTGCGCACTCCTCGGCGGGGCCGACCTCGTACTCGCCGAACGCTCGACACGTCTCGGATACCCCGTCCTCCGTCTCGGCATCTCGCCCGCGGTCAGTGCGCCGTTCCTCCGCCTCGCCACTCCCGACGGTCCATCGCGTGCGCTCCTCCTCGATCCCGAACTCATCTCGGCAGCACACGCCCACCGCATCGGGCTTGTCCACGAACTGATCAACACCAACGAAAGACTGCACGCCCACACACTCGCGCGCGCCTCTGCCCTTGCCTCCAAGCCCCCCGCCGCCATCCGCACGACCAAAGCCTGGCTCACGCAGATCGACGGGCTTGACGAGTCCGTTGCACGCGACGCCGCCGAAGCCTCGATCCGTGCGCTCACCGACGAGACCTACGCCCTGCTCGAACAGGAGATCTGGAACCGATGACCGACCTCGCCACCCTCCAGATCACAGGGCGAGCGGCGCGCCTCACCCTCAACCGCCCCGATGCGCGCAACGCCATGTCCGTCGATCTGCTCGACGCCCTCCACGCGCGCACCGATGCACTCGCCCGAGCCGAGGCGGTGTCCGCGTGCGTGATCACCGGAGAGGGACGAGCCTTCTGCGCGGGCATGGACCTCAAAGCCATCGTCGTCGGCGAAGGACTCGCCACACCCGACCTCCCCGAACGACTCCTCACGAGCATCGCCGAACTCACACTCAAGGTGCGCGCGCTCCCCTGCCTCACCATCGCGCGCGTCAACGGCGCCGCCATCGGCGGCGGGTGCGGGCTCGCGTGCGTCTGCGACCTGCTCATCACCCACGCCGACGCCAAGCTCGGCTTCCCCGAAGTCGATCTCGGCGTCTGTCCCGCTGTCGTCGCGCCGTGGCTTGTGCGAAAGATCGGCGCGGGCCGTGCGCGTGCGGTCCTGCTCCGAGGCGGGGTGATGTCCGGAGCCGAAGCCGCCGCGATCGCGATCGCCGACCACGCCGCGAGCAATACCGAAGAGATGGACGCCGCGATCGACGTGATCGTCGAACGCATCACCCGCGCCGGCCCCACAGCCCTCGCAGCAACCAAGCAACTGCTCAACACCCTCGACGCGTCGCTCGACCCCTCAAGCGTGCTCGATGGCGCCAAGCTCTCCGCGTCGGTCGTCCTGGGCGATGAAGCTCAAGCCTCACTGCGCGCGCGCCTGAGGTAGCGACACATCCGCTGCAGCCGGCAACACAAGCCACGCCGCCCGCGGACGCGACCGCCGCAACTCCGCGATATCCGGACCCGACTCGATCTCACGAACATCAACAAGCGAGATCAGCGTCGCCCAACGCGCCGACCGCTTCTCACGCCAGAACGACCGCTCGGCGCAGACCGCGCCCCCGAACTCCCGCTCCAACAAACGCACATCGCCCGGCGCAAGCCCGTCCGACTCCCTGACCCAACCCACACGCGCCATCAAGACGAAGCCGCCGCCGACTGCCTTGAAGTGCACAGTGTCGCCCGCACCCACCCGACCAAACGGCGGGATGCGCACCCGCCCAAGTCTCGCCTCGACCGTCTTGCGGCCATCGAGAATCGGCTCGACATACGCACGCCGAATGAGCGCAACATGCTCCACAACTCACCCTATCGGCGCACCCCCACCGACGTCGCGAGTCACCCGACCCCACTCGCGCGGTTCTCTTCCGCCGGACTCACACTCGTGTCGCAACCGAGTGCATCGCCACGAGAATGTGCTCAGGTCGCAGGACGATCCGCGATAAACCGCTCCCGCGACGACGCATCGCTCGCGACCTCGGCACGGGGATCACCCGAACGGCGCAGAACCTCGCTTGAGCTCATCCCCGCTCGCATGGGTACGCGCACCACCCGGCCGCCGCTGCGCTCTACAAATGAAGCCCCGGGAATCTCACCGAGCGTGTACTCGTCGCCCTTGACCAGCACATCCGGGCGGACCCGCTCGATCAGCGCCTGGGGTGTGTCCTCCTCGAAGACAACCAGCGCGTTCACGGCCTCCAGAGCGCCGAGCACGCGGAGCCGGTCCGCGAGCGCATTCACAGGGCGGTTCGCACCCTTGTACCTGCGCACAGTCTCGTCGGCATTCGTCGCAACGATCAGCACATCGGCCTCTCCCCGCGCCGCCTCGAGCAGGTGGATATGCCCCGCGTGGAGCACATCGAAGCACCCGTTCGTAAACGCGATGCGCTTGCCCGCAGCACGCCACGCCTCGACCTCGTGCTCAAGCTCCTCGTTCGTGCGCACCTTCCCTCGCTCCGCGCGTCGGTGCTCGAGCGCCGCGTGATGCAGGCGCGCGAGCGGGATCGGCGCTACGCCGAACACCTCAACCTCGAGCCCCGCGGCCAAGTTCGCCAGGCGTGTCGCGTCCTCCCACCCGAGCCCCTGCGCACGCCCCGCGGTGAGCCCCGCGATGAACATATCCCCCGCGCCCGTGACGTCGTACACGTCGCGGGCGCCCGTCGGCACCACCACCGGCTCGCACCCGCGCTCCAGCAACAACGCCCCATGCCGATCGAGCGTCAGCACCACCACATCGCTCGACAACAACTCCTGGAGGCACTCCGCGACACGCGCGTTCTGCGCCTCCGAACCGTCTGCGCACGTCGCGAGCCCCGTCGCCCGCTCCGCCTCGTTCCGGTTCGGCGTGATCGCTGTCGCCCCGGCGTAGCGCGTGTAATCGTCGAGGTTCGCCGGATCAACAAACACCGGCACACCCGCGGCGCGCGCACCCTCGATCACCCCCGCGCACACGCCATTGGTGCACACGCCCTTGGCATAGTCCTCGATGCACACCGCGTCGGCGCCCTCCGCGAGCGCGCGCTCGAACGCCGTCAGCACCGCGCCCTCGACATCCGTCCCGAGCGGCTCGCGGCTCTCCTCATCCAAGCGGAACATCTTCTGTGGGTGACGCTGCTGCGCAAGCCCAACCAGGTTGCGCTTCACCGTCGTCGGCCGCGTCGCATCGGTCACGAGACCGACAGTGTCGAGCCCCGCGTCCCGCATGGCGCCAGCGAGCACCCCCGCAGAGGCATCATCGCCCACCACGCCGACCACCGTCACGTACCCGCGCATTGCAGCCAGGTCCATCGCCAGACTCGCCGCCCCACCCGGGTTGTGCGCGCGATCCCGCACACGGAGCACCGGCACCGGCGCATCAGCGCTCAGACGCTCGGCGTCGCCGTACACCTGCTCGTCCAACATGAAATCGCCCACGACGATCACACGGAACGGACGCCATGCGCCAAATGCCCGGATCAGCTCATCCACAGATGCACCTCATCGCGGATTATAGGTGAAGCGCCGCTACTCTGGTTCAGCCACCGCCGCGAGCAGCGCCCCGCGTATCGCCGCCTCTCCCGAGTCAAACACCAGCTCCAGCCGCGGCACCGCGACCGGCAGCGGGAGCGAGCACCGCCGCAGTTTCACCCAGTCCTTCGCCGTTGTGACGATGGCGCCCGCACCCGCAGCGCGAGCCTCGCCGACAATCCGCTCGATCGTGCCCGACGCATACGGGTCATGATCGCGCAACACCACCTTCGCCGCGAGCATCCCGCTCGCACGCTGCGCCCCGTCGATGAACGGACCGGGATTGCCGAGTGCGCACGCGGCGATCGTCCGACGCTCGCGGAGCCACTCCACCGATTCCGCCGTCGCCTCCCACGTCGACCCGCCCCACCTCCAGATCGTGAGTCCCGTCCAGACGTGGCGCACGACCGCGTCGGGCTCGTGTCCGCGGAAGTCCGCGATACGCGCAGCAAGCGTGCTGAGGCCTGAGCTCGACGCGGCCTCGGCGTGGGTCAGCACGATGTGCGTCGCGCGTCGGAGCGCTTCCACCGGCTCGCGGAGCCAACCGGCGGGGAGCATCGCGTCGTCGAACGGATCGCGCGTCGCGTCGAGCAGCACGAGGTCCATATCGCGCGCGATCTGGCGGTGCTGAAACCCGTCGTCGAGCACGATCGCCTCGACGCGCTCGCCCCGCTCGCTCGCGAAGAGCTCGATCAACCCGCGTGATCGATCCGCCTGCGCCACGACCGGAAGATCATCGAACTCCTCCGCGTGCTCCGTCGCTTCGTCGCTGTGTCCCTCGCGAGACTTGTACCCGCGCATCGCGACGCACGGGTCGTGCCCCGCATCACGCAGCGTGCGCACGGCCCATCGCACCATGGGCGTCTTACCCGTGCCGCCTACGGAGAGATTGCCCACGGAGATCACCGGACGATCGAAGCGCACCACGCCCTCGCCGCGATCGAACCTCGCGGTCCGCCGGGCGAGCCCGCGCGCGTACACACGAGACGCGAGCCTGCCCAAAGGCCCCGGCACCGGCGCCCGGCGCGCCTCACCTTCCATCGTGGTCCTCAGCAGCTCGTGCGTCGCGGATCAGCTCACGCACCCGAGCCTCGAGCGTAACACGGCGGGCCCGAATGTCGCGAAGACGCATCGCCCGCGTGCGGGCGCTCAGGCGCGCGGTGTTCACCAGGTCGACCGCCGCGAGCAGGATGACAATGCCGAGCAGCCCCGCCCCCGCGGACCAGACGAGGGTGAAACCGCGCGGCTCATCCTGCGTCACGACGCCGAACGCGCTCGCGAGCACGGGGATCGCGATGAGTGTCGCCACGCCGTTCGCCGAGCGGATGCGCCGACGCGACGCCGGCATGTCGCGACGCGCATCGGCGGTGTGCAGCGAGATCAGGTGTGCCGCGGTCACGAGCGTCGCAATGAACGCAAGAGGAAGCACCGCCCACGCCGGCGCGATCGGCGAACCGGCAAGCACCACACTCATGCGGCGGCCTCGGCGGCGATGCCCAACGCCGTCAGACGGGGCGCGAGGTCCGACATCGGGAGCCCCATCACCGCGCCGTGATCACCGTCGGCGTCGATCGCCCATCCATCGTCGAGTCGCTCGCGGAGGTTGTACCCGCCCGCCTTGCCTTGCCAATGTCCCGAATCCACGTAGGCGTTAAGCGTCTCGTCCGGCACGGCGGTGACGCGCACGCGCACCGAGCGCCAGAAGAGCGCGCGCTCGCCCACGCCGGGTCGCAGGAGCGCCACGCCGGTGATCACGTCGTGCTCCGCGTCGAAGAACGCGCGGATCATGTCCCGCGCCTCGTCGGCCGAGCCCGGCTTCCCAAAGACCCGGCCCCCGTGGACGCAGATCGTGTCCGCCCCGATCACGACGCCAGCCTCAATGCCCAGTTCGCCCGCTCGCCCGACTCCCGCCGCGGCCTTGAGATACGCGAGCGCCATCGCCCACTCACCCGGCTCAACGCGCCCGGGGCGCAAATGTGAGTCCTCGACCCCCGGATCGATCGCCACGTGGGCGTATCCCGCTGCCTCCAGCAGTTCGCGCCTCCTCGGCGAGCGGCTTGCGAGCACGATCGGGCCCATTGGATCCCCTCCCTGGGATTGCCCTCATTCTACGATCCACCCGGCGTATCGTTCCCGGTTCTGCTGGATTCGTCGGCATGCGGGCTCACCTCGTCCAACTCGACATCGCGTGGGAGGATCGGGACGCAAATGTGCGCCGTGTGCGCGATCTCGTGCGCCGGGCCGACCCGCACGCGGGCGATCTCGTCGTGCTCCCGGAGATGTTCGATTCCGGGTTCAGCATGCGCGTCGATCGCACCGCCGACGACGGGCGCACCCTTGAGGCGATGCGCACGCTCGCGACCGATTTGGGGGTGTGGGTGGTCGGCGGGCGCACGGTGCCCCCGGTCGGGGGCGGCAAGGCTCGCAACCGAGCGAGCGTGCTCGACCCCGATGGCGACCTGACCTGCGAATACGACAAGGTGCATCCGTTCGGGTTCGGAAAGGAACCCGAGGTTATCGAGGGTGGAAATCGCTCGGCGGTGTTCGAGTGGGCCGCGGGCGATGACCCGCTGCGCGTGGGGCTCGCGATCTGCTACGACCTGCGCTTCCCGGAGCTGTTTCGTGCGCTCACGCTGCGCCACGAGGCCGAGGCGCTGGTTGTTATCGCGAACTGGCCACGCGCAAGGCACGCGCACTGGCGAACTCTGGCCATCGCGCGCGCCATCGAGAACCAGGCATACTTGCTCGCGGTGAACCGCGCGGGCAACGACCCGCACCTCTCGTACGCCGGCGGCTCGATCGCGGTTGGACCAAAGGGCGACCTACTCGGCGAGTTCGGCGAGGACGAGGGTGTGTTGAGTGTTGCGCTCGATCCCGAGGCTGTCCGCTCGTGGCGGGCTGAGTTCCCCGCGCTCCGCGACGTGCGCACGGAATCACCCGAGCCGACGCGCGGTCTCGCGTCCGAGTAACTCGCCTCCCCCGCGTTCGCTTTCGGCACGCTCGTTGCGAGGGCCTCGGCGGAGGTCCGCGTGATGATCCGACTGCTCGCTCTTCTCGCTCTGGTGGTCTGCCCAGCTGCGGCCCAAACGACGACGATCAAGGAACTCGCCCGCATGAGGGGCGATTCGGAGTTCGTGCTCCAAGGGCTCGGGCTCGTGATGGGGCTCCCGGGCACGGGCGATTCGGGCAAGGAGCTCGCCGTGGCGCGTCCCCTGGCGGCGGTGCTGGAGCGGGCGGGCAACCCGATCGAGAGCTTCGACGAGCTTGCGCGCACGAAGTCGGTCGCCCTGGTGATGGTGCAGTGCCGCATCCCGCGCGGCGGAGCCGTAACGAACGACGCGATCGACGTGACGGTGTCGACGGTGGGCAGCGCGGCGTCGCTCGAGGGCGGTGAGCTGTATGTGACCGTGCTGCGCGGCCCCAGGCCGGGTGATCCGGTGTTCGCCACCGCGTACGGGCCGGTGGTGGTGCAGAACGCGACGACCCCAACCGGCGGCGTGGTGCGCGAGGGGGCGCGGATCATGCAGGACGTCCGCATGACACCACCGGACGGGGTGTTCGATCTAGTCATCGAGCCGTGGTACCGCGGTTATCCGGCCGTGAGTCAGATCGCCGCGGCGATCAACGTGGAGTACTTCAACTCCCTCGCGGCCGATGCGACTCCCATCGCCCGCGCCATGGACGATCGAATCGTGCGCGTGCTCGTGCCGGAGCAGGAGCTGCAGGACCCGTCGGCGTTTATCGCGGACGTCATGTCGACGCCGATCCACCCGGAACTCCTGCGCGTTCCGGCACGGGTGATCGTGAACACGCGAACCGGCGCGATCGCGGTGGCGGGCGATGTGCGCATCAGCCCTGTCGCGATCACGTACCGCGGGCTGACGATCACGACGGTTGTGCCGCCGCCCGAGGCGACGCCGGCGAACCCGCTCATCGAGACCGAGCGGTGGGCCGGGATCGAGACGGACGCTGACGATCGCCAACTGGCCCGCCTCGCGGACCTGCAGGGCGTGTTCAAGCAGCTCAACGTCGAGCCTACGGCTCAGATCGAGGTGCTGCAGATGCTCAAGAAGATGGGCAAGCTGCACGCGGAACTGGTGGTGGACTGATGCAATCGCTCGCGGCACTGGGTTCGGACACTGCCCTCGCGCCCCCGGCGCTGCCGGGTGTGGGCGAGATGTCGCGCGAGGATTTCGCCGCGGCTTTGGGGCGCAGGTTTGACCGCGCAACACACGCGGGCGGCGGAGACGAAGACGAAGCGTTTGACGCGGCGGCGGGCTTCGTCGCGGCGGCGCTGGTCGAGCCGGTGCTCAAGGAGATGCGCGAGTCGAGCAACGCGCCCCCGCCATGGGGGCCGGGCCCCGGCGAGAAGCCGTTCCGCGCGATGATGGATGTTGCGCTCGCGGAGCGGATCGTGCGCTCGGGCAACTGGGGGCTCGTTGATCGGTTGGCACGCGAAATGCGTGCACGCATGCAGGCCGCCGGATCGGAGATCCCGCATGAGCATGACGACGGAACGACATCGAGAGTTGGGCACGCGTCTGACCGGCCTGCTTGAGAGGCTGATCGCCGAGCACGATGAGTTGCTGGAGCTCACGCACGAGCACGCGGGAGCGCTGCGTCGGGCCGACGGCGCGGCGATTGATGACTGTGTGCGCCGGCGGGCCGGGATCATCGCCCGGATCGGGGAGCTCAACGACGAGCGAGCGGCGCTTCTGCTCGCGTATCCAAAGGGCGCGACGCTCACCCAGGTCGCCGAGTCGCTCGGCGGCGAGGGCGACGCCGTCCGAGACCGGGGCGCACAGCTCCGCTCTCGGGTACTTGAGGTTCGCAAGCACCAGTCCCACGTGCGCATGGCGACCGAGCGACTGCTCACCCACATGCGGGGGATCACGTCGCAAGTGCATCGCGCGCTCGGTGAGGCGCGGACGTACTCGGACCGCGGGCGCATCGCGCTCGGCCCGGCGGCGGCGCCGGCTCTGGACCTTACGAGCTAACGGAGCGCACATGAGCCTTCACGCGGCGATCCAGGCGGCACAGAGCGGGTTGAACGTCGGGCAGGCGGGCATCCAGCTCACATCGAACAACATCGCCAACGCGTCAACGCCGGGGTACTCGCGCCGTCTGATGCAGCTCCAGAGCATCCGCGGAGGCTCGGCCGGGGCCGTCGGGTCCATCGGGCGCGGCGTCGGTGTCGCCAACATCCGGCGCGAGGTGAGCGATTCACTGCAGGCCCGCCTTTGGCTCGGGTATGCCGACTACGGCGCGAGCGAGCGAGTGGCATCGGTGATGACGCAGATCGAAGGATCGCTCAATGAGCTGAGCGACTTCGACGTGTCGTCGGAGCTCTCGGCTTTCTTCGGATCGTGGAGCGAGCGCGCGAACCTGAGCGAATCGTCGTCGGTGGTCATCCAGCAGGGCGCAGAGCTTGCCACGTTTCTGCGACGCGTCCGTTCAGACCTCGGCGAGGTGCGCGAGCAGATCGACCGCGAACTCGGACAGACGGTGCAGCGGGCGGACGAACTGCTCGGCACGATCGCCGACCTCAATCGTGAGGTCGCGTCGGCAGAACGCGGAAACGGCGAGGCCCACGAGCTCCGCGACCAGCGTGACCAGGCGGTCTCCGAGCTGTCGGAACTCGTTGACCTGTCGGTCGTCGAGCAGGCGGACGGGCAGTACGACGTCTTGATCGGATCCAACCCCGCCGTGCTAGGGGCGACGAGCCGCGGGCTTGAGCTCCGCCTCGTCTCGCAGGACGGCGGAACTGAGGCCGTGATCGCCTTGGGTGAGGACGGCGACCGCCTCCGCCTCTCGGGTGGCAAGATCGGTGGTCTCCTCGATGCGAGAGCAAGCGGCGCTGACGACACGATCGCGGCGCTGGATGACCTCGCGGGTCAGCTGATCTTCGAGGTCAACCGTCTGCACTCCACCGGATCGCCCAGAGGCGGGTACGGGCAACTCACGGGAACACTCACGCTCGAAAGCGAGGACTGGACGCGCGCGCTCAACGACCCGACCAACGGCTCGCTTGCCGGGCTGCCATACGGCGCCGAGAACGGCGGGTTCTTCGTCCGGGTGCACAACGAGCACACGGGCACGTCGGAGCGGGTGCGCATCGACGTGGACCTCGACGGGATCACGGATTCGGGCGCCGCGGGCTTCAGCGACGACACCTCGCTTGAGGACATCCGCGCCGCGCTCGACGCCGTGTCGGGCATGACAGCGACGATCCTCCCGGACGGGCGCCTGGACCTCTCAGGCGAGGCCGGGTTCTCGGTGTCCTTCGAAGAGGACTCGTCCGGTGTGCTCGCCACGCTCGGGATGAACAGCTTCTTCGTCGGCCAGTCGGCTCAGGACATCGCGGTGCGCGGCGAGCTCGAAGGCTCGGCGTCTCTGCTTGCCTCCGGGCGATGGGTTGACGGCGCGTACGTCGAGAATGGGACGGCGCTCGAGATCGCGGACCTCGCGAGCGAGGCTGTCGATGCGCTGGGCGGTCGCGGCTTCGCGGAGGCTTGGGGCGACCAGGTGCAGGTCGTCGCCGGGCGTGCGAGTCGAGCCGTGTCGGAGGCGGAAGCGACGCTCATCGTGCGCGAGAATCTCGACGCACAGCGCGCGGCCGTAAGCGGCGTCAGCCTCGACGAGGAGTCGGTGAACCTCATGAACTACCAGCGCCAATACCAGGGCGCGGCACGGGTGATCCAGATCGCGGACGAACTGCTCGACACGCTGATTGCGCTCGTCTAGAGGGAACAGGCATGACGATTCCGATCGCAAGCACATTGACTCGGATGCCGAACCTGCTTCGTACGCAGCTGTCGCTCTCGTCGCTCAACCGCACCAACCTGGACCTCTTCCGGATCAACGAGCAGCTCTCGACGGGGCGGGCGATCTCCCGCGTGAGTCAGGACTCGGTGCGGGCGGCGCTCATCACGACGCTCGACTCCGATCTTGAGCGCGCCGATCAACTGAGGCGGAACCTGAACGTGGCCGATTCGTCGCTCGCGACGATCGACCAGGCGCTGGGCGAGGCGACGGATCTGCTGCTTGAAGCGAAGTCGATCGGGCTCGAGCAGGTCGGATCGCTCACCACCGACGAGGAGCGCAAAGCGCTCGCCCAGGTCGTGAACTCGATGATCACCGGGCTCGCGGGCATCGCGAACCGCACATCGCAGGTGGGATATGTGTTTGCGGGTTCAACACCGGGCGGCCCGGCCGTCGAGGCGTTTGGGAGCGGGTACCGGTATCTCGGGTCGGGCGGTGGCTTGCTGACGGACCTCGGACCGGCGGGCGACATCCCTGTCACACTCGGGGCAGGGAGTGTGATCGGGTCGGCGTCGTCGCGTGTGCAGGGAACGGCCGACCTTTCGCCGACGCTGACCGACGACACACGGCTTGCTGATCTTCGTGGGGCTCGAGGGCTCGGCGTCGCGCTCGGGTTTGTCGAATACACATACGACAGCGGTCCGGCGCGGCGCGTGGATGTGAGCGGGGCCGACACGATCGCGGATGTCGCGGATTTGGTCGAGGCCGATCTGCGCACGCTCGAGGGTGAACTCGGAACGACGATCCTGGGAGCCGGGGGGGTCGGTGTCGGCGAAAGCGGGCTGACGATCGCGATCGATCCTGGGGCGGGTGGGGTCCGGTTCCTCGAGGTCGGCGAGGGGACGACGGCTCGCGACCTGGGACTCGCGGGCGATCCGGCGTTCGATTTCGGGCCGGGAAACTCGAACGGGCTCGCGCTCGATCCCGAACTGACGTGGGAATCACCCGTGACGTTGGCGCCGGGCGAGTCGCTGGGACGCCTTCGCCTCAGCGCGGGTGGGCGCACGGCGGTCGTTGACCTGTCAAGTGCCGAGACGATCGGCGACGTACGACGCGCGATCGAGGCCACCGGCGTCGGCGTTCGTGTGGAGATCAACGACGCGCGCAATGGCATCAATGTGCGGTACGAGGTCGCCGGCGGGGTTGCGGGCGCACTCTCGATCAGTGAGGTGACGGGCGAGGGTGGCACCGCGTCGCTCCTCGGCATCCGGACCCTGGACCTCGGGACCTCGCTCGCAGCATTTGACGACGGGCGGGGTGTGTCGGTGGTGTCGGGCGTGCCGGACCCGGAGACGGGGCAGATCTCCGCCGCGCTCAACGTCGACTTCGACATCACGCTCGGCGACGGGACCGTGCTCTCGATCGACCTCGCGCCGGAAGACACGACGAACGTGGAGACGCTACTTGCCGCGATCAATGCGCAGGCGGATACGCAGCTCACCGCGGCGGGCCTCCCGACGACAGCGTTTGCAGCTGGGCTCAACGACGGGGCGAACGGGATCGCGTTTGAGCAGGACGCGGCGCTCGGCGGCTCGGTGAGCGTGACGCAGCGGAACAACTCGCAGGCGGCGAGGGCGCTGGGGCTGTTGGACGGGGGGTACGACGCGACGTCGGGTGTGTATCTCGGTGCGGACGCAGCTCGCGTGCGTGTGGATAACGCCTTCACGCATCTGATCGATCTTCGTGACGCGTTGCTCGCCGGCGATGAGATTGGCATCGGGCTTGCGACGGAATCTCTCGAGCGTGACCTCGACCGCGTAACCGAGGCGCGTGGGATGGTCGGCGGGCTCTCTCGCCGTGTGCAGCAGGAGACGGACGTGCTGGAGAATCGCAAGGTGCTGAACGAGTCGATGCGTTCGGAGCTGCGCGATACCGACTTCGCGGAGGCGGCGACGAAGTACGCGCTGCTGCAGAGTCAGCTCCAGGCGAGCTTGCAGGTGGCGGCGACGGCGAACTCGCTCTCGTTGCTCGACTTCATCTAACGGCGTTCGGCGCACGAGCGTGCGCCGAACGAGTTTGGAGAATCAAGGGTGGGCCCGGCACGGCCGCGGGCCCGACGCCTGACCGGAGGTCAGCCGATGTGGAGCATCGGCGGCGAGTTTTGGAACGGGCCGAGACGTGGAGTGACCGCCATGGACGTGCGGACGAGCCGATTCGGTGTGATCGAGATCGCGGAGGACCGCGTGATCACGTTCGAGAAGGGCCTGCTTGGGTTCCCGGATTGCACGCGTTTCTGTCTGCTCGAACCGGGCGAGGACGCGTGCTTCTTCTGGCTGCAATCGCTGGATGATCCGGCGCTGGCGTTCGTGGTGACGGACCCGGCGATGTTCGTCTCGGGATACGAGGCGACGATCCGTCCCGAGCAGGCGGAGTCGATCGGTCTCGAGCACTTGGGCGATGCGCAGGTGTTCGTGATCGTGAACAAGGTGGAGCACTGGCTGACGGGCAATCTTCAGGGGCCGCTCGTGATCAACACGAAGGCCCGGCAGGCGACGCAGCTCGTGCTGGCGGACAAGCGTTGGACGACGCGTCACGAGCTGGTGGAAATCGGCTCGCAGTTGCAGGAGGCGATTTCGGCGTGACCATCCCGGTCGTGGAACGAAGCCCAGAGGCGGGGTGTTTGCCCGCCGAACCCACCGGCAAGGAGCGACCGGATGCTTGTGCTGTCACGTCATCGCGACGAGACGATCATGATCGGCGACGAAATCGAGATCACGGTCGTCGATATCAGAGGCGACAAGGTTCGCCTGGGCATCGCTGCCCCATCGAATATCGCGGTGCACCGCAAAGAGGTGTACCGAGAGATCACCGCGGAGAACGCGCGGGCGGCGAGGCTCGAAGGCAAGGACACCCTGGCGCTGCGGCGGACCATCTCCGCCGGCCCGCCACGGCGCGTCACCAATCAGTCACACGCGGCGTCGGACGGTCCGGCGCTGGCTCGGCGAGCAAGCTGAGCACTTGGACCAGGCGCGGGAACGGACCCGCACGCGAGAGCGCGGCCTGAATCACGGAGGACGCCAATGGCACGGATCAACACGAACATCCCGAGCGTGATCGCGCAGTCGAATCTCGGGCGCACGAATCGCACGCTCGAGACACACCTGGAACGCCTCTCGACGGGCGTCCGCATCAACCGAGGGAGCGATGACCCCGCGGGGCTCATCATCTCTGAACGCCTGCGATCCGGCATCGCGGGCGTTGAGCAGGCGGTGAAGAACGCCGAGCGTGCGAGCTCGGTGATCGCCACCACCGAAGCCTCGCTCGACGAGATCAACAACCTGCTCGTTGATATCCGCTCACTCATCATCGAGGCGGCCAACAGCGGCGCCAACTCCCAGGAGGAGCGCGACGCCAATCAGCTGCAGATCGACTCGGCGATCGAGTCGATCACCCGCATCTCCAACACGGCGACGTTCGGCGATCTTCGCCTGCTGGACGGCTCGCTCGACTACACCCTCTCCGGTATCGACAAGGGCGCCATCAACCGCGCCCGCGTGCTCAACGCGTCATTCACGGGCGGCTCACAGCTCAACGTCGACATCGATATCGTGACCTCCGCCCAAACAGGTGGCCTCTACTACAACGGCGGCACGTCGCCGGCGGGCCAGATCCTGTCGACCGTGACGCTCGAGATCTCGGGGCCGAGGGGCGTGGAGGAGATCACCTTTATCTCCGGCACTCCGCTCGCCACCGTGGTCGCGGGGATCAACAACCTCACCGAATCAACGGGCGTCACCGCGGCACTGATCAACGGGGACGCCAACTCCGGCGTGGTCTTCAACTCGGCCGAATACGGCTCGACCTCATTCGTGTCGGTCGAACGACGCAACACGCCCGACGTCCCCGCTGACGATGCGTGGGTGCTCTACAAGTACCCGGAGGGCACACCGGTCCCAGACGCAACGGGCGGGTTCGCGTGGGGCAACCCGCTGACGACCGCGACCAAGGACAGCGGGCAGGACGTCGGCGCCTTGGTCAACGGCCAGATCGCGACCGGTCGCGGGCTCCAGGTCATCTCGAACTCGAGCCAGCTCTCCGTGGATCTTCTACTCGACGAGAGCTTCGCGATCGACCCGACGGCTTCGGGCTCGACGTTC
>JAUIFD010000279.1 GCA_030429485.1 Phycisphaerae bacterium | reverse complement strand
CCGCGTACGCGTGGGTACTTGCGCCGGCACACTATGAACTCACCGACACGGACACGGGGCGAGCTTATCCGGGAGCCGCAATACTCCTGCACAAGTACTCGAGGGCATGATCGACTGCAACCTGACAATCTCTTGCAGCGGACGCCGCTCCGCGGCGCCGCTGAACCACTGAGCCGGTAATGCCACGTGATCTCGCCGGTGCAGATTCGCGAAGTTAGCCGCGACGATCGAGATGCCATCATCGAGCTCGATCATGACGCCGGGCTCGACCCCGCGCGCGCTCACCTCGTTGATCGCCTCTTGCAGGCCGCGACTGGCCTTGTCGCGGAGCAGGGCGGCGGCATCGTTGGCTATGCCGCGCTGGAGTACAGCTTCTTCGAGAATGGTTTCATTTCCTTTCTCTACATCGCTGAACCGGAGCGGCGCCGGGGGATCGGGCGCGCTCTCCTCGAGGGACTGCGCGAGCGATGCACCACGAGGAAGCTCTTCACATCCACAAACCAGTCGAATGAGCCGATGCAGGCGCTGCTCGAATCGCTTGGATTCCAACAGAGCGGCGTCATCGAGAACCTCGATCCGGGAGATCCCGAGCTTTTCTACTTCTTCGATCGGGGCGAGTGACCGCCTGCCAATCGCTTGCGGGCGACCCCGCTCCGCGGGGCTGCCGAACCACTGAGCCGTCAACGCGACGTCAAAGACGCTTCAGCGAGTCCGTCGCGCGCATCGTGAGCCTTGCTCGGTAGATTGTCGTCCATGCCCGCCTCCGCCCCAGACCCCCCCTTCTTCCCAACACCCGCCGCCTTCCGCACCTGGCTCGAGTCGCACCACACCACCGCCGACCACCTCTGGGTCGCCTACTACAAGAAGGCCACCGGCAAGCGCTCCGTCACCTGGGAAGAGACCGTCGAGGAAGCGCTCTGCTTCGGTTGGATCGACGGGATCCGCAAGTCGATCGACGACGAGAGCTACATGGTCCGCTTCACGCCTCGGAAGCCGAAGAGCGTGTGGAGTCGGCGGAACATCGAGCTCGTCGAGCGGCTCAGCGCCGAGGGGCGGATGACGGACGCGGGGCTCGCCGCCTTCGCTCACAAGGACACGCACCCCGACAGCGGCTACGCCGTGGCCGAGATGGAGGGCGCGCTCACCGACGAGATGGTGGCCCGGTTCAAGCAGACCGCGGGCGCGTGGGAGTTCTACGCGGACCAACCACCCGGCTACCGTCGCCAGTCCGCGCGCTGGGTGACCAGCGCGAAGCGCGAGGAGACCCGCGAGCGCCGGCTGGCGACACTGATCGACGACTCGGCGAACGGGTTGCGCATCAAGCAGCTTCGCAAGGGGTGACGCAGCTCGCTTGAAGGGGCAACCGTCCATGCACAGCTTCGAACAGCTCGAGGGCACGTGGCGCTCCTCCGAGCCCTACGACTCCGACGACTACCTCTGCGAGTACACGATCTCGGGCGCGCCCGACTCACCCCACGTCGAGGGGGTCGATCTGCAGGACGGCGAGGCGTTCGTCGTGAGTGACATCGCCTGGGACGGTGCGACGCTCTCGTTCACCACCCTCATGCCGTCGACGGGCCGCGTCGGCCGCTGCAGGTTCCGCGTGGTGGCTCCTGATCGGGTCGAGTCGAAGTTCAGCTTCACGGTCGTCGAGGAGCTCACGCGATACCGTGGGTGACGGCCGCGCGGTGCGGCTCAGACTCGGCCCGGTCGTCGCATCCGCGCCTCGCCTCGGCATCGCTCGGCCGACGCTCGGCGCACCACGTACCACGCACCGCACCCACCCTCACCCCATGCCCCTCCGCCTTCGCTGCCACGACGCCGTCGACCCGCGACTCAAGTCGGAGATGTCCGCCTACGCGCGCTGGCTGCGCCGCTGGTACGAGTTCCCCGTGCCGCTCGAGGTGCGGCTCATCGGGCGCGGCTCACTCATCGACGGCGACGGCGTCGAGTGCTTCCTGCGCTGGTGGCAACACGGCGACGGCCGACCCGTCACGGTGGAGATCGCGGGCGACCTGTCCTTCGCAGGGGTGGCCACCTTTGCGCTGGAGTCACCGACGAGCGGGCGGGCCAGCTGGGACGCCGCGGAAACCGACGACGCCGTGGTCTACGACGTCTGCCTCGGCACAACGCTGGACGCGTGCCGCCCGTTCATCGCGACCCACGAGGTCGACGGTGGCGAGACGAGCCTCCTGGTCGAGGACCTCGCCCCAAACACCCCCTACGTGGCCATCGTGCGCGCCCGCCTCGTGGATGGGCCGGGCGCGGGCCAGACCGACAACAACGAGGTGTACCGGTCGGTTCGGACACCGGGCGAGCGTGGGACCAGCCGGGTCATCGCCGGCGGCGACACGACCTGTGCCCTGAGCGGCATCGGCGTCCTGCGCTGTTGGGGGGACAACGAGCGGGGCCAGCTCGGCGCCGCGACCGAGAACGACACCTCGCGGACGGCCGTCACCGTGCCGCTCGACGAGCCGATCGTCGACGCCGCGGTCGGTCGAGAGCACACGTGCGCCGTGGGCGTCTCCGGCGCGGCGTGGTGCTGGGGGCGCAACCAGCGGGGCCAGCTGGGCAGCTCCGGCGGCCCCACGTCCAGCCCCAGGCGGGTCGAAGGTCTGGGAACGGCGGTGAGGATCAGCGCGGGTCGCGAGCACACGTGCGCGCTGACCGACGATGGCACCGACCACGCCGCCTTCGGCATCCTGCTCGACGACGA
>JAUIFD010000063.1 GCA_030429485.1 Phycisphaerae bacterium | reverse complement strand
GCGCCCATCCGGCGCGCGCACGCAATAATCCGCCCGGAATTCGCAAGTCATCCCCGCCGGAGCGCAAACGCGGTTCATCTATCTGGGCAGGCCGTCGAATCGAGTCGCGCCGCGCATCGATGCCGGCTTCCGTCATGCTCCACGGCTTCACGATCGCCGTCGTCGTGCGGGAAGCAGGCTCACCGGTGCGAGCAGTGCGCAGGCAGGCGGCGCCGGAATCGCCAGCGACGTGCGCCCGAGCCACGTCAGCGACGTGTACTGGTATTCGTGGCCCGCCAAGAGGCGCACCTGCAGCGAGCCCCCGTCGCCCGTCGTCGCCGAGACGAAGGTCACGTCGTCAGTCAGGTCGCGCAGCCGGAACTGCCCGGGCGGCGGGAAGAAGAACCCGTCGTCAAGCACCCACTCGACGGTCGCGGTCGCGTCATCGCTCACGGTGAATCGCGTGGTGACCGTCGCTGACACGGTGTTGGGAACAAACGTGTCGCTGTATCCATACGCGTAGCCGGAGATAGAGGAGGCGGTGCCGAACCCGCCCGCGTATCCCCACCCTAAGTAAGCCGGGTAGTAGGCGTCGACGCTCCACTCACCCGGGCCGGAGAACACGTCCAGGTCTCCCGATATCGAGTACGCCCGCGCATCGGTCGCGAGGAGGTCCAAGCTCTGGGCGAGGGCGTCGCCCGCGAGCCCGGCGGTGAAGATCGCCCCGCCGAAGAGCAGGCGCGCGTGGGACGGCGTGGTGTGCATGGGAGGATCCCCTCGCGCGAGGGGAATCCCCCGCAACCCCGAGTGTGCGGGCGGCTGGCGAGGATGCAAGGCAACGTCCGGGTCTTTCGGGATCTTCCGGCGCCGCGCGGGCGTGAAACCTGGGTGGCATGGTCACGTCGTGACCATGGTCAGTCGAGTCAGGGCGAACGTCCCGCCCGCACCACCGCGCCCTCGGAGGATGGGCTTCAAGCCCGTCTGTCCCAAGGCTCGTGGCGCGGGACGGGTGGGGTGGAGTTCGCGGGAGGTGGGCTGGTGTAACCCCCGGCCGCGGGGGAGCGCGGAGAGTGCGCGGACGTTCCGCGTCGCGGCACGCGAGCATGACCCGGGCTCGCGGGGCGCCCCTCATCGATCGAGGGGGTTCCGGCCTGGCTCGGGCGAGCCTGCCCAACCGTCGCAGACCTCCTCTTCGGCGCTCGCCGGCCAACCACGCGCGACTTCGGCGCTCGCGGGCTGGAGAGGCAGGGGTCACGGGGCCGACGGAGGAGGTGGCGTCATCCGTGGCATCCCGTTTCCTCCAACGCCCCCCTCCGCGGCCCTCCGCGCCCTCTGCGGTGAACCAGTTTTCTGAACCATGCCCAACCACGACTACATCCCGAAGTCCGACGCCGGGAAGCGCGACTGGCTCGACAACTTCTCCGCGCGCATCGCCGCCGACCCGGCGCGCTACGGCCTGACCGAGGCCGACGCCGAGATCCTCACCGCCGACGCCGCCGCGTTCGCCGAGGCCTACCAGGTCGCGCAGCGGCCCGAGACGCGCACCGCGCCCGCCGTCGCGCACAAAGACTCGACCCGCGCCGCCGCCGTCGCCACCGCCCGCGTCTTCGCGCAGCTCATCAAGGCCAACCGCGGCGTCGACAACGCCGACAAGCTCAACCTCGGCCTGCGCGTCAACGACACCACACGCACGCCCGTGAGCGCGCCCACCACCGCGCCCGTGCTCATGATCGTCGGCGCAACTGGGGGTGGGGTGCACGTGCTGCGCTACGCCGACGAGAAGACCCCCAGCTCACGCCGCAAGCCCGCGGGCGTGGCGACGCTGCAACTCATGGCTTTCACCACCCCCGTCGGCGCACCCACGCCGATCGTCTCCGCGGGCTTCGACCCGTCCCGGGGTGGGGCGCTCGTCGGCCTCTTCACCACGCAGCCCATCGAAGTCCAGCACGAGCACAAGGACGACGGCGGAACCGCCACCTACTTCGCCCGCTGGGTCACACGCACCGGCAAGACCGGCCCCTGGTCTGCCCCCGTCTCCATGACCATCGCGTTCGGCGGGAGCGCCGGTATCGCGGCGAGGCAGGTTCAGGACACGCTGCGGCGCGCCGCGTAATCACCGACGCCGACGCGACGCCGCCAGACCGCCGAGCGCGAGCAGGCCTGCCGCGCCCGGGGTCGGGATCACCGTCACGCCGCGCACGCCGCCCGTCGCCGTCGGGCGCAGGGGCGAGGTCGGCGGGGCACGGCACGGCTGTCGCGTTGTAGTCGTTGAACGCAAGCCCAACGACCGTCGCGGTGCCGATGAACTCGAGCTCTACGGTCTGGATCCGCCCGAGCCCGCGAAGTTCAGTACCTCGCGTACTACCAAACGATGGACCCCGCCGCCGACTTCTCGCCGCCCGGCGGTGACGGCAACGTGAACACCAACGACTTCTTCGCCTTCCTCGCGGCCTACCAGGCGGGGTGCCCGTAGGGGAGGCGATCGACTTCGCTCCGACGTGGGGCGGGCAGTGAGGGCCGCGAGCGGGCCTCCGGATTGGCCTTGGAGCCGCGGCGACGACGGGGTAGCATGTTGTGATGTGGCATTCCCATCTCGTCTTTCACGCGCTCTGCGGAGGGCTCGGCTTGACCGGCGTGAGCGCCCGCGCGCAGGTCGTGGTGGATGTCGCGCACTGCCGAGCGTACGAGGCGCTCGAAGGGGACATGACGTGGGAGGAGGCGCGGGCCGCCGCGTCGGCGCGCGTCTACGACGGCGTGCCGGGGTATCTCGCCGTCGTCACCTCGCAGCACGAAACGGACTTTCTGTTCAACGCGTTCGGCGCCCGCGAGAGCTACGCGATCGGCGGCATCCAGACCGGCGGCCCCGAGCCGGACGGGGGCTGGGCGTGGATCACCGGCGAGGCGTGGGACTACACCAACTGGAACCCGGGCGAACCCAACAACGTGCTGATCGATGGACAGCCCGAGGATCGTCTCGCGTGGTCGGGAGCCGGCGCTCCGCGATGGAACGACGTCGCCGGCGATATCAACCAGGGACCCGACCTGGGTCAGTACCGCATGGATGGGTATCTGGTTGAGTACGAGTTGCGCGAACCATGCTGCCCCCCTGACCTGACGGGCGAGGGCGACGTGAACACGAACGACTTCTTTCTGTTCCTGAGCTACTACCAGAGCCAGGATCCGCGTGCTGACTTCTCGCCCGGAGGCGGGATCAACACCAACGACTTCTTCGCGTATCTCGCGGCGTACCAGGCGGGGTGCTGAGGAGCCGACACCTCCGTTTGCCCGCTGTGGGTCACACGCACCGGCAAGACCGGCCCGTGGTCCGCCCCCGTGTCGATGACGATCGCGTGGGGTGGGGCTGTGGGGGAGCAGGCATCCGGCGTCGCCCGGGGTGGCGGGGGTCGGGCGGCCCGCCGCGCGGCTTGAACGCCGTCGCGTCCCTCTCCATCGCGTGCAGACTCCGGATGAGCAGGTCGCGGGAGCCGACGTGGCACCGAGGTCCGCTTGGGACCTCGGTGCTCTTGGGGCGGGCGGGCACGCTGCGCACCGAGGTCGTCAGGGCCCGAGCTGGGTGGCACGGTCATCGGGGCCACCCCGCCGTCCGCAGGCACCAGCCGCGGTCCGTAGCATGAGCTTGGGGCGCTCGTCTTCCGAGGCTCTCGCGAGAGGGGGCCGCGTACGACGGTCCGTCTCAGAACGAGTCGACGACACATCGGAGCCAGAATGGACCCGACCTGGACCCCTTCACGACCCCTTGATCTGGCGGCCTTGGCGGCCCAGCGAGATCACGCTACGCTGGCAGATCTTGCGATGCGACGCGAGAAGCACCTCACGGGCTGGCTTGCGAATGTACTCGTTGAGGAAGGAAATGTATCCGAGATTGCCGTTGCAAAGAGTCATTGGCCGAAGTTGAGCGGCTACTGTGGTAAGAAATCACAGCAGTTCTCAGACGAGAGCGGCGAACACGACTTGGCAGTTTTGGCTAATGGTACCCCGTCGCTTGTGGTCGAAACGAAAGTCGCCAAGCCAACGCAAAGTGGTCCACAGGTTCCGCAGACGTTCTGTTTGTTCACAAACGACATCCTGAATTCCGCCATCACCGCTCGTCTCTACCAAGAGCGAGGTCAAGTAGTTCGAGCGGCTGCCGTGGCGCTCGTGCACGAGGCGATCCTTGGGGCGACGCTTAATTCGTTCACCAATCCCTGGCGGTGGTTCGAGCCCACTGTTGACCAAAGGTGGACGACCAATACGCTAACGCTGGAGCCCCATTCGTCGGTCGCTGACTCGCGCGAGCGGACATGGCCCAACCCAAGCCAGCCAAAGACGTTCAAGCTCCGTCACATTACTATGATACTAACGGGAGGGACGAAGGGTCGGCTCATTGGTATCTATGAGCGGCAGCGTGCCGCAATCGTCTTGCGATATCATATTGCGGTTGTTCAAGTGAAGACACACCTATTCATCGCATGTGAGACCAGTCCTTTGCTGGTCACTGCTGCTGCCGCGAATGACATTGGTTGGAATGAAATCAAGAGGTGGTTGCCGTAGGAGACGCCGGGGAACGAGACCTCATCTCCCCCCAATCGTCAGCGCCACCGTGCCGTACGCCTCCCTCGTGATCGTCGGCGGCCTCACCCTGATCTGGCGGCTCGCCGGGTCAATCCCCCGCTCGCGCATTACCTTTCTTAGGGTCGAAGGCTGGGCGAAGGCGACGTCCTCCTTGAACACGTCGCGCACTTCGATCGTCGCGGCGAAGCGTTCGACCAGTGCGCGGCAGACGCCCGCGACTAAATCCTCCGGAGCTGACGCGCCGGCGGAGATGAGCACCGTCTCGTCGCCGGTGGGGAACCACGCCCAGTCGATCTCGGTGACGTCGTCGATGAGCTTGCCCGGCGTGCCGACGTTGGCGGCGATCTCGGTGAGGCGCTTGGAGTTCGACGAGTTCTGGCTCCCGACGACGAGCACGAGGTCGCACTCGGGCGCGAGCTGGCGGACGGCGTGCTGGCGGTTGGTCGTCGCGTAGCAGATGTCTTCAGAGGGCGGGCTCTTGAGGTTGGGGAAGGCGGCCTTGAGGGCGTCGATGATGACGCCGGCGTCGTCGGTGGAGAGCGTGGTCTGCGTGAGGTAGACGAGCTTGTCCGGGTCGCGGATGTCGAGGCGGGGGATGTCGTCGGGCGACTCGACGACCTGTGTCGCGTCGGGGGCCTCGCCTCGCGTGCCGACGACTTCCTGGTGGTCGCGGTGCCCGACGAGCAGAATCTGGAACCCCTGCCTCGCGTAGCGCACCGCTTCGGAGTGCACCTTGGTGACGAGCGGGCACGTCGCGTCGATGGTGGTGAGGGATCGCGCGTCGGCGTCGGCGCGCACGGCGGGGGAGATGCCGTGGGCGCTGAAGACGACGATCTCGCCCTCGGGCACCTCCGCGACGCTCTCGACAAACACCACCCCCTGATCGCGGAAGCGTTCGACGACGTGCTTGTTGTGGACGATCTCGTGATAGACGTAGATCGTGCGCCCAGGGAAGAGCTCGAGGGCCTGATCGACGACGTCGATCGCCATCTGCACGCCGGCACAGAAGCCGCGGGGATTCGCAAGGAGGAGGCGCATGGCGGATGGTAGTGGGGGCGAGGGGCGGCGGTTCGGGTGGCGCGTCGTGGGATTGGTCCCTACCCTCGCCCGTGCCTCGTTCGGTCATCACCATCGGCAACTTCGACGGCGTGCATGCGGGGCATGTGGCGCTGGTGCGCCGGGCTCGCGCCATCGCCGGGGAGGGCGGCGATACGGTGGTGGTGACGTTCGATCCGCACCCGGTGACGGTGCTGCGGCCTGGGGTGACGCGTGAGAAGCTCTGCCCGTTCGAGCGACGCGTGGAACTGCTGCGCGAGGCGGGGGCGGATGAGGTGGTGGCGATCGAGCCGACGCGCGAGTTCCTGTCGCAGTCGGCGGAGGCGTTTGTGCGCACCATGGTGGAGGCGCACCATCCGGTTGCGATCGTCGAGGGGCGCGACTTTCACTTCGGGCGCGGGCGCGAGGGCGACCTCGCGATGCTCGCGATGCTCGGCGAGCGGCACGGGTTTGGCGTCGAGTGCGTCGAGCCGGTCGCGACGGCGCTGGGCGACCAGACGATCGTGACGTGTTCGAGCACGATGGCGCGGTGGCTCGTCGGGCACGGGCGCGTGCTCGATGCGTGGGCGGTGTTGGGGCGCCCGTTCGAGATCGAGGGGGAGGTGGTGCGTGGTGATCGGCGCGGGCGCACGCTCGGCATGCCGACGGTGAACATCGCGCCGCGCGCGATGCTGCCGGCGGACGGCGTGTACGCGGGCATCGCCCGTGCGCCCAACGGACGCGAGTACGCGGCGGCGATCAGCGTCGGCACCAAACCGACCTTCAACGACACGCCCGAGCGCACGGCGGAGGCGTTCCTGGTGGATATGGACGATCCCGAGCCGATCGAGTTTTCGGTGGATTCGGCGCGTCAGTGGCGTGCGCTTCCTGGGCTTGATGAATATGGGTGGATGCTGCGCATGCAGGTGGTGGGCTGGGTGCGCGAGCAGGCGCGGTTTGTGGATGTCGGTGCGCTGTGCGCACAGATGGAGCGCGACGTGCGGCGGGTGATCGAGATCGCGGCCGACCGCACCAACCCGGAGCTTGTGGCATGAGTGAGTCGGCGACACAGTGGCGGTCCACAGCGGACGCGGCGGGACTGGCGGCGTGGTTGGGCAAGGCCTCGCGGGTCGTGATCCTCACGCACACGAAGCCCGACGGCGACGCGATCGGCTCGACGCTCGGTCTTGCGCGCACGCTCACGGCGGTTGGGAAGGATGCCCTCGTCTGGTACGCCGGGCCGACGCCGGTCTGGCTCAAGCCGATGGCTCGGGACACCTCGTTTGGTCGGGTGCAGGCGGGGTCGGAGGCGCCAAAGGCGGACGCGTATGTCGTGGTCGATACCGGTGCGCGTCGCCAGCTCGAAACCGCCGGGGCGTGGCTTGATGGAAAGGCGGATCGGGCGGCGATCATCGATCACCATCTGCACGGTGATCCGGACCTCGCCGATCGAAGGTGGCTGGTGACCGATGCGGCGGCGGTCTGTCAGCCGGTGGCGCGCCTGTGCGTGGAACTGCTTGGCGTGGATGGGCTCGCGTCGCTCCCCGAGGAGATCGCGACGCCGCTCTACCTGGGCATCGCGACCGATACGGGGTGGTATCGCAACTCCAACGTCGCGCCCGACGTGATGCGTGACGCGGGCGACTTGCTCGCGTGCGGCGTGGATCACGCGGCGCTGTATGAGCTCACCGAGCAGCGCGATACCGCCGCGCACGTGCGCTTCATGGGGCACATGCTCGCGGACATGGAGATCGAACTCGACGGGCAGCTCGCGATCATGGCGTGCGATCACGCGAAGATGCGCGAGTGCGGCGTGGATGGGGGCGAGACGGGCGGCATTGTCGATAAGCCGCTGACGATCGTGGGCGTGCGTGTGTCCGCGCTCCTGACGGCGTGGGAGGAATCGCCCGGGCAGGCGCAGACGAAGATCTCGATGCGTTCGAAGTCCGGGCCGGGCGCGGTGGACGTCAATCAGATTGCGCAGGAGTTCGGTGGTGGTGGGCACGCGCGGGCTGCGGGGGCGAAGACGCCGATGGCGCTGCACGAGGTGAAGCGCGGGCTGATCGCGGCGGTCGAGCGGGCGCTGCGATGAGCCCCGCCCCATCGGGTCCGCGTCCTTCGCCGCGTCGGAATCGCAATGCGCCGAAGGTGACGCCGCGCACACCTCGGGGGACGACCTTTCGTAAACCGGCGCTCGAGCCGATGACGACCACGCTCTGGGACTACCCGAGCCAGCACTACGAAGGTCCGGGTGGTTCGCTTCAGGGTGATCCCAACTACGCGGGCGCGACGCCGGGGTGGGTGGTCTGGCAGGTGTTACATCGGTTCTCGCGCGAGGGGGACACGGTGGTCGATCCGATGTGCGGGTCGGGCACGACGCTCGACGTGTGCCGTGACCTTGGGCGGCGTGGCGTGGGTTTTGATCTCGTGCCGCGGCGCGAGGACATCCGCCAGGGCGACGCGCGCCGGATCGACATGCCCGACGCGAGCGCGCAGGTCGTGTTCATCGACCCGCCCTATTCGACGCACATCGACTACTCCGACGATCCCGCGTGCATCGGGAGGCTCGACGCGGGCGGGAGATCAGACGGGCGGGCATACTACCGCGCGATGCGCGAGGTGATCGGCGAGTGCGCGCGCGTGGTGAAGCCGGGCGGCGTGGTGGCGCTGTATGTGTCGGATTCGTACCGCAAGGTGCAGGGCCCGCGCGGCGACGGGGAGTTCATGGCGATCGGGTTTCGTCTGTTTGAGCTGATGCGCGAGGCGGGCCTCGAAGCGATCGACATCGTGAGCGTGGTGCGCCACAACGCGAAGCTCGCGAAGCCCAACTGGAGGCGGACCGCGGACGCGCAGGGGTTTATGTTGCGGGGGTTCAACTACCTCTTCCTGATGCGGAAGCCCCGGCAACCCCGTCGGAAGTCGGTCAGATGATGAGCCAGCCGAGCCAGTAGGGATCGATGAGGCTGAGCACCGTCAGGGCCGCCAGCACGGCGATGCACGAGTTCACGACCCAAACGAGCCATGCGTGATCGAGGCGCAGGTATCGCGAGTAGATGAAGTACCACGCGCTGATGGTCCAGATCGCGACGCCCGGCGCCGCGTACCAGGCGATGTCCTGCCACCCCCAGAGGTCGGCGAAGGCCGCTGCGCCACCGACCACGATTGTGACAATCAGGGCGACGCCCGGCAGCGTGCCGATGAGCCCGCGGAGGACGTGACCTGGACGCACCCGCGCGCGAGACATGGTCTCGACCAAGACGAAGCACATGAGCGCGGGCGTGACGATCGCAACGACTCCCGCGATGGTCGACGACCCGGGGGGGATGGCGCCTCCCGTGGCGCCGAGGCGAAGCCAAGTGAGGTCGAGGTCGGCGTAGGGGAAGAGGAGATTGCGCCATGACCTGCCGATCGCGGTGGTCCAGGAGATCTCCCACGGGCCGAGGTTCTGCGCGATCATGCGCTCGAAACGAGCCTGGCGAGCCACCGCGGCGGCGGCGAGCAGGGCGTGGGTCGCGAACGCGAGGGCGAGCGCGAACGTGAGCAGGCGGATCGCCCGAACCTCGTGTTCGAGGCGGAGCTCGCGCCACGCCTTCCAGGGCCTGAGGAACGCGAAGAACGCGGGTCCCCAACTCCGCATCACACGACTCGGACGGTGCTCGAAGCTCCAGCGTGGCACGCTGCGATCTGGATTCAGCAACTCGCCCCAGACCAATGCCAGGCCGCACTCGGGACAGCGCCCCTCGATCGGGCATCGGTCGGTCCAAGCGTCGACCTGGCCCGCGAGGTCGTACCCGCATCGAGGGCAGCTTGGAGGATCGGTGGGTGCGTTGGGTGGCACGGCGCCCTTTGTACCCGAGGAAGCACCGGGCGTTTCGACAAGCCGGCGAATCGTATTGAGTCGCTCGACGCGTTTGGGTAGCTTCGATCCCGTAGGGAGGTCACCATGATGCGCTGCATGTTCGTGTTGTCTGGCGTTGCCGGGATCGCCATCGGAGCGCCGACGGAGTTCCAAGACGCGGTCGATGCCGCCGGGCCGATCCTCTGGTACCAGTTCAACGAGCCATCCGGCGACGTGCTCAACCACGGCTCGCTCGGGTCGGCGTTTAACGCCGTGGAGATGGGCACGCTTGTCCGTGGCGCCGCGACGGGGTCGGGCGACACGGGCATGGGCTTCTCGCGCGACAACTGGCTCGAGTCGATCGGGGCCTCACCGCTCACCGGCAACCCCACGTTCTCGATCGAGATGGTCGTCAGGCTCGATACGGGAGGGTCGGCCGACCAGTACGGGCCGTTCCTGCACTGGGGCGAAGGCGGTACGGGCAAGGAGGTCTACTACAGCGTCCGAAACCGGGAGAACAACCGCCTCTACGCGGGCTTCTACAACGCGGGCGCGCGGATGGCCGGGTTGACGGCAACTGGCACCTGGATGCACGTGGTGTGGGTGCGCGTGGGAGGGACTGACTCGATCACGGGCACAACGCTCTACATCAACGGGAAGCCCACTTTGCTCGGGACAGACGGCCTGTTGTCGCCGGGGTTCCTGACGGCGGGTCAGATCGACGTGACGTCGACGGAGTTTCGCATCAACTACGCGCGTGATTTCCTCGGCACGCGACACTTCACGGGGACGCTCGACGAGCTCGCGCTGTACGAGAGGGAGCTGACTCCGAGCGAGATCGAGGCGAGAGCGGACATGATTTGTGCGGCGGACCTCACGGGCGAGGGCGCGGTGAATACGAACGACTTCTTCGCGTACCTGACGCTCTACCAGGCGCAGGACCCCGCGGCCGACTTTTCGCCCGGCGGCGGGATCAACACCAACGACTTCTTCGCGTTCCTCGCGGCGTACCAGGGTGGGTGCAGGTAGGAGAAGGACCAAGTAGACTCTGCTCGTGTTTGAGTATTCCAAGGAGAGGATCATGAAAGAAACGACCGCACTGGCGCTGTTGGCTGGCTTCTGTTGCTCGGGGGCTGCGGCGGACCCTGTCGTCTATACGGACCGGGCGTCGTGGGAAGCAGCGGTCGGTGGCGACATCATGACCGAGGACTTCGCCGGGGCTCCGGTCGGGCCGATCTCGACGGGTGTGCAGACCGTCGGCGTGCTTGAGTTTTACATGGAAGTGCTGGATGGGAGCGGATACAACGAGATTCGCGACGGCGGCGCTGTCAACGGGAGCCGCGGCTTCCGTGGGCGTGTTTCGAACGCGGGCGCCAACGTTGGCGGCTCGTTTTCTGACGACATCCCCACGTTCGTGCAGGTCGATTACGGCGACGCCCCGCTCACCGCGTTCGGCGCTGACTACAGCTCCACGACGTCCGGTGCGGAGTTGCAGATCACGCTGCAGGGCAACGGCGCGACCATTGTGTTCGCGGACTACCTGACCAGCGGGTCGGGCTCGGGCTTTCTCGGGATCATCGACGAGGACGGATTCGACTCGGTGTGGTTCGAGGCTGTGAATCCGACGAGCCTCGCCGAGTTGTGGGACATGGACAACGTCAGCGTCGCGGCCGGCGGGGATACGGCTTGTGGGCCTGATCTGACGCTCGACGGGAATGTCGATACGAACGACTTCTTCCTGTTCCTGACCTACTACCAGAATCAGGACGCGCGGGCGGACTTCTCGCCGGGCGGCGGGATCAACACGAACGACTTCTTCGCGTTCCTCGCGGCCTACCAGTTGGGGTGCTGAGCCGCGGCTGGCCTCGAAATGACACGACCCTGGCGCAGGCCCGCGATCGCGGGCCTGCGCTGTTTCTAGTCGACGCTCGGCGGAACCGGTGCCCGTTCCAGCACGCCTGCCGCGGCTCCGTCGAGGCGCTCGGGGTACGCGTGCGTGATCGACCAGAGGTGCGGGGTGGTCTCAGGGTCGAGGCCGCGGGCGTCGCCCGGCGCGCCCGTGCGCAGGGCCATGATCACGTCGGACATCACCCACGGCTGGCGGTACCAGTAGTGGTGCCCCTTGATGTCGAATCCGCGATCCTCGTGCCCGTGCGACACGTCGACGAAGCCGACGCGCGGGTGGGTGCGGAGCAGTTGGACCTCCTCCGGCGTGAGCCCGGCACGGTTCATGTGTCCGATGCGCTCGCCTTGGCCCTTGAAGAGATCGGAGAGGCGAAGCGCGGTGTCGTCGGCCGAGACGGTGACGACGATGCGGTCGGCGAACTCGTGCATCTCATGAACTTCGTTGACGAATCGCTCGAGAGGCTCGTCGGCGGCGGCGAAGACAACGGTGGAGATCTTGTAGTGGTCGCGGAGGGCCCCGCCTTGGAGGTCGGGGCGCTGATCGCGGAGGTGCGCGAGCCCGATGGCCGCGACGCGTCCGCCCGCGCTGTACCCCACGACGTTGATGTGCTCGGCGCCGGAGTGCGTCGCGAGCCACTCGATGCACGCGGCGAAGGGGTAGCCGGCCTGATCGGCGCGGCGCATGTCCGAACCCAGGGCGTACGAGAGGATGTTCTGGTGCGAGGGCCAAGAAAACGTGACGGTCGGCATGTCGCGTCCGACGAGGTGGTGAAGCTCAGCCGCGAGCGCGTTCGCGCGGTAGAAGTCGCCCTTCGTGCCGTCAACAAAGACCAGGAGTGAGCGCGTGGGCGACTGCGCGACCTCGGCTCGCAGGGTGTCTGCGATGTCTGGTGCACCCTCGCTCGCTCGCCAACCGCCTCCCTCCATGCGATTGGCGACGACGCCGAACGGCTCGGCGTGCATCAAAAGGAACGCGGGAGGGTCGTCGAGCTCACCGGCGAGCGTGGCGTGTTCAACCTCGGTATCCGTCCACTCCTCGGGCCCGAGGCGGACGAGCGTGCGCCCGAACGTGATCTCCTCGGCGGGGTCATTGCCGAACGGCAGTTCGTCTTGGGGCGTCGCTGAGCGCGTGGTGGCGAAGAAGAGACCGATCTCGGGTGAGTATCGGTTGTCGTGCTCGCCAGGTTCGTATCCGAGGGTGTAGACGAGCGGCGTCGGAACGAGATACTCGGTCTTGACGCCGCAAGAGGCGAGGATGATCGTGCTCGCGGTGAGCGCGGCGACAGTTCGGACGTGCGTCGCTCTCACCGGGTCGCTCCGGTCGGAACGGTGATGCCGCGGGACATGCCGATGAAGGGATCGCCTTGGGCCGTCGTTTCGCGCCCATCGCTGTGCAGCACGCGGATGGTGTACCGGCGCGGGCCGGGGTCGTAGTCGCCCAGAGTTGAGACGACGCGCACGCGGACTTCGTCGCCCTCGCGCCACGCGGCGAAGAGCGACGAGCGATACTCGCCCTCGCGGTAGCCCCACCCATCGCCGGCGTCCTCATAGAGCACGCCGCCGGCGACGCCATCGGCGTCGAGCGCGACACGCAACTCCATCGGCTTGCGGGTGTCCTCGCCCGTGTGTTGCACGACTGGGCCGACCGCGATGATGGAGCCCGCGCGCTGGAAAAGACGAGGCAGGTCGGGGTCTTCGTTGTCGCCGAGGTTAAAGGCGCGCCAACCGCCGGTCGCGAAGTCCTTGGGCATCGCGTGCTCGCGGTCACGCAAGGGTGTGGGCTGGGTGACGACCATGAGGTCGGCGCCCAGCAGGTACACACCGTCCTCGGAGCGCAGGGCCGGGTCGGCGGGGTCGTGGAAGAAGAGCGGGCGCACGACCGGCATGCCGGTCTGCGATGCTTCGCGGAAGAGGGTGTAGATGTACGGGAGCAATCGGTAGCGCCGCTCGAGCGCGGCGCGGCACGTCGCCCCGACGTCTTCGCCGAAGGCCCACGGCTCCTTGTCGATGTTGCCCTTGCCGGTGTGCCCTCGGCAGAAGGGGTAGAGGGCGCCGATGCCCATCCACCGCGCGAACATCTCGGGCGTGCCGTTGCCGACGAACCCGCCGATGTCGGGCCCGGTGAAGGGGTGCCCGGAGAGCCCCATGTTGAGCACCATGGGCGTAGACATCTCGAGGTGCGCCCAGTCGGCGGTGTTGTCGCCGGACCACGTCGCGGCGTAGCGATGACTCCCGATGTACCCGGCGCGCGAGAGCACGAACGGTCGCTTGTCCGGGTTGGCGGCCATGATGCCCTCGCGCGTCGCCTGCACCATGAGCATGCCGTAGACGTTGTGGAAGCGCGCGTGCGGCCCGGGCCCTCCGAGCGCCTCGTCGGCGCGGTGGAGGTTGTCCTCCGGCATGGTCTTCGACTCCACGTTGAAGACCGCCGGCTCGTTCATGTCGTTCCACACGCCGTCGACGCCGAGCGCCATGAACGGTGCATAGAGCTTCGCCCACCACTCGCGCACCGCCGCGTTGGTGTAGTCGGGGAAGACGCATTCGCCCGGCCAGACCTCGCCCACGTAGGTCTCGCCCGCGGCGTTCCTCACCCACGCGTCGATCGCCTCGCCCGCGTCGTAGATCGAGTATCCCGGATCGAGCCTGACGCCGGGATCGATCATCCAGATGGAGTGAAACCCGTTGGCGTGGAGGTAGTCGTTGGTGCGCGCGGGGTGAGGGAAGCCCTCCGGATCGAACGTGAAGACGCGGAACTCGTCCATGTAGTCGATGTCCATCCATATGACATCGCACGGGATCTCGTGCTCGCGGAAGCCGTCGGCGATCTCGCGCACGCGCGAGTCGGGGTAGTACGAGTACCGGCACTGGTGGTACCCGAGCGCCCACTCGGGGGGCATCTCGATCGTGCCGACGAGGGTCGCAAGGCGGCGGAGCACCTGCTGGGGCGAATCACCATCGATGACGATGACGGGGAAGTCCGGCCCGTCGGAGACCATCTCGATGTCGGTCGTCAGATCGATGCGGACGCGGTAGGTGGTGTCGGCGAGCACGCCGAAGGCGGTGCCGTCTTCGCGCACGGCGAGCACCCAGGGGTGACTCTTGTAGAGGTTGGTGGCGTCCTCGCCATACCCGTAGGCGTCGAGGTTCCACGTCTCGATGACACGTCCGTTGCGGAGGAGCGGGCCCGCGACCTCGCCCGTGCCGTAGAGGCTTGTACCGGGGTCGATCGCGATGCGGAAGGCCTCTTTGTCGTCGTCGGTCTCGAAGAACTCGGGGACGACCGGAAAGTCGGCCGGCGCTCGTCCGAGGCTCGGGAAGGGTCTCTGGAGCGCCATCGATGGCACGATCTCTGTCCGCTTGGCGTCGCTCGCGATGAAACGAACAGTGCCGTCGGCGATGCTGGCCGCGTCCTGGGCGAGCGCGCCGATCGAGCAAATCGCGAGCAGGGCAAAGGCGGTGGTCGAGCGCATGGCGGTCCTCCGGGGAGGAGAGCGTAGTACGGACCGCGCGCTGCGCCTATGGGTGCAACTTGAGGCCTACCGACGCTCGCACGTCAGTCGGTAGGTCAGGGTGTACGCCGGCCCGTTCGAGGTCGAGAAGGCGTGTCGTCCGGAGGTCTCTTCACGCCGGTCGTTGGCTTGGAGAGTCACCGACGCGGTTTCGTCGATCCAACTCAGGGCGCTGACGTCGCTGAAGTACTCCGCCTCAATCACGACGGCCCGCCCTTGCGAGGTCGCCGACGCGGAGAACGTGTGCTGACGCGTGGGTGTGGAGAAATCGTCGATGAACACCTCGCCGGGAGCGAGGACGAAGGCCTTGGTGTAGGTCTCGGGCGCGCCGGAACTCGGCTGATAGGTGATCTCTGCGGTGCACGCGTACGTGCGTGCCGCTTCGGCGAGTTCGGGAGTGGCCTGAGCGCCGGAGAGCGCCACGGCTCCAACGGTGGCGGTTGCGGACCAAGCCAGCGCGGACGACATCACCATGCGTTTGCGGTTCACGGCAAGCTCCTTCGACGGACGGCGGCGCGGGAAGTCCCGGCCGGCGTGTGGGACCCGCCCAGGGTCAAGGACGGGCGGCAAGGAGGTGCGTGCTCGCGACCGCCGGATACACGCCGACCGGTTTCTCGGACCGGCGGTCGGCGCCGTCAGCCCGTGCTCCGGTTCTCTCGGCGGATCGTCCTTGCCCCGGGGCTGGAGTCGTGCGATGCTCTGGTAGACACCGCCGCGACGTGCAGAAGGGCCCCGCAGCGATGAACGCCACCCCATCCCGTTTCGCATTGGCGAGCCTGCTCGCGAGCAGCATCGCTACCGCCACGCCCGACGACCCCGCGATCCTGCAGTGGTTCGAGTGTCCGTGGGGCGACATGGCGTATCGCATGCCTGACTTCTTCGAGGCGGGGTACGACGCGGTGTGGATGCCGCCGGTGGGGCGGGCCGCGGACGCGACCTCGCCCGGGTACGACACCTTCGACCGGTTCGACCTGGGGACGTACGCGAATCCGACGACCTACGGCGACGAGGACGAGTTTCTGGCGCTCAACGACGCGTTTGACCGCGCGGGTGGCGCGCAGGTTTTCGTTGATCTCATCATGAACCACAACTCGGGGCGCACGAGTAACACGTTCTTCCAGTCACAGGGCGCGTGGCCCGGATTTTGGATGGACTCGGCCGACCCGCCGATGCTCAAGGGGCCGCTCGACCCTTGGGGCGACTTCCACGGCGGCACGGCGGGCGGGTTCCTGCAATCGGAGAACCCGGGCGGGTCCAACTACAACCTGCACGACGGAGATCTGGTCGGGCTGATCGACATTGACCAGGCGTCGAACAACTTCTTCATCCGTCATCCGGTGGAGGCCGGCGATCCGCGCAACATCCCCGGGGGCACGGTGTGGAACCGTGTGGATCCCGCGAATGTCCGCATGTACCCGGATCGCGACCTGGCGCCGGTGGTGGTGCACAACCCCGGCACGTCGCGCAACCCTCCGCCGGCGCAGGGGTACTTCGAGGTGGTGCTCTATCCGTTCAACACGGGCGAT
>JAUIFD010000278.1 GCA_030429485.1 Phycisphaerae bacterium | reverse complement strand
AACCTCCGACGCCCTGACGCAGAACATCGATCTCGCACCGACGTTTCTCGACGCGGCAGGCGCCCGACTCCCCCGCGACATGCACGGCGTGAGCATGCGTCGCGTGTGGGAAGGCGAGACCCCAGACGACTGGCGCCGCTCGCTCTACTACCACTACTACGAGTATCCCGCGGTGCACATGGTCAACAAGCACGAAGGCGTGCGCACCGAGCGCTACAAGCTCATCAACTTCTATCAACTCGGTGAGTGGGAGTTCTACGACCTCGATCGCGATCCCGACGAGATGCACAACGCGATCGACGACCCCGAGTATGCCGACGAGATCGCCGAACTCCGGACCGAGTTGGCCCGCCTCCGCACCATGTACGACCTCCCCGACAACGCGCCGCCGGCCGAGCCGGGTAACTGACCAAAACGGCAACGCCCGCCACGAGGGCGGGCGCTGCGCAGATCACGTTGTCACGGGCGATCGCCCGATCGATCAGCAACCGGCCTGGTAGGCAGCGAGATAGGCGAAGAAGTCGTTGGTGTTGATCAGGTCGTCGTCGAAGAAATCGGCGCCCTGGTCGCCCACCTGGTAGAGCGCGAGGAACGCGAAGAAGTCGTTGGTGTTCACGTCACCCTCGCCGGTGATGTCCGCCGCACATCCGCTGTCCGCGGCGACATACGAGCCAACTCGCGCCGAGGCGCTCCCGTTGATGTTGGCGAATCCGCCCGCGAGGTTGAGGGCGCGCCCCTCACCGAAGTCGTACTCGAACGCCCCGAACACACGATCATCCGGGCCGTTGGCGACCGCGTCCCACTGGGTGCCGTTCCACTTCGCCATGTAGGGCGTGGCGCGCCCGTTCGACGTGGTGAAGTTGCCGAAGGCGTAGAGCGCCTCGCCGGTGCCGTCATCAAACACCTGCAGGTCGTAGACGATGCCGGTATCAAACCCATCGCCCATCGCCGACCAGTCGGTGCCGTCCCACTTGGCGACACGCCAAGCCGAAACCGCGCCGGCGAACGTGAACGAACCGCCGACATAGAGCGCCGGCCCGTTGCCGTCATCCCAGACCTTCAGCGCGAGCACCTGCGGGATCGAGGTGTGCCCGATGCCGCCACCGAGGGCGGTCCACTGCGTGCCGTCCCACTGCGCGAGAGCGTCGACCGTCAGCCCGGCGAGTTCGATGAACCGACCGCCGGCGTAGAGATGCTCGCCGCTACCCAGGTCGCCCGACTCGAGCGCCAGGATCGTGTGCGCACCCGCATCGCTCGTCGGACCGACGGGCGAGAAGCTCGTGCCGTCCCACTTGGCGATGTGATCGATATCGCCGTTGCCGCCGAGGTCAACGAAGTTGCCCGCGATGTAGAGCTGCTCGCCGGTCGTGCCGTCGTCCCAGACGTGCAGGTCCCAGACGGAGTTGGCGAAGAACGACGCCTGGGCGTCCATCGAGTGCCACTGGGCGCCGTCCCAGCGTGCGAGCTTCTCCGTGCCCGCGACGCCACCGGCGCTGTTGAAGTACCCGCCCGCGATCAGATCGCCCTGGAAGACGACCAGGTCGTTCGAGTACTGATCGATGAGCCCGCCGCCCACGCTCTCCCAACCCGTGCCGTTCCACTTGGCGAGGTTCTGCGTGCCCGAGACGCCGTCGGCGTTGAAGCTGCCGGTGACGTAGAGCGCCTCACCCGTCCCGTCGTCGTACGCCGCGAATGCGGTCGCGTACGAGCCGGTCAGTCCGGGCGTGCCGAGGGTGTTCGACCAGCTCTGCGCCTGCGCGAAGGCGCTGGCCGCAGCGAGTGTCATGCATGCTGTCTTGATACGCATCGAGTATCTCCTTGCGATATACGCGTTCAAGCATGACCTTATGGCGTCTTGGACCAGCGGTTACGTGGAACGCGCATCAACCACGCGGATCAAGGGGAATCGCGGGCAGGGTTACTCCGCAAAGAGCGCGTCCACAAACGCGCCCGGCTCAAACGGCTCGAGATCATCCGGTGTTTCCCCGACCCCGACGAGTTTGACCGGGATATCGGTCGTCTCTCGGATCGCGATCACGATCCCACCCCGCGCCGTGCCATCGAGCTTGGAGAGCAGGATGCCCGTCACCCCGGCGGTCTCCGCGAACGACTCCGCCTGACGAAGTGCGTTCTGACCGCTCGTCGCATCAAGCACCAGAAGCGTCTCGTGCGGCGCGCCATCGACCTGCTTGCCCGCCACGCTCCGGATCTTCCCGAGCTGCCGCATCAACGGGTCCTGCGTCTGCAATCGCCCCGCCGTATCGAGGATCACGACGTCCACGCCGCGCGCCTTGCCCGCCGCGCACGCGTCAAACGCGACCGACGCCGGGTCGCCCCCCTCCTGCCCCTTGACGATCTCGACCCCCAGCCGGTCCGCCCACACCTCGAGCTGGCGCACCGCGCCCGCGCGAAACGTGTCGCACGCCCCGAGCAGCACCGTGCGCCGCTCGTCGCGCAGCGACTTCGTGAGCTTCGCGATGCTCGTCGTCTTCCCAACCCCATTGACCCCGGTGACCAAGATCACGGTCGGCCCCTCGTCCGCAAACCGAAGCGAACGATCTCGCTCGGGCCACATCGCCACCAAGTGCTGCTTCAGATGCTCAAGAGCATCCTCACCCTTCGCGATCCGGCCCGCCTTGTGATCCTCGCGGAGCTTGGCCGTGAGCGCCGCCGACGCCCTCGGCCCCGCGTCCGCCTCGATCAGCTTCCGCTCGATCTCCTTGAG
>JAUIFD010000062.1 GCA_030429485.1 Phycisphaerae bacterium | reverse complement strand
GTGATCGCGGTGATGAGCACGCCGGAGAGCGCGACAAGCGTGACAAGCAGCGCCGCGACGATGTCTTGCCAACCCATAGCAGTTCCCGGTGCCCGCTAGGCGGCGTTCTCGCCGTCCGCGGGCTTCTCGCCGACGGGGGCGGGCTCTTCGCTCGCCTCCTCGCTCTTGGCCTTCCGACCGGGTTGTTCGCAATCGGGGAAGGCCGCTTTCTCAAGCGCCATGATCCACGCCTCGAGCGGCGTATACCGGAACATGTCGATCTTGAGCGTCTGCCCGCCGAGCGACGGGTGCTCACCCTTGATCTTGAGGAAGACGATGAACTTGCTCCACTTGCGCCAGTCGGCCTCCTCCGCCAGATCGGCGGGCGCGATCGACTGACGCGACGGCAGCGTGAGCGTCGTTGTCTCTGGGTCCCACGTGTACCGTCGCGAAGCGACGCGCACCCAGAACAGGATCAGGTAGAGCCCGCCGCCAAGCCCGACCGCGGTAATCAGCCACTGGCTCGGGAGGTCGTACCACGAGAGCGGCTTGGGCGTCGCCTTCGTGGCGAGTTCGGTTTCAAGTGCTTCGAGACGCTCACGGGGCGACTCGATCCGCGAGCGATCGGCGATCCCGAGCCCGGGCACGAGCAGGGCCTCGAGCCAGGTGCGCCGAGCCTGCTCAACCCCCGAGAGGCTTGTCCCACGTCCGACCCGCTCCACGAGGGCAGCGAGGGTGCCCCGCGGGTCTTCGACCGACGCCTCGTGCCATGCCCCACGGTCGCGGATGACGCGGAGGTACTCCGCTTCGCAGAACGCCGCGTAGTCGCGCCCGCGGGCGGGATACACCGTGGTGGCGTCCCAGAGCCCCCACAGCCCGAACGCGACGAGCCCGACGGTGAGCAGCACCATCCGCGTCAGCCAGGGGCGGGAGAGGCGGCTCCGGGTCTGAGTCAGGGGGTCGGACGCGTCGGGCATGGCAACTCCTGGGAGAACTACGGGCGAGTATCGACCCGCTCCAAGGCGATCCGCCACCATCGTTCAGCGACTTCACGCCCGCGCGGCGACTGCCGGAGCCGATCGAACCCTCCCAGACGAACCTCCCGGACCGGAATCCGAGGAAACACCCGTCCGGAGCTCAGGGCGGCCGTCAGCCATGCCTCGTGCTCGCGCCGCACTCGTTCGCCGGGGTCCAGGCGTTTACGCGTCAGCCAGAACATGCCCGGAGGGTACCCACTCAGGCTCCGCTTTCATGCAGGCTTGCCGGAAACCCGCCCCCGCCAGGACCGCCGACCGGTGAGCTGCAGCACCAGACTCCACCACTGGATCGCGGTCATGAGGGCGACCCCCACGGGGTGGAGCGGGGCCGCGAGAGCCGTATGACGCGTCCGCGCCGCGAGGATCAGTCGCTGGAGGATCGCCACACCGATCGCCAGGCTGGCGATCGCGGCGGGGCGCCCGCCCACCGTCTCCGGCGCGGCGGCCCACGCGAGCACGATCGCCCACGGCACGAGGTGCCCCACCAAGTGCAGCACCGTGAACACCACGAGCAGCACGGGCGAGCCGAGCCCCTCGTACGCGTTCTTCGCGAATCCGCGCCAGACCTCGCCGAAGCCGCGGTACATGCGCACGGCGCAGAGGTCCGACCCGTCGAAGAGATCGGTTTGAAAGCCCGCCGAGCGGGCCGCGCGGGGCATGCGAATGCCGTCGTGCATGGTGTCTTTGAATGCCGCGTGCCCTCCGAGAGCGTCGTACGCGCGGCGCGAGACGAGCAGGAACTGCCCGCACCCCGCGGAGAGTGGGGGCGAAGGGCGCATCCGCATCATCAGCATCGGCAGGTAGCTGAACAACACAAAGAAGATCATCGGGACTACCGCGCACTCGGAGAGCGTGCGCGTGACCTGGCGCGGGAACGTCGAGAGCAGGTCAGCTTTGCATCGCGCCGTTTCATGCATCGCCCGACGCACCGCGTCGGACTCGAACCGCACGTCGGCGTCGGTGAAGAGCATCCACTCGCCACGAGCCTGCTGCGACATCCGCCAGCACGCGTGCTGTTTGCCGTTCCAGCCCTCAGGAAGCGGCGTGGTCCGCGCGAGCGTGACCCTGTCGTCTTCCTCCGCGAGACTTGCGAGGATCCGCGGCGTGAGGTCCGTGCTCCCATCGTCGTAGACCACGACCTCAAGCTCCGGCCAGTCCTGTGCGAGCAACGACCGGACGCACGCTTCGATGTTCGACTCCTCGTTGCGGGCCGGAACGCAGACCGAAACAGAAGGCGGCTCGACCGGCAAGGGCGCGGAGCGGAGCGACCGCCGGTAGACGGCACAGTTCGCGAGAGTCATCGCCAATGCGAAGGTCGCGATGCCGAGGGCTGTCGCCGCGAGAAGGCCGATCACGCGAGGTCTCCGTCCTTGCGCCGAGTCGGGTCGATACCGCCGGTCTGTCCCCGCACTCTGAGGAGCAGGTCCCACATCGGGTTGGTCTTCGCGTCCTCGCCGCCGAGCAGATTCACGAATCCAGTCGGATCGCGCGCGATCACGCGGGCCGCGAGCTCATCAGAACACAGTTGCATCGTGGAGACGATGGCCCGCTGCCATCCGGTGGTCGAGGCCCTGTCGGGCTCGACCGGCGCCGCGTTCAAAAACAGCTCCGGCTTCTGATCGGCCCAGAAGGCGTACTCCATCGCGATCGCGAGCACGCGGAGCCCATCGCCCGCGCGAGCCGCGAGGGCGGCCGCTCCGGGGCGAACGCGTACGGTCGTCCGCGGGTCGGCGAACCTGCCTTGGGGCGTGACCCACAGCGTCGGACGCGGATCGGTGCGGAAGTACTCCAAGGCATAGTCGCTCATCGCGGCGAGCGAGTTCGGATTGTCGGGGTCCACGCCGAAGATGCCCACGCCGCGGAAAAACCCGAATCGCCGTAGTTGGTCGATGTCCATCGGCGCGCGCACGGTGCGCTCCGGCATGTACATGCCGAGCAGCGCAAGCCCGACGATCGGATCCCACCACGACGAGTGCGTCGCGACGACCAGCACCGGTCCGGCGTGTGCGCCGAAGTCGCGGAGCGCCTGCGCCAGCCCCGGCGTGCCGCGCACCGCGAAGAACGACTTGCGCAGCTTCTTGCGCGAGTACTTCTCAAACCACCGAAGAAACCACGCCTTCGGGGTCGCGGGGAGGAGGAGAGACTCGTCGGGGTCGTGCGTCACGCGGTGATGGCGGCGCGGGTGCGAGACGCCAGCCCGAGCGGCAGTTTGATCTCGACGTCCGCGCCGGGAGCTGCGGGCGTAAGCCCGGCGTCGCCCGTCTCGCGCACGCCGAGGGGCGAGTCGATCGTGGGCATGTCGAAGTCCTCCACGACGGAGCGCGCCGCCGTCACGCCGCTCATCAGCACCATCGGCACGCCCGGTCCGGGGTTGGCGCTGCCTCCGGCGAGGTAGAGCCCCTGGAAGCCGCGCGCCCGATTGCGCGGCTTGAACCCGCCCGCCAGCTTGCCGTGCGAGGCGAGCCCGTAGATCGCGCCACCCTCGGCGTTGTACATCCGCTCGATCGAGTTGGGCGTGAGAACACGGTCGACGACGATGTGTTCGTCGAGATCCTCCATGCCGAAGCGGCGGAGCTTGTCCATCACAATCGGTCGGTAGGCCTCGAGCGTCTTGCCCGGTGCGCCGGATTCGGTCTCCCACTCGTGGTGCGGGCGCAAATACGCGGTGTGGATGAGGGCGTAGAACGCCTCCCCACCCTCGGGCGCCTGCGTCGGGTCGGTGCGCGACGGGACCGCGAGGTAGATGGTCGGATCACGCGCCGGCTCGCCGCGGTGGTAGATGTCGTGAAACTCGGCGTCCGAATCGGCGGAGAACAGGAAGTTGTGGTGCGCCAGGTGCTCGTACTGGCGATCGAGCCCGAGGTAGAGCACGAGCCCGGAGCACGCGGGGGTGTAGCGCTTCGCGATGTCGCGCCGTGTGGCGCGGGCGGGCTCGGTGCCGACGAGTGTCTCGTAGGTCCGCTGCACGTCGCAGTTGGAGACGACCGCGTCGGCCTTGAGCGTCCGCCCGTCTTCGAGTTCGACGCCGGTGGCGCGCGTCCCCTCCATGACGATGCGGGCGACCCCGACGCCCGTGATGCACTCGACGCCCTGCTCTCGCGCGATCTGTTCGAGCGTGTTGGCGACCTTGCGCGTGCCGCCGAGCGTGTACCAGCACCCCTGATCGACCTGCGCCGACGCGATAAGCGAGAGGATCGCGGGCGCGAGGAACGGCGATGAGCCGACGTACTGCTGGAAGTGCTCGCACATCTGGCGGACGTGCGGCTCGCGGATGTGCTTGTGCACGGTGGCGCCCACGGTCGAGTGCATGCGCATGTTGAGCACGTCGCCGAGGATGGCGGGATCGGTGGAGGGCTTGCGCATCATGTCGCCGACGGAGCCGAGGTCTTTGTAGAAGAAGACCTGCTCGGAGAGGCGGAACATGCGCCGGGCGTAGTTGACGAGCGAGCGGAAGCCTTCGCCCGCGCCCGTGCCGGGGAACCGCTGATCGAGGTGGGCGACCATCTGCTCGAGTCCGGCCTTGAGATCGAGCACCGTGCCGTCCTCGTAGAAGCAGCGCCACTGGGGATCGAGGTTGATGAGCTTGGCGTAGTCCTCAGGCTTGCGGCCGGAGCGCTCGACGATGCCGCGGAAGACCTGCGGCATCGTCAGGATGGTCGGCCCCATGTCGAACTGATAGCCCTTCTCGGAGATGAGATTCATCTTGCCGCCGAGATGGGCGTTGCGTTCGACGAGCGTGACCTCGATGCCGTGGGAGGCGAGTTCGACCGCCGAAGCGAGCCCGGCGAGCCCGCCGCCGACGACGATGACGCGCTTGGTGGTTCCGTTCGCACTCATGGTGTGGCTTCCTGGGGTGTGCTCTTGCGGTCCGCGGCTTGTGAGGCGGGCCGTGCGGGACGGGTCTCGATGGTAAGCGGAGAGCGATCCGCGGCAGCGGTCGGCGTCGTGACGCGGGGACCGGCTGCGACGTTGGATGTTTGGGGTGTCGTGCTCGCGGGCGAGGCGAATGGAGCGACGCACGTGGGCGCGGGGGGCGTACGCACGCCGCGGTACCAGCGCTTGACGAACGACGCGATTCGGCTCGCCATCGCCGGATCGGGCGTGTCGCTCGGCACGCGGAGCGTCGGGCTCGTGGTCGAGACGTGGACAGGACGCGTCATCGCGAGAAGCCCCGCCTCGCCGCCCGAGACGCCCCACCCGCTCGAGCTGCGCCCGCCGATGGACGCACCCGGGTGCGCGGTGGGGAGCACACAGTCGTTGATCGTGACAGACGTGGAGCCGAGGCGTGTGGCGAGGTCTCGCCCGCGCCACGGGTTGCGGGTGAAGACGGACGTGGCGAGGTGCTGATCGCAGCGCCCGTGAATCGCGACCGCTTCGTCGATGGAGTCGACCGCGACGATCGGGAGCACGGGGCCGAAGTGCTCGCCCGCGACGATCGACGCGTCGGGCGGGCAGTCGGCGAGGGCGAGGGGGCGCATCTCCGGGCCGCGGGGCTGTTCGAGGACGCCCGCGAGCGTGCGCGCGCCGCGGTCGATCGCCTCGCGCGCGAGCGAGAACGCGCGGTCGGCAGCCTGCTCGTCGATCAGAAGCACGGGCCGCGCCCCACCCGCGAAGGGCGCGAGCGCGAGGAGAAACTCCTCCGCGGCGCCGCGCTCGACGAGCACGCGGCGCGGGGCCATGCACGTCTGCCCCGCGTTCATGGTCAGGGCGTTCCAGATCGAAGCGGCGGCGATGCGCACGTCGGCGTCGGCGAGCACAAACGCGGAATCACGCCCGGAGAGTTCGAGCGTCGAGGGCGTGAGTCTGGGCGCGAGCGTGCGCGCGATCTCGCGACCTACGCGGGTCGAGCCGGTGAAGACGACGTGATCCCAGTCGTGCTCTCGGATCATGATCTCGCCCGCTTCGCGCGTGGCGGGCCACTCGGTGAGTGCGCCCTCCGCGAGCCCGGCTTCGCGGGCGATCGAGAGCAGGCGGTGCTGCGTGCGCGGGCAGCGCTCGGAGGGCTTGACGCTGACCGCGTTACCCGCAACGAACGCCTGCACGAGCTGCGCGCCCAGGAGCTGCACCGGGTAGTTCCAGGTGGCGATGATCGCGACGGCGCCGAGCGGCGCGCGCTCGACGATGGTCGTCTGCCCGGGCTGGTAGAGCGCCCGCCCGCCTAGCCGCCTCGGGGTGAGCAGGCGGCGGGCTTTGCGCTCGTGCCACCGGCACGCGGCGAGCAGGGGCATGATGTCGGAGGTCAGCCCCTCCCACGCGGGCTTGCCGGTCTCGCCGGCCATGAGTTCGCAGAGCTCGTCGGAGGCCGCAACGACACCCCGGCGAAACCGCCCGACCCACGCCAGGCGCTCCGCGAGCGTCCAGCCTGGGATCGTGGTCGTTTCGCGCATGCGCGAGTATAGAGGAAGCTACCCGCCAGCCTGGGGAGATGGGGAAGGGGTGGGCTGATCGGACGCGAATGGGTCGGGCGGGTCGCGCGGCGCCTCGGGTCTTATCCATGGCTCGGAAAGCTCCGGTGCGGAGTCAGGACCCCATACAGCTGTGTCCCATCCGCGCCCGAGCATGTCGTAGGTGCGAAGGACGGCCCGTCCGTGCTCGTCGATCTGGAGGGTGTAGTCGCCGGGGGCGTCGAGTTCGACGGGGCGCTGCCCGGTGAGGGGGTTCTCGTCCGCGTACTCCGCCAGCTCAGGATCGGGCAATGCTCCGCGGATCGCGGCGATTGCAGCCTCGGCCGAGGCGTCGGGCAGGTCATACGCCGCGGAGCGAGCGGATTCCGCGAGCGAGTCCATGTTGTTCATGAGTCCCCACCGATGTCCCGCGTCTCGCCCCTGAACGGGATGCATGGTCATGGGAGTGAAGATCAGGACGGTGATCGTCGCGAAAATCCCGATGGCACCGATGGGGAGCAGCTTGCTCCGGGGTGCGCCGACTGTTCGGGCGGCGAGCATGCCAAGGGCGAGTGCGAGGTAGAACGCGATCGCGATGAGGAGCGCCCAGTGGGACGCGGATTGACCGGAGTGGCGGACGTTGCCGGATTCGAGCGCGTCGCCCCACGAGAGAGGAAGATCGCGACGCATCTGTGCGGGCGTGAGGTTGGCGCGCAGATGTGTCGCCCAGGGTGCATCGCCCACGAGTGCGCGGAGCCCTTGGTGGACGACCTCGATCTTGCCGGTGGGTGAGCTGACCGGACGTGCGAGCGCCGGCTCATCGAAGCGGGTCGGCCCTGATCGGACGATCTCCATGGCGTCGATCTGGGCGGTGGAGGGTCCGAAGCAGAAGAGTTCGAGATCGAGCCCGCGTGATCCGACGGCGGTGAGGCGCATGGGGTAGACGGGCGCGTCGGTCTTGAAGCGCATCGCGATCGGGCGGGTGTTTTGGACCTGCGTCTGGTCGGCTTCGCTCGCGGCACCCTCGCTCGAACGCTCAACGCGCGAGGCGACGAACACCCACCCCTCCGCGATGTATGCGTCGAAGATGCTTGTCGCCTCGGCGGGGCAGTCGAAGCCCTGCTCGGTAAGCCAGGCTTCGAGGTCGCCCGCTGATCTCGCCCGGAGCACCGCGACATCCTGCCCGCCGAGCGAGGCGCGGGAGAGGACGACGACGCTGGAACCGCCCGAGAGCCCGCGGGGGGAGCCCAGCGTGGGCAGGAGCGCAAGCAGAAGGAAGAAGATGCATAGCCCGGCGTACACAACCCCGCGGATCCAGCCCCTGCGGCTGCGAGCGAACACGGCAGCAAGAAGCAGGACCGTCGCGAGCACTCCTGTGATCACGATCGCTGGGTGATTGAGCGGCGGGCCCTGGCTCAGCCTGGGCAAGAACACCGCTTCGAGCGTGCGGAAGATGCCCGGTGAGACCGCAGCGACCTCGGGCTCCGCGGGCACGGGCACGATCCACCCGAAGGCGTCGCCCGCCGCTCGTACGGAGGTCTCGATCACCATCGTCTCGGTCGAGGCGTCCGCGTCCCACACGACCAGGGCCCGCTGATCGGGCGTTTCGGGGACGATCGCCGAGGGAGCGAAGACCTTGCCGTCGCCGTGGGCGAGCGGGGTCGGGAAGAGCACGGCGCCCACCAGGAACATCACCAGGATGACGGGGGCGCGAAAGGGCATCTTCGACTCCACAGGTTCCTACGGCCTCGGGCTCTCGTGGGTTGCCCGCATCGGCGCCCCGCGCTGCGGTATCGTGCCCGACCGGAAGGAGACTCCCATGGATCGGCGTGACTTTCTCTCCGCGTCCGCGGCGGCGGCGGCGGGGCTTGCAGCGGGTTCGGCGAGTGGCAAGGCTCAGGCGATGAGCGAGCAACGGAAACCGTTCACACTCAAGTACGCCCCCCACTTCGGCATGTTCTCCAGCGTCGGCAACGACATCGACCAGCTCAAGTTCGCGGCTGACGAGGGGTTCACCGCGTGGGAAGACAACGGCATGGCGGGGCGCTCGCCCGAAGACCAGGAGAAGATCGCGCGCGAGATGGGGCGCCTGGGCATGACCATGGGCGTCTTCGTCGTCAACATGGGCACCGCGTGGAAGCCAACGTTCAGCACCGGCAACAAGGACACGCGCGAGCAGTTCCTCGACGAATGCCGCGCCGCGGTCGATGTCGCAAGGCGCGTCAACGCGAAGTGGATGACCGTTGTGTGCGGCACGCTCGACGGGCGCCTCGAGCACGCACGCCAGCTCGCGCACTGCATCGATCAGTTGCGCTTCGGAGCGGAGATCTTCGAGCCGCACGGGCTTGTGATGGTGCTTGAGCCGCTCAACCACCGTCGTGATCATCCTGGCATGCTGCTCGCGCGATCGAGCGATGCGCACCTCGTCTGCCGCGCCGTGAACTCGCCCTCGTGCAAGATCCTCTTCGACATCTACCACCAGCAGATCACCGAGGGCAACCTGATCCCCAACATCGACATGTCGTGGGACGAGATCGGGTACTTCCAGGTCGGCGACAACCCGGGGCGCAAAGAGCCCGGCACGGGCGAGATCAACTACGGGAACGTCTTCGGGCACATCCGCGAACGGGGGTTCGCGGGCGTGGTCGGCATGGAGCACGGCAACTCGAAGGGCGGGCAAGAGGGCGAGCGGGCCGTTATCGACGCCTATCGGGCCGCCGACGGGCACAGCGCATGACGGTTTTGGCTTGAGGCAGCCGGCACGGCGGGTAGCATGGGGCGCGGGCGCTAGACCCGGAGGAGGACCCATGCAGAACGCACGAATCGGCACCCTCATCGTCGCCCTCGCGGGCACCTCGGCCTCGGCGCAGGTCTTCAGCGCTGTCGGTGCGTACTCGACCAACTCCGCGGAGTTCACGGCCTGGCAGGACGCGTGCACGGCCACCGGCGCGCCCGCCTTCGGGCTTGAAGACTTCGACTCGTACAACGGGCTCTCGAGCGATCCGAACATCTCGATCGCTGCGGGCACGACCTTTGTCACACCCTCGGGCCTGCAGATCTTCTTCGATCAGTCGCCCGACGCCTCGAGCGCGTCGCGCGCCGAGATCGATCGCAACAGCGCGAGTTGGACGAACGACCCGCCGTTCGAGGGCACCGCGGCCTTCGAGGGCTTCGCGATCGTGCCGGGGGGCAACGGCACCGGAACGAACACCACGATCTTTACATTCCCGGAGCCGGTGATCGGCTTCGCGATGGACTACGAGAGCGCGACGAGCGGCGGCGACCTCATCGTCCTGATTGACGACAACGTTGTGTACGAGTGCGAGACGTACCTACCCGCGGGAGCAGACGGGTGGATCGGGTACATCCACACCGCGCCGTTCACCAGCATCCGCTTTGACGCCAACAACACGGGCTTCGCCGGTGAGGTCTGGGATGGCGACAACGTCTGGTGGGCGCTCGCGGGCGACGGGGCGTGCGCCCCCGACCTCTCACCCCCGCCGGGCGGCGATGGCAACGTCGACACGAACGACTTCTTCCAGTTCCTCGCGTACTACCAGGCGCAGGACGCAAGGGCGGACTTCTCGCCGGGCGGCGGCATCAACACCAACGACTTCTTCGCCTTCCTCGCGGCGTATCAGGCCGGGTGCTGATCGCCATGTCGAGGGTTCGGCTTGAGACTCAGGCGCGTCTGGCCATCCGAGCCGGCCTCGTCGCGGCAGCGGTCGCGGCGAGCGCGTCGACTGCGCAGGTCTTCAGTGAAGACGGACGCTTTTCGACCAACTCCGCGCAGTTCACCGCATGCTTCGGCCTTGAGGACTTTGACTCGTACAACGGGCTCGCGACCGAGCCCAACATCGTAATCGATCCAGGTACGACGCTGGTCACGCCGGGCGGGCTCGAGATCTTCTTCGATCAATCACCGGATGCATCGATCTCTTCGCGGGCCAACATCGACCGCAACTCGGGCAGTTGGCTGCCCGTGCCCCCGTTCGCCGGTACGGCCGCGTTCGAGGGCTTCGCGATCGTGCCGGACGGGACCGGGGTAACCGGCACGAACACCACGGTGTTCACCTTCCCGGAGCCTGTCATCGGCTTCGCGATCGACTACGAGAGCGCGTCAAGCGGCGGCGACCTCATCGTGATCATCAATGGCGAGACCATCTACGAAGTCGAGGACCACCTTCCCGGAGGGGACGACGGCTGGATCGGGTATATCCGAAGCCAGCCGTTCACGAGCATCACGTTTGCGGCCAACAACCCCACCTCGGCGGGCGAGGTGTGGGATGGGGACAACGTGTGGTGGGCGCTCGCCGGCGACATTATGTGCGCGCCCGACATCGCGCCGGCGCCTGGCGGCGACGGAAGAGTCGATACCAATGACTTCTTCCAGTTTCTGGCGTACTACCAGTCGCAGGACCTACGAGCCGATTTCTCGCCGGACGGCGCGATCAACACCAATGATTTCTTCGCGTTCCTCGCGACATACCAGATCGGGTGTTGATCTCGGCGAACCGCGAGCCCGCCGGGGAACTTCATGAACCCGCGAGTCGCGTATCGAGCCGGCGCTTCACGTCCGGCCACTCGTCCGACGTGATCGAGTAGACGACGGTGTGACGCACCGACCCATCCGGCATGATGACGTGATTCCGGAGCGTGCCCTCGTGTTTCGCGCCGAGTTTGCGAATCGCTGCCTGTGAACGCAGGTTGAGGTGGTGGGTCTTGAGCATCACCCGGATCGCGGGGCCGGCTGGGAACAGATCCGTCTCGAACACGTGCGCAAGGAGCATGCGCTTCATCCGGGGATTGACGGACGTACCACGCAGTCGCGGCGTGATCCACGTCCATCCGATCTCAAGCCCGCGGTGCTCCGCGCGGATGTCGCAGTAGCTCGTCCCCGCGACGAGTTCACCCGTGCGTGCGTCGAAGACACTCAAGGGTGCGGTCGTCGGGTGTGCGATCAGAAAGCGCAGAAACTCGCGGCAGCCGGCCTCGGTCCAGGGCGTGGGCTGGCGTGTGAAGAGCGCGAACGTGTCGGGAGACCCGGCAGCCTGCAGCATCGCGGCGGCGTGCGCTTCGTGCGCCGGCTCGATGCGCAGCTCTGGTCCGTCGAGCGCGATGGGCTCCAACGCGCTCACTCGCCGGTGATACCCAGGTCCGCGGAGGTGAACAGCGCCTCGAAGCGGAGATCAGCGCCCTCGACGTTCTCTCTCGCACCCTCCTGCCGATCAAGCACCACGATCATGCCGGGGACTTCCGCGCCGGCCTCGCGCAATACGGCGACTGCTTCCAGCGCCTGGCCGGCGGTTGTCGCGACGTCTTCGAGGAGTACGACTCGCTCACCCGCCTGAAGCACACCCTCGAGTCGGCGCGCCGTGCCATAGTCCTTCTTCGAGTTGCGCACGAGGACGCTCGGGATCCCGAGTTGGAGCGAAACAGCCGTCACGAGCGGCACCCCCCCGAGCTCGGCTCCGGCGAGACGATCGAATGCGCCCACCTCACCCGCGAGCGCCTTCACCCGCTCGGCGAGCAGATCGGCGATCGGAGCGAGCAGGTCCGGGCGGGTGGTGAGGCGGTACTTGTCGAGGTAGTACGACGACGTGCGCCCGCTCCGAAGCGTGAACGTGCCGCGCAGCAGCGCCGCCTCAGCGATCGCGGCCGGCAGAGAACCTCGAGACGTATCTGCGGACATGCCACGAGCGTAGCGAGTACCGTCGGGCGTGGGCTCGAAGTCGGGCAGATTGGCGAGGGCGAGAGGCGCGGTGGGCGGAGCGTTCGCCCTCGGCGCGGTCGGCACGGCGGCGATATGGGGCTTCGGCCGAGCCCTCGGCGAGCACATCCCCCGGTGGCAGAAGGCCGCGTGGGCGCCGACGGAAGCCGCGGTCGTTGTCGCGTGCCTGCTGACGCTCTCGGCTTGGGCGGTGGCGCCCCGAAAGCGTCGGGCGGCGCACCGGGCAGCGCTGGGCGCCACCGTCGCACTCGCCGCCTGGCTCATGCTCGGCGAGTGGCGCGTGTGGCGTTGGCTCGATCAGGGGGCGCGCGACCCTGCCGCACTACGCATCGTCTACTGGAACGCAACCAACGGACACACCGTCGATGTCACCGACAAGGTCGCGCCCCTTGGGGCGGGCTTGGTCATCATCGCGAACGGGCGGTACGGTGAGGACTACGCGAGCGTCGTGCGCCAACCCGTCTCCTACGTCGACTACTACCCGTTTGACGTCGTCTCGGAGTGGCCGGTGCGCCGGTGGGGCGCCACCCTGCTCGGGCTCGGCGGAGAGAGAGCGGAGGATCCCGGTCGGGCGATGTACCTGGAACTCGACGCAGGCCAGGGCCGCGCACCATTGGTGGTGTGGGTCGTTGACATGCCGTCGGACCTGAGCCTTGATCGCCGCTCTATGTTCGCGCAAGCGGCGCATCACCTGGCCGAGTGGTCGGGCGAGGAGTGGGCGTACGACGAGATCGGTCGACGCGTGCGCCGTGAGGTCAGTGCGCCGGGCTTTCCCACGCCCGACATCGTCCTGGGTGATTTCAACACCCCGCGGCGGAGCGGGGCGCTATCCCCCCTCCTCCGTTCCGGCGGGACGATGCGCGACGCCTTCGGCGCGACCGGCGTTGGGCCGCAGGGCACGTTCCCGCGCGAGTGGCCGCTCTGGGCGATCGACGGGGCGTTCGTGAGCGGGTCGCACAAGCCCACCGCCGCGACGACGCAGGACTTCGGCGCCGGCTCGCACCGTGGGATCATGGTCGATGTGCGCCTCGGCGCGGGTGACTGATCCCGCGACTGGTGCTCAGCCCTGATACGAACGTCACAACGCGTTAGAGCAGCCGCGCGATCTGTCGCCCCAGGTCAGCCCCGTCTTCGCCCAGCGGCTTCGGCCTCCACTCGCACTCGAGCCCGGGCGAGCCGTCGCCCGGAAACCGGGGAATGACGTGGACATGTACGTGGAACACCGACTGCATCGCTTCGGCGCCGTTGTTCTGGAGCAGGTTGTACGCCGAAGCGCCCGTCGCCTTCATCACCGCACGGCAGATGCGCGGGAGCACGCGTCCGAGCGCCGCCGCGGCGTCATCCGAGAGCTCGCACATCGTCGGCGCGGGCTCCTTCGGGATCACGAGCGTGTGCCCGCGCGCGATCGGATTCACATCGAGGAACGCGATCACGTGATCATCCTCGTACACGCGGTGGCACGGGATCTCGCCGCGGATGATCTTGCTGAATACCGAGTCGCTCGCGTCGGTCATGAGGCCTCCCGTACGATCCTACCTTGCCGGTCTACTTCGCCGTGCCGCACAACACGCGGATCTGCTGCGGGGTGCGCAGCTCTCCGCGATCAAGCCCCGGGCACCGCGCCTTCGCACGCACCCAGTCGCGGCGCGAACGCAGCATCTCGGGCCAGAACGGCCAGGTGCGACACTGCTCAGGACGGGCCCCGTAGATCGAGCACACCGCCCGCCCGGGGTGCGACTCGCGGTCTAAGAACACGCAGTCCCACCCGTGCTCGCCCTCGATGTCGATGATCGTGCGCGCGCGGGGAGTCGCCTGTGTAGCGCTCCATGAACTGCTCCAGCGTGATCCCGAGCAGTTTCGCGATTCTCCGCGCCTCTTCGTCGGTAAATCCCACGAAGCCCGGCGGACCCGAGCAGCAGTTGCCGCACTGGGTGCACCCGAAGCGCAGCCCGACTTCCCCCGTATCCGGATCGGCTCGCTCATACCACGCCTGACGTGCGCTCACGATTCGTCGGCCCGCATGCGGCGCATCGCCACGAGCGTCTGGTCGTCGTCGCGATCGAAGCGCCCCGTATGGGCGTACACCGCGCGGTGTACGGAATCGACGACGCACTCGGGGTCGCCCGAGCATCCGAGCAACGCCTCGTCGAGACGATCGGTGCCGAACATCTCACGCTGTGCGTCGAACGCTTCGGTGATGCCGTCGGTGTACAGGATGACCGTATCGCCCGGTTCGAGTCGAACGGTGATCTGCTCAGGTCGATACAGGTCCGCCGCGATCCCGAGCGGGAGCGTGGCGCCCGCGCTCAGCGCATGCACAGACCCGTCGGCACGCTTCAGGCGAGGCGGATTGTGCCCAGAGACCACAAACGTCAGCGACGACTCGCTCGGGTCGTATACGCCGAAGAACGCGGTGGCGAAGCGCCCATCGATCTGTGCTTCACAAAGCCGGCGGTTGGCGTACGCCATGATCGCGGCGGGCGAGCGGTCCTCCGCGTCGTACCCGTGCAAGATCGCGTGGAGCATCGTCATCACCATCGCGGCCGCCGCGCCATGCCCGCTCACGTCGGCGATGAGCACACCCCAGTTGCCCCCCGGCATGCGGAAGAAGTCGTAGTAGTCACCGCCGGCCTCATCGGAGGTAAGGTAGCTCGCCGCGATGCGCATGCCGGGGATGTCCGGCAGGGTGCGCGGGAGCAGCGAACGTTGCACGTGGGCCACGTCGTCGATCTGCTGTTGAAGACGGGCTTTGAGTTCCTCCTCGCGGCGGATCGCCACGAGCCCGCGGGTAATCGACCCGATGAGGTTGGTGTTGAGCACGTGCTCCGCGAGGTCTTTCTCGGTGTACCCGTCCGGCGCCTTGCGGAACTGGATGTTCCAGTTCAGCGCGTTGCCGCCGTCGAAGATCGGCGTCGCGACGCACGATCGCATGTCAGCGAGATCGGCGCCGAGTTGGGGATCGTCCGCGAGGTCGAGGTTCGTCAAGAGGCTCGGCTCACCGCGCTCGAGCATCTCCCCGATGAACCCGCCCCGATGCGAGGGAAGGCTCGCCCAATCACGCCATGGATCGGGCGCTTCCTCCGGATGGCCGAGGTCGATCGTCTCGCGGCGGAGCAGCCGGGTGATCTTGTACTCGCCGGGCGCCAGCCCACGGATCGAGACCGACGCCAAAGCGTCGATCGGGTTGAGCGACCAGAGGCGCTGCCCAAACTCCCACAGCACGCGCTTCGGTTCGCGCTCGCGGCTTGCCGCCTGCAGCATCTCGATCATCAGATCGATCCGCTGGCGGGCGTCGGGCTCGGCGAAAGGCACTGCCATGGGCAATCCTACGTCGCGTTGGCGGCCTCGATTGCGCCGGCTCGATCGGCACACTTGGTGAGCAGCGACACGGTTTCCGCCTCGATCCTGCCGCGGATCGCCCCGTCCGGGATGAGCGGGAGGTTGACCCGGACGTTGATCGCCGAGGCGCGTGCCGCCGTCTCCGTAAGCATCGCCGAGATGCGCAGATCGGACAGCAGATGCCGGTTCACGACGGGCGCTAACGGAGCGAGCAGGTCGAGCACGCGCGCGCACACGCCGAGCGCCGCGAGCGGCGCCGACGCGGCTGCGTGCGCGCACCGACCCACCGCTTCCGCCCGTTCCGGATCATCCTTCGGGCGACGCATCGCGTCGTTGAGCGCGCCGTACGCAAGCTGGTCTTCCTCTGCGAGCTCGATCAGCGCAGCCCTCGCGCGGGCGAGTTGCTCGCTGGCCTCGGCGAGTTGCGGTTCTGCCTCGGACGCTCGCTTCGTGCCCTGGGTGTAGGCGATCGCCATCGTGCCGAGAGCTGCGCCGAGCGCACCGACAACGCCGCTCACCGCCCCGCCGCCGGGCGTGGGCGACTTCGCCGAGAGTTCGTGCAGGAACGTGCCGAGCGTGGTCTGGGCGAGTGCACTCATCGCCCGAGGCTATCGCGCCGCTAGATCGCGATCAGGCGCCCCTGGTGCATGAGCGAGCGGTTGGCCCGCGACGCCATCCCGGGGATGAGCACAAGGTCGATGAGCTGACCGATGCCGAAGAGCCCGAATGTGACAAGCCAGATGATGCCGGTGATCCACTTGCCCATGTAGAACCGGTGGATGCCGGCCACACCGACGAGGCACAAGCACCAGAACAAGTAAGCGAAGCCGGTGTCCTTTGGGGTCTGCATTCGCGGTTCCTTCCGCCGTGTTGTTCGGGATCGGGGTGGGGCTCTTGCAGACCGGGCTTGAAGAAATATCGGAAGCGCTGGCCCCCGCGCCGGCACGTC
>JAUIFD010000061.1 GCA_030429485.1 Phycisphaerae bacterium | reverse complement strand
CGCCGGGATGTAGCGCTTGACGCCGTCGGCGTACTCGATGAGCGCGATGTGGCTCGTGCGGTTGGGGTCGTACTCGATCGCAACAACGGTGCCCTTGATCCCGACGCGGTCGTTGCGCCGGAAGTCGATCAGGCGATACCGGCGCTTCGCCCCGCCGCCACGACCACGGACGGTGATCACCCCGTGGTGATTGCGTCCGCCCTTCTTGCGGAGCGGGCGCGTGAGCGACGGCTCGGGACGCTTGCGCGTCACCTCGTCGTGCGTGTTCACCGAGGCGTTTCGTCGCCCGGCGCTCGTCGGCTTGTAGACGCGGATTCCCATCGTCAATCCTTCAGAACAGCTCGATCGAATCGTCGGGGTGCAAACGCACCACTGCCTTCTTGCTGGGCTTCTCGGTGATCCACCCGTACTTCAGTCGCCTGCGCTTGCCCTTGCGGGTCTGCGTCTTCACCGTCTCGACGCGCACGCCGTAGAGCGACTCCACAGCGGCGCGGACGTCGTCCTTCGTCGCCCTCACGTCCACGAGGAACGTGTAGTGCCCCTCGGTGTTCATCGCGTCGGTCGACTTCTCGGTGAGAAGCGGCTTCTTGACGACGTAGATCGGATCGACGCTCACGCGTCACCTCCCGCCTTGGCTTCGGCCTTGACCTTCGCACCGCGCTTCGGGCGGTCCGCCCGCGCCTCGCGAGCGCCGTTGCCCGCGCCCATCGGCTCGGTGCGAGCGCTCTTGCCGGTCTGCGAACTCGGCCCGTTGAGCCAAGCCTCGAGCGCATCCTTCGCGATCACCAGGTACCGGTGGTTGAGCATCTCAAACGCCGTGAGCTGGCTCGCGCTGCAGATCGTCACGTCGTCGATGTTGCGGGCCGAGAGCGCGGCGTTGCGCATCTCGTCGGAGCTCGTCGGGAGGGCGACCAACGCGGTGCGATCGATCTTGAGCGCGCCGAGGAGCTTGACGAACTCGCGCGTCTTGGGAGCGTCGAAGCTCAGCGAATCGAGGACCTTGACCTCGCCATCCACGAGCTTGGCGAGCAGGGCGTTGCGATTCGCCTTGCGGCGCATCTTCTTGGGCATCGTCTGGCGGTAGTCCTCGCGGGTGCGGGTCTTGGCGAACGCCCGACCGCCACCGCGGAACTGGGGCACTTTCTTGTCGCCGTGGCGTGCCCGCCCGGTGCCCTTCTGCTTGTACATCTTCTTGGTCGTGCCTTCGACCGCGGCACGATTCCGCGTGCGGGCGGAGCCCTGGCGCAGGTTCGCGTGATACATGACGAACGCCTGCTTGATGAGCGAGGGGTTCACCTCGCCGCCAAGCGATTGCTCGTCGATGCTGAAGGTCGAGACCTGCTCGCCTTGCTGGTTGTAGACGGGGACTTCCATCGTCTTTCCTCGTCCTGACGCCTTCCGGGGCTCACGCCCCGAGTGCTTCGCCTCGCCGCCGTTCCCCTGTCGCCCTTGCGGGCCCGCGATGCCGCGGGGGGTTGGGCCGGCACTGACTCGGCCGTCCTGTGTCGCCGGACCGTCCGGCGACCCGTTCCTGTACTCGCTCGGCGGTTCTCACAGGGAGCCTGCCGAGCCCATCGACGGGACTTGCCCCGACGACAGCTAGCTTGCCGCAACCTCCGCCGCCTTGGCGGCCTTGGTCTTCCGAAGCCGGATCGAGGGCCTCATCACCACGATCGATCCGTTCGCACCCGGCACCGGCCCCTTGACCAGCACCAGGCTCTTATCTGTATCCACCCGAACCACGTCGAGCGAGCGAACGGTCACCCGCTCGTCGCCCATGTGGCCGGCCATCCGCTTGCCCTTCTTGATCCGGCCGGACATACCCGCGTTGGACGCGTGGCCGCCGATCGAACCCGGAGAGCGGTGCTTGCGCTCGACGCCGTGCGTCGCGAGCTGGCCTTTGTACCCGTAGCGCTTCATCGTGCCGGCAAAGCCCTTGCCCTTGCTCTGCCCGATCACATCGACGAACGCGACCTTCTCGAACTGCTCAGCCCCGAGCGTCTGCCCGAGTTCGAACTCGCCGTCGGCCTGAAACTCGCGGTGATGACGCTTCGGGCCGGTGCCGGCCTTGTGATCGTGCGCGATCATCGGGATGGTCGAACGACGAGCCTTGATGTCGTCATACCCGACCTGGACCGCGGAGTACCCGTCGCGATCCTCGGTGCGGATCTGGGTCACAACGTTGGGCATGACCTCGATGACCGTAACGGGCACACTGACATTGCCCTCGCCGTACACGCGAGTCATGCCCACCTTTTTGCCAGCGATCTCGACGCCCATCGTGCTCACCCTTCATGCTTCATGCGCCCGACGCGCGGGCCAGAGGAAGTCTTCAAACGCAATCGGTCGCCCTTCCGAGCGACCGATCCTCCACTCCTAAGCCTTGATCTTCACGAACACGCCGGCCGGAACGACAAGTCGATTCAGCGCCTCGACGGTCCGCGCGTTCGGCTCCAGGATGTCGATAATCCGCTTGTGCGTGCGGATCTCGAACTGCTCGCGACTCTTCTTATCGATGAACGGCGAACGCAGCACGGTGTAACGCTCGATCCGCGTCGGCAACGGCACCGGGCCCGCGACGCGCGCGTTCGTCCGTTTCGCGTGATCCACGATCTCGCGCGCCGAAGCGTCCAGCGCGATGTGGTCGTACGCCTCCATCCGGATTCGAATCCTCGGTCCGTTCATCGACTCGCTCATCCGGCCGCTAGGCGGCTTCAACCGACTCCGATCACCGCCCGCTCACGTGAGCGGGCTCCACACATCCGCTGGTCGCCGAGAGAACCGACCACCGGAGACCTCGCGACCTGCGAGAAACTCCGGCCCTGGCTCGGGCGAACGCCCTCGGGGCTCATCAATGCGCCCCCAGGCGAGCCGGGAAGAGTACGGGGCTCAGCCCGAGAGTCAACCGCCTCGCGTGCCAGGTCGGTATTTTCAGCCCTTTGCCGCAAGACTGGCCGCCGGATTCGGCTCCGCCCCGCCGCCCGACCGACCCTACCCCCGGAGATCTTCACGCCAAGGATGCCCCATGAAGACGCGCACTCTCGCACTCGCCGTCCTCGCCGCACTCGCCGCGCCCGCCCTGGCCCAGAACCGGGGCACCCAGCCCGTAGGTGCAGCGGCGGTGGAACTCGCAGACCGACCCTTGATCTGCGAGCCGCTCGGCCTCCGCATGATGCTCCCGATCGGGGCCTCGGCGGAGACCCTGGAGATGGGCGCGAAGACCCACGTCCGAGTCCGCCTGCCGGGGGGACAGAGCGCGATCAACGTCCAGGACGCGAGGACAGCCTCCGAACAGGAGCTCACCGTCGTCCTCGATGGCATCATCCGCCAGCGACTCGGGCTCGATGAATACGGCGCGATCCCGAAGCCGGGATTCCGCACGCCGAGCGGCTCGGGGCGGCTCCTCGAGCGGCAAGACGACCTCATCATCAACGGCATGCCCGCGCGTCGCGCGTTCATCCAGGTCCGTGAGCCGGTCGGCGCCGACACGGTGCTCGGGTACACCGTCTTCGAGCCGACGCCCCGTCGATTCGTCACGGTCGAGCTGATCTCCTCCGTCGAACGGTTCAACACCGACCGCCCGATGTACGTCACGTCGGTCGGCACCATCGAGTTTGAAGATCCGGCGGAGGTCGCGGTCGCCCGCACCGTCGGGGTCGAACTCGGCGTGCGCGTGTTCCAAGAGCTCACGCCGTCGGACTACGAGCAGGTCATCTCCGCCTTCGGCTCCAACTGGCAGTGGGAGCGGCTCTACTCCCCATCCGTCACGGGCGCGCCCGGCGATGACGAGGAGATCGGGTACCGGCGCATCGCGGCGAGCGTCGGCACTCGGGGCGATCTGGACCCCAAGCGTCGCACCCGCTCCGGCGCGGATCGCCAGGCCGGGTACATCGTCCACGTCGACTCGCGCACGCTGCACCAGCAGTACGTGATCGACTCCGCCGCAGCGTTCTTCATGACGCCCGACCGTGAAGAAGAAGCGTGGACCATCCGCATGGCGATCCGGAACCGCAAGACGGGTGAGGTGCAGAACTCCACCGAGGTCGGCGCCCGCGACGTCAACTCCATGACCGTCTCCACCACCATCGGCAACGAAGACCCCGTCGTGGTCCGCCCGCTGATTCAAGGAGAGGGGTACATCTCGCGTGTGGAGTCGTATCTGCTGCCCCATCTGCTCGCGCAGGCGGGCATCCCGGGCGATTACCGCTTCTACGCGTTCCAATCCCGCTCCGGGCAGATCCAGATGCGCTCGGACCTGCTTGAGCACCCGGCTGAGACCAAGGCCTGGAAGCTCACCACGCGCCTCTCCTCCAACGACGCGAGCCAGACCTCCTACTACGACGACGACGGCACGTTCCTCCGCACCGAACTCCCCGACGGCCGCCTGTGGGAGCCGATCGAACTCCAACGCCTCGTCAAGCTCTGGCGGGACAAGAGCCTGCCAATGGACTGAACTGATAGCGGGCGCCCTGGGCTGCTTGCATGCGACCCCCAACGCCAAAGGCAACGTCGCCACTGTCCGACGCCTGCTTCGCCCCGAGTGGATGACCACGCCAAATGATGAGGGCAACACACCGCTCGATCTGGCGGAGAAGTTCAACAACCCGGAGATCATCGCGCTCCTGCGGGCCGGCGGGGCAATGCGCGGACAAGTGCCCCCAGGCCCGAACTGAACCGGCCCGCAACCCGACCATCCCCATTACACTCACGCCATGGCCACGGACCGGCTGATCGCCCCCACCGCTGTCGCACCTGAGGATGAGCAGGCGAACTACGCCCTGCGCCCGCGCTCGATCGACGAGTACGTCGGGCAATCCGAGCTCATCGAGCGCCTCTCCATCGCGATCGACGCCGCCCGCGCCCGTGCCGAGCGCGACGGCGCGACCGACCCCATGGAGCACGTGCTCCTCCACGGCCCGCCCGGACTCGGCAAGACCACGCTCGCCCACGTCGTTGCGACCGAGATGGGCGCGCAGCTCGTCGCCACCTCCGGCCCCGCGCTCTCGCGCGGCACCGATCTCGTCGCCGCCCTCACACGCCTCGGCGCGGGCGACGTGCTCTTCATCGACGAGATCCACCGCATGCCCCCGGCGGTCGAGGAGTTCATCTATCCCGCGATGGAGGACTACCGCATCGACGTGACCGTCGATTCCGGGCTGCACGCGCGGACCGTGCAGATCAAGTGCAAGCCATTCACGCTCATCGGCGCGACGACGCGCGCCGGGCTGCTCTCGAGCCCGCTCCGCTCGCGCTTCGGCATCGCCCACCACCTCCGCTACTACCGCCCGGATGAGCTCGTCGCGATCCTCGATCGCTCCGCAGGCCTGCTCGGGATGACGGGCGTCGAGCCCGCTGCGCTCACCACCATCGCCGAGCGCTCACGCGGCACGCCGCGCATCGCCAACCGTCTGCTCCGGCGTGTGCGCGACTTCGCTGAGGTCCGCAACGCCGGCGTCGTCAGCACCGACATCGTGCTCGCCGCCCTCCAGCTCGAAGGCATCGACGCCCTCGGGCTCGACGAGCTCGACCGCACCTACATGCGCACCATCGCCCGCGTCTACTCGGGTGGCCCGGTCGGGCTCGAAACCATCGCCGCGACCATGAACGAAGACTCCGGCACGCTCGAAGACGTCGTCGAGCCGTTCCTCCTCCAGACCGGCTTCGTCGCCCGCACAAGGCGCGGGCGCATGCTCACGCCAGCAGGAGCCGAGCACATCGGCGAACAGGCGCCGGCGCAGCTGCCCGGCGATGATCGAGGGTTGTTCTAACGGGGAAGTGACTTCCAGTCGCCGCGCGCGATCCCGAAGGGCAAGCGAGTGTTGGAGTTCCGTGCGCCCCTGGCTCGCGCCACGGGCTCGCCGACCGCCTGTACCCTCCGCGCCATGAAGACCGAACGCGACAAGATGATCGCCGGAGAGCCCTACCGCCCTGCCGACGCGGAACTCACCACCGCCCGCCACCGCGCTCGCGACCTCTGCCGCGCGTTCAACGCCACCACCGACCACGAAGCCGACCGGCGCCGTGCCCTGCTCACCGACCTCTTCGCCGCCGGCGGCGACACCGCGGAGATCGAGCCCCCCTTCTACTGCGACTACGGCTCCAACATCGAGCTCGGCGCGCACGTCCTCTTCAACTTCAACTGCGTCGTGCTCGACGTCTGTCGCGTCCGCATCGGCGCCCACACCCTCATCGCCCCATCCGTGCAGATCTTCACCGCCGCGCACCCCATGGACGCGCTCGAACGCCGAAAGCACGAGTTCGGAAAGCCCGTGGATATCGGCGAAGACGTCTGGATCGGCGGCGGCTCGATCATCCTCCCCGGCGTCACGATCGGCTCCCGCACCGTCATCGGCGCAGGCTCGGTCGTCAACCGCAACATCCCCGAAGGCGTGCTCGCGGTAGGGAATCCATGCAGGGTGGTGCGCGAGATCGATGCGCGCAAAGCTTGAACGGCCGGGCATCGCCCCCAGGCTCAAACCTCCAGCAGCACCCGCTCCGGCGACTCCACGCACTCTTTGATCGTGCGGAGGAACTGCACCGCCTCGGCGCCGTCCACGATCCGGTGGTCGTACGACAGCGCGAGATACATCATCGGGCGGATCGCCACCTCGCCGGGCTTGTCCGGGTGCTCGACCGCGCGGTTCTTGATCGCGTGCATGCCGAGGATCGCGGACTGCGGCGGGTTGAGGATCGGCGTCGAGTTGAGCGAGCCGAAGACCCCGCCGTTGGTGATTGTGAACGTCCCGCCCTGCATCTCCGAGAGTTCGAGCTTGCCCTGGCCGGCGCGCACCGCCATGTCCTTGATGTTCCGCTCGATCTCACCGAACGAGAGCGTCTGCGCGTCGCGCAGCACCGGCACCACGAGCCCCTTCGGGCTCGACACCGCGATCGCGACGTCGCAGTAGTCGTGCTTCTCGAACGCGGGCTTGCCGGCGTCGTCGGTCACGATGTACGAGTTGATCGCCGGGAACGCCTTGAGCGCCGTGCACGCCGCCGCGACGAAGAACGACATGAACCCGAGCCCCACGCCGTGCTTGTCCTTGAACGCGTCCTTGTATCGCGATCGCAGCTGCATGATCGCGGTCATGTCGCACTCGTTGAAGGTCGTGAGCATCGCGGCGGTCTGCTGGGCCTCGACGAGCCTTGCCGCGATGCGCTGACGCAGCGGGCTCATGCGCTCCACCGTGACGCCGCGAGAAGCGCCGCCGCCAGCTTTGGGGGCCGCGCTCGCCTGCCCTTTCCCACCCGCGCCCGACTGCACAAACGCCAGCACGTCCTGCTCGCGGATGCGACCGCCCGCCCCGGTGCCAACGACTCGCGCGAGGTCAATGCCTCGCTCCTCGGCCATCTTCTCCGCCAGCGGCGTGGCGCGCACGGGGAGGTGCTCGCTCGCCGCCGTCGCGACCGCCACAGCCTGCCCGTTCGCCGCGGGCTTGGGCGTCTGCTTCGGTAACTCCGATGCCGATGCCGCACGGGCAGCGGGCTGCTCCTGCGCAGGGGCCTTTGCCGCTACCTCGCTCTTTGGAGTTTCAGATTCCGCGGGCTTCGATGCGGTCTCGTCCACCGAGCCGACGATCGCCCCGACCTCGACCTCGTCGCCCTCGCTCGCGCCGTGCTTGAGCGCGCCGGAAGCCGGAGCCGTCACCTCCATGGTGATCTTGTCGGTCTCGACGTCGAGCACGGGCTCGTCGCGCTCGACCCACGCGCCCTCGGGCTTGCGCCATCCCGCCACGATGCCCGAACTCACCGACTCGCCGGCTTCGGGGATCACGATGTCGATCGCCATGCGCTCTTCCTTGCTCTACGCCGACGCCGCTTTCTTGCGGGCGCCGGCCGGCTCGACCTTCAGGGTTGGCTCCGCGTCTTCCGAAGCGAGCGGCCCCGCGATCGCCGAGATGATCGCCTCTTGCTCCGACTTGTGCTTGCGCTTCGAACCGGTCGCCGGTGTCGCGCTGGCGGGACGCCCCACATACGGCAGCTCGATCGAGTGCTCCTGGCGCAGGCGATCGGCGATGAACAGGCCCGCTCCCGCGTTGCGCGGCTCTTCCTGCGCCCACACGAGTTCGGCATCGGCCGGATAGCGCGAGCGGATGTCCTTGAAGAGCTCGTCGTGGAACGGGTACACCTGCTCCACGCGGATGATCGCGACATCGTCGCGGCCGTTCGCGCGCCGGCGCTCATCCAGCTCCCAGTAGAGCTTGCCCGCACACATCGCGATGCGCCGCACCCCGCTGCGTGACGGGGCGCCCTCCCCCGCGAAGTACGGATCGTCCAAGAGCTCTTCGAACCTGCCCGAGACCAACTCGTCGATCGTTGAAGTCGTCTTGCGCAGCAGGCTCTTCGGCGTGTACACGATCAGCGGCTTGCGGAACGCCCGCCGAACCTGCCGCCGGAACATGTGAAACGCCTGCGCCGCTGTCGACGGGACGACAACCTGCATGTTGTCGCTCGCGCAGAGCTTCAGGAAACGCTCCATGCGTCCTGACGAGTGCTCCGGGCCCATGCCCTCGTACCCGTGCGGCAGCAGCATGACGAGACCGTTCCAACGGTCCCACTTCGCCTCCGCGCTGGCGATGAACTGATCGATAATCGTCTGAGCGCCGTTCACGAAGTCGCCGAACTGCGCCTCCCACATGACCAGCATGGATGGCTCAACCAGCGCATACCCGTACTCGAACCCGAGCACCGACTCCTCCGAAAGCGGGGAATCGTGGATGCAGATCTTCGCCTGCTCCTCCCCCGCACGGAACGACTCGTCCGACTCCGGGGCGTGGAGCGGGAGGATGTTGTTGAGCGGCTCGTACGGCTCACCGGTCTCGTAGTCCGCAAGCCCCGCGTGCCGATGCGAGAACGTGCCGCGGCGGCAGTCCTGCCCGCTCATGCGGATCGGCGTGCCCTCGAGCAAGAGCGTCCCGAACGCGAGCGACTCCGCGTCCGCGTACGAGATCTCCTTCGTCTCCGGCAGCGCCTTGCGGGCCGAGAGCACGCGCTTGAGCTTCGGATTGAGCTTGAAGCCCGCGGGCACCGTGCCGAGCGCCTCGCACACCTGCGTGAGCATCGTCATCGGGACGCCCGTCTCCACAGGCGTGTGCGAGTACTTCGGCCGGATGCCGTGCCAGCGGGCGCTGCCCGGGTCGATCGTCGGGTCGTAGGGCTTGAGGCGGGCGTGCTGCTGGGCTTGCTCGAGCGCCTCGAGCAGGCGATTACGGATCGTGTCGAGATCCGCCTCGTCGATCACGCCCTCCGCGAACAGCCGTTGCGAGTAGAGCGTCAGCACCGAGATCTGCTCGCGGATGAGGCGCGCCATGATCGGTTGCGTGAACGACGCCTCGTCCTGCTCGTTGTGCCCGAAACGCCGGTAGCACCAGAGGTCGATGAACACGTCCTTCTGGAACCGATACCGGTAGTCGCTCGCGAGTTCGGCCGCCGCGACCACCGCCTCCGGGTCCTCGCCGTTGACGTGGATCACCGGCGCCTCGATCGACTTGGCGATGTCGGTGCAGTATCGCGACGAGCGGGCGTACTCGGGCGACGTCGTAAACCCGATCAGGTTGTTCACCACGACGTGGATCGTCCCGCCGACCCGGTACCCCGAGAGCTGCGAGAGATTCAGGCACTCCGCGACCATGCCCTGTCCAGAGACCGCCGCGTCGCCGTGGATGATGAGCGGCACGATCATCGCGCGGGCGCTCGCCCCGCCGCGCAGCCCCTGCTTGGCCCGCGTGCGCCCGAGGACCACCGGGTCCACCGCCTCGAGGTGCGAGGGGTTCGAGGTGAGCGTCAGGTGCAGCTTGCGTCCGTCGTCGTACGAGCGCGAGCCCGAGTACCCGCGGTGGTACTTCACGTCGCCGCCGCCGTCGGCAAAGTCCTCTTCCCAGGTGTCCTCGAACTCCGTGAAGATCTGCGCGTGCGTCTTGCCGAGGATCGACGAGAGCACGTTGAGCCGACCGCGGTGCGCCATCCCGATGACGATCTCGATCGCCCCGAGGCGCGACGAACGATCGACCACGCGCTCGATGAGCGGGATCGCCGACTCGGAGCCCTCCAGGCTGAACCGCTTCTCGCCGGGGTAACGCTTCCCGAGGAAGTGCTCGAACGCCTCCGCTCCGAGCAACTGCGAGAGGATCTGGATGCGCTCATCGGGAGAGAGATCGAGCCGACCGCGCCGACGCTCGAACCAGCCGGTCAGCCAGTGACGCTCCTCGGAGTCCGAAAGGTGCATGCACTCAAGGCCCGTCGATCCGCAGTACGTCGCTTCGAGGTGATCGATGATCAACCGCAACGGCGCATCCGGACCAAGCCCGATCAGCGACGCGTCGGCCTTCCGCTCGAGGTCCTCCTCGGAAAGGCGGTGGTACTCAAGCGAAAGCGCTTCAGGCCGCTCGCGGTCGCGCCCGAACGGGTCCAGCTTCGCCGCGATGTGACCGAGCGTGCGGTACGACTTGATCAGCCCGTCGACCGCGACCTGGAAGCTCGAGCCCTCACCCAGCCGGGGCACACCCGTCACCGGCGTCGGGAGCGTCCCGTCCGCGAGGGCGAGATCGAAACCTCGGAAGAACGCACGATCGACTTCCGAGAGGGACGCGGGGTCCTCTTGGTAGCGTCGATACTGCGCCTCGAGATACTCGGGGCTCCATGCGTTTACGGCGTGGTCAGCGGGCCTGGGGGAACTCATCCCGATCTCCGCACACTCGAGGCTTCGTCGGTGGCGACGTAGACCGACTCTAGCCGGGGTATCGGCACATCGACGACTCACAATGCCAAATACTCGGACGTGCGCGGAGAATGGCCTAGAGACCTCGCCACCCCACCTCGCCCCCGCCGCGCCCTTACCCGAAGCGCCCAGTGACGTAGTCCTCGGTCTCTGGCAGGTGCGGGCTCTGAAAGACCGCCGCCGTCGGCCCATACTCGACGAGCCGCCCCAAATACATGAACGCCGTGAAGTCCGAGACTCGGGTCGCCTGCTGCATGTTGTGGGTCACGATCAGCACCGTGTACCGCGAGGCAATCTGGTGGATCAGTTCCTCGATCCGGAGGGTCGCCACGGGGTCGAGGGCCGAGCAGGGCTCATCGAGCAGCAGCACCTCCGGGTCCGCGACCACGGCTCGGGCGATACACAGGCGCTGCTGCTGACCGCCCGAAAGCCCGAGGGCCGATTCGCGGAGCCGGTCCTTGACCTCATCCCAAAGCGCCGCAGCGGTCAACGCCCGCTCGGCCGCCTCGTTGAGCACCTTCCGCCTGCGTTCCCCGTCGATCACGAGCGGGTAGACGACATTGTCCCGAATCGACATCGGAAACGGGTTGGGCTTCTGGAACACCATGCCCAAGCGCTTGCGGAGGGTGATCACGTCGACGCCCGAGCCATACACAGGCGAACCGTTGAGCAGGATGTCCCCATCGGTCCGCACGCCATCGACCAGGTCGTTCAGGCGGTTCACCGAGCGGAGCAGCGTGCTCTTGCCACACCCCGAGGGACCGACGATCGCCGTCACCTTGCCCCGGTGCACCGCCATATCGACCGCGTGCAGCGCCCGCGACTTCCCGTACCACAGGCTGAATCCATGCACCTCCAGCACCGGGTCGTCGGTCCGCGCCGCCTTGTGGACCTCCGGCGCAACCGCTTCGCCCGCGCGGATCGCGTCGACCACCCGATACCCGCGCTGCGGAGTGCTGATCGTCATCGTCGCCAGAGCCTAGCCCTTAGACCGCCGCCGACACGAGCCGACCGCGAAGCCGGCCGCGCACCGCGATCGCGATCGAGTTGAGGATCAGAACGATCGCGATGAGCAGGAGCGTCGTCGTCCACACCAAGGGCCGAGTCGCCTCCAGATCCTGGCTCATGTACCCGAGGTCGAAGATGTGATACCCCAGGTGCATGAACGTCCGGTCAAGGTGCAGATACGGCGGGTCCGTCGACACGGGCAGCTCGGAAGCGTGCTTCGCCGCGCCCACGAGCATCAACGGCGCCACCTCCCCCGCCCCGCGGGCCATCGCGAGGATCGCCCCAGTCATAATCCCCGGGAGCGCCCCCGGGATCACCACCCGACGCACGGTCTGCCACTTCGTCGCCCCGCACCCGTAGCTGCCTTCGCGCATCGAACGCGGCACCGCGGCAATCGCCTCCTCCGTCGCCACGATCACCACCGGAAGCGTCAGCAGCGCGAGCGTCAACGACGCCCACAGAATCCCCCTCGCCCCAAACGTCGGCGAACCCTCAGCCGCCCGCGTCGCGAAGAACCCATCGAAATAAGGGGTCTTCATCACCACCACGATCAGCAGCACCACCGCGGCCGACCAGCACAGCCCCGCCCCCCACCCTCTGCGCCCAGGTCCGCGCACCACGCCGGCGCCGAGCGTCAGCGCCGCCGCCATGATCACCGCCATCGCCGCGACCAACCCCCACCACGGCAAGCGCGGCAGCGGCTCGGCGGGCCCCGTATCGACGTACCCCCCTACCGCGTAGCAGAAGAACCCAAGCCCGAACACGCCATAGACCACGCTCGGCACGCCCGCGAGGTTGTTGACCGCCACGCGCAGCACGCTCGTCATCAGACCCTGTTTCGCGTACTCACGCAGATACAGCGCCGCCACCACGCCGAGCGGAACCACCGCGAGAGAAAGCAGGATCGTCAGCGCCACCGTCCCGAAGATCACCGGGAACACGCCGCCCTCGGAGTTCGCCTCGCGCGGCTCGGGGGAAAGAAACTCCCACCACCGTGCGCCCAACACGCGGAGCTTCTCGCCGAAGCTCAACTCGTTCGCCCGCACCACCCGCACCACCTGCGACACACGCATCGGCACGTCCGGCGAAGACAAGCTCTCCGGAGCAAACCGTCCGGTCAGCGGATCGACCACCTCGACGCGGTACTTCGCGTCCTCCGCCTCGATCGCCTTGATGCGCGCCTCGACCGACGCCGCTTCCGCGTCGAGTGTCGCCAGCGCCTTCTCCGCCTCAGCCTGGACGGCCGCCACCTCCGCCGCCGAAGGCGCCCGCCGCACCCACGGCGCCTCGATCGCGACAAACCCCACCGCCAGAAACGCCAGGACAGCCAACGCCAGCCGCCACGCCCGCGCACCACCCACCCGTCGCACGGCGACCGCACCCGCGCCGGCCCCGCAAGCAGCAAGCACCGCCACCCCCCACGCCCAAACAGGAAGCGGCGCCGGCCCGCCTGACTCCGACGCCCGACGCCGCACGTCCGCGATGCGCAGACGCCATGCCTCCCGCTCGCGATTCACATCGGCGAGTTCGCCCTCGTCGAGCGCCTCGATCGCCCGCTCGCGCTCGATCGCCTCGGCGTGCTGACGCTCGAACTCCGCCCAGAACGTGTCGCCCTCACCCAGGGGCTCCGCCCCGCCTTCGGTCAGGCGCACGATCCGAGTCGGCAACCCAAACCACACACCCCAGGCCGAACGCTCGAGCATCACGGCCTGGGCCGGACGCGACACCCCCTCGACCTCACGATCCGCGATCCAGGTGAACGACCCCTGCCCGAGATCGCGGTTTCCCACCTGGTAAAGCGTGCGGCTCACGCCCCCTTCACCCACTTCGCGTCGCACAACCGAGCCGAGACGCTGCGAGCCGTCCGCGAGCGTGAGTTGCTCGATCGGGCGCACCCAGAAAGACTCCGACGCCCGCACGACGATCATCCCGATCAGCACGACGATCGCCGCGAGCGACGCGACGAGCGCGAGCCCGAACACCCAGACGATCGGCTCGCCGGACGCCGACTGCGGTGTGCGTCGCTTCACAATCACAGCGCCGCGCTCCGCTTGCGGAACCGCTGACGCACGAGCTCCGCGGTCGTGTTGATCGCGAGCGTCATCACGAAGAGGACGAGCCCGCAGAGAAACAGCACGCGGTAGTGCGTCGAGCCGCGCTCCGCCTCGGGCAGCTCCGTCGCGATGTTCGCCGCGAGCGTGCGGAAGCCCTCGAAGATGTTGAGGTCGATCGTCGGCGTGTTGCCCGTCGCCATCAGCATGATCATCGTCTCGCCCACCGCGCGCCCGAGACCGATCATGCACGCCGAGAAGATGCCCGAACCCGCGACCGGCAGCACGACACGCACGGCCGTCTGCCAGGGCGTCGCCCCGCAACCGAGCGACGCGGAACGCAGATTCGCCGGCACGCTCGCGAGCGCGTCTTCCGAGATCGTGTAGATCAACGGGATCACCGCGAAGCCCATCACGAGCCCCACCACGAGCGTGTTGCGCTCCGAGTACGACCCGAGAATCGTGTCGCGGGCGTCGATGCCCGCACGATCCAGCGCGATCGCGCCGACCACCGCGCACGCCGACAAGGCGAGCCAGATGATCGCGAAGAAGCCCCACTCGAGCCCCGCCCCGACGACCCGCGTCCGACCGGGGAACACACGCTCCAGGAAACCCGCGCCCAGCACGCTCCGCACCCCAAGCGTCAGCGGCGTCACAAACAAGGCGAACACCACAATCCACCCTGGCGCCGCCGAACCGATATTGCCGTTGAGCCAAGCTCGCATCCCGCGCAGCGAGCGCGGGGGATCGCGTCGAAGTCCATCGACGCGCGCCACGCCCTCCCCATCACTCGGCTCGACCGGACGCACCACCACTCCATCCACCAGCGCAAAACCCGCGACATGGAGGCGGCGCGCCTCGTCCGCGGAGAGCACCGCACGACCGACCGCCCAATCCGGCACGTCCGCCGCATGCACCGGCTCGACCGATCCCGCTTCGCGCCACAGGTCCTGGCTGCTCGCCGAAAACAGCACGTGCTCCGCGAGCGGCCCCACGGCCATCGCCGCGCCGATCCCGATCGCGCCCGCACCCGTGATCGCGAGCAAACGCGGCAGCGTGCGCACGGTCCGTGTCACACGCGGCGGACACATCGACCACGCCTGTGCGCCCGCGATCACCACGAGCGGCACCGTCACGAACGCCGCGAGCACGATCATCAGGTGCTCGCCGACAGCCGGCGCCACAACCGCCATCGCAAAGAACCCGAGCACCACGCTCGGGAGCGACGCCATCAACTCCACCGCCGGCTTGATCGACGCGCGCACGCGCCGGTGCATGAACTCCGTCGTAAACAACGCCGCCATCACCGCCAGGGGCGCGGCGATGAGCATCGAGATCACCGTCGCCTTGAGCGTGCCGAACACGAGCGGCACGAGCGAGAGCTTGAGCTCGGCCGTGTCATCGGCCGACGAGGACTGGTACACGAAGCCGGGCTCGAGCGCCCCCTCGTAGACCACAGGCGCCGCGAGCGTGCGCACGCTCGCGTCCGCATACCCCGGATCGAGCGCCCACGTTACGACGCGCCCGTCCTCCGCGACGGCGGTCATGCCGTCGAGTCGCGGGTGCAGCGCCAACGCGGCGGGCACGAACGGCGCGTGGGCCCGCGCGACCACCTTGCCCGAGGTCATGTGCAGCGCCGCGAGATCACCCTTGCCCGAGGCCACGACGACGAGCCGCCCCCGCGCGCCCAAACCGAGCACACGGACTTCGCCACCGTCTGCGCCGAACGGACGCCAAGTCGCGGTCTCGACGAGTTCGAGCCCGTCGGGGGCGCTTCCACTCGGGTTTGGCGCCGTCGCCAGCGCGCGCACCGCGCCGGCGCTATCCCCGATGACGAGCGTGCGCCCGCCCTGCATCATCCTCGCAAGGGTCACGTGCGCCCCTTGCGCCGCGACTTCTCGCTGTTCGGCGATCGTCGGCTCCCCCGCTCCGAGCGCCCACCGGATGAGCCGACCGTCGGCCCACACCGCGTACGCACTCGCGCCGTCCGAATCGATCGCGATCCACTCCGGTGGGTCGCCTGTTTCAGGGATCAGCATCGAGCGGCCCTGGAGGCGCACCGTCGGCTCACCACCGCCCAGGGGCCGGATCGTGCGCACGGTGTTCACCACAAGTGTGCCGTCGGCTCTTAGGGCGAGCACGTATTCGCGCCCCGCGGGGTTGATCGCGTAGTCGATCCGGCGCACCTCGCCCTCACCCGCGCCGAGCGCCACCGGGGCGCGCGCCTCGACCTCGACACTCGCCACCCGCCACGCGCCGCGCGGGGTGCGCTCGGTGTACGCCGTCGCGCCTTGGTCGCCTTCGACAATGCGCAAGTCGCCGAGATCGACCCACGCCGGGTCCGCGTCGCCCACGACCCGATCCGCGAAGTCGACGCGCGCCAACTCGACCTCGCCCGTATCAAAGCCCAGCGCTACGCGCCCGTGCGCGCCCGGCGCCGAGATCGCGGTGAGCGATCGATCCGCGCTCGTGAGCGAACGCGGGGCGAAAGCCGGGCCTTCAGCGAGCAAGCTCGCACGGACCGTGCCATCCTCGTGCAGCGACGCAAGCAAGCGGGACTGGTCGTCCGACCACACCGCGACCGATCCCGGGCTCGCGGGCGACGCCTCTCGCTCGGCGCCGATGCTCCCGGGCGCCAAGAGCGGTGCGGCGATCCACACGAGATAGGCGCATATCCCGAGCACGG
>JAUIFD010000060.1 GCA_030429485.1 Phycisphaerae bacterium | reverse complement strand
CAGGTGATTTTCGAGGAGTTCAAGGGCGCGGGCAACATGGAGCTCATCCTGGATCGCAAGATCGCCGAGCGCCGCCTCTTCCCCGCCATCAACCTCGCAGCATCAGGAACCCGCAAAGAGCAGCTCCTCATGGAGCCCAAGGAGTTCGAGACCGTCAACGCGCTGCGCCGTCGCCTCATGAACATGCCCCCGCCGCAGCAGGTCGAGCAACTCCTCGCGGCGATCGACCGCTTCGAGACGAACGCGCAGCTTGTCGGCCTCGACAAGTCGTGAGGCGCTCGCTAGCAACCGGCTTGGTACGCCGCGAGGTAGGCGAAGAAGTCGTTGGTGTTGATCCCGCCGCCGGGTGAGAAGTCGGCTCCCGGGTCCTGCGCCTGATACAACGCCAGGAACGCGAAGAAGTCGTTGGTGTTCAGGTCGCCCTCGCCTGTGATGTCGGCGGTGCAGGAAGTGTGGGTCGCCGAGACCGGGCCGTGCGTGGCGATCGTGGGGTTGTTGTCGCCGAGCCCGAGGTCGGGCTGGAAATCAAGACTCAGGTCCGTGATCTCGAAACGCAGCGGCTGACCGTCGCCACCCGTGATCCGGCACGGCATGCGCCCGGTCTGCGGCCCGCCTCCAGAGAACGGGAACGCGGGGAGCGGCCCCACCTTGACCATCGCGTTGACCTGCACCTCCATACCGACGAGGTTCACGTAGCCGAAGTCGTCCACGGGAGCGGGATCGCTCGACGCGGAGAGCGTGATCTCAACATCAGAGATCACGATCGGCATCCCCATCGGTCCGTCGAGCGTGAACTCCGCTTCCACGGTGTTGATGGTGAAACCGGCGACCGCGGCCTGCATGGGGAAGTCGTCACCGTCGCAGTTCGCGGGAAGCTCCAGATCAAAGTACCCGAGGAGGTGCGCGATGAGCTGCCGAATGGGCAGGCCGGCGAAATCGAAGCTCACCGTCAACGCCGATGCGGCGGGCTCGACATCGAATGTCGAGTTCTGGAACACCTGCTCACCGGGAAAGTGGATGCGCCCGATCTGGTAGTGATCGAAGTCGGGCGTCCAGAGCGGCTCGCCAACGACGAGACGATCGGGGTTGAGCCCGAAGGCGAGCCCGGCACCGAATCCGCCGGGGTTGTCGGAGAATGGCTCGTAGTCGTCGGGCTGGTAGATTCGGCCGAAGGCCCAATCATCGCCCTTGCGCTGAAAGCGCATCACGCCGGAGACCGAGCCGACCGCGCCGATCATGAGCGTGTCGCCGCGAATGGCGATGTTCTTGTAGGGACCCCACACGCCGGGAAACGCGATCGGCTGAAAGAGCTCGAGATCGGGCGTCGCCGGAAAGCCGCCGCCGGGTTCGCGCCCGTAGAAGAGCACGGGCGGAGAGGGCTCGCCGAGCGGCCCCTCCGTGGATTCAAATGGGTTGTAAGTCACAAGCGTGTGCCCGTCGAAAGCGACCCGCTCGCCGAAGGAGTTGAATGAATCACCAGCGATCGCGCGTGTGACTTGTGCGATTTGTGTCCACACGCCGTCCTGGTTCTCGAAGATGGTCACGATGCCCGACGGCGCCGCGTTGAGCGCGAGCGGCGCGCCGACAGCGATGAGCGTGCCGTCGTCGGAGATCGCGACCGAATGGCCGAAGTTGATCAAGGGGTCGATCGCCGGGCTCGGCACGAGTTGAGTGAGGTCGCTCCAGACGCCATCGGTGCGCGTCGCGACATAGGCGGCGTCGGGCAGGCCCTGCCATTCGGTGCCGAGGATATTGGTCTCGCCGATCACGATAACGTTGCCGTCGGCGCTGATATCACACGACGCGCCGAAGTTGTACTGCGTGCCGGGAACCGGCGAGAACCACGTATCGGTCACGCTCCAGTCGGCGCCGTCGTGTTCGAGGATCACCACCGCGCCGCCATTGAAATAGAACGGCGGCGCGAACAAGAACGGCGCGGCGACAACCGCGATGGACCCGTCGTCGCTCATCGCGAGCGATGTGCCGAACCCGCCGAGCCCCTCGAGCGCCGTGCCCTCGATCCACTGCCCGTCGTCGCGCCTGAAGGTGCGCACGATGCCGTCACCGGCGTCGTAGACCGGGCCGGCGACCAGCGCGAGCGTCCCGTCGGCGGACATCGCCGCCGCGCCACCGAACCCCGCCCCGAAGGCATCGGGATCGTCCAAGCTCGACACGGTATTGCCGCACTGGGCCTTCGCCGACAGCCCCGCACCGGCTAGGAACAACAAGGCCAGTTTGATCGGTGTACGCATCGCCAGACCTCCCGACGAGAGCCTAACGGGAGCCCAGGCCCGGCTCAAGAGTGCGATCGGCAAAGCCCCGAAACGGGCCCTTCTCATCTAACTTCGCCAAAATGACAAGCGGGCCGCCATAGGGCAGCCCGCTTGCGATACAGGTATCTAGATTCGGTCAGGCCTTCTGCTTCCAGTCGGCCTTGAACGTCGAGAGCGCGTCCTTGAGTCGTCCCTCGATGTCGTCGTTCAGAGCACGCGACTTGTCGAGATCGTCCCACACCGCGCGACCTGAGCCGCGCATGTAGTTGAGCATCTCCTTCTCGAAGCCCGAGACCTTGTCGAGCGGCACGTCGTCGAGGTAGCCCTTCGTGCCGGCGTAGATGGAGATGATCTGATCGACGACGTGGAACGGCACGTACTGCGGCTGCTTGAGCAGTTCCACCATGCGCGCCCCGCGGTCGAGCTGCTTCTGGGTGGCGGCGTCGAGCTCGGTGCCGAGCTGGGCGAAGGCCTCGAGCTCACGGAAGGCCGCGAGGTCGAGTCGCAGCGAGCCCGCGATCTTCTTCATCGCCTTGACCTGGGCGTTACCACCCACGCGCGACACCGAGATGCCGACGTTGATCGCCGGACGCACGCCGGAGAAGAACAGCTCGGGCTCAAGGTAGATCTGCCCGTCGGTGATCGAGATCACGTTCGTCGGGATGTACGCGGAGACGTCGCCTTCCTGCGTCTCGATGACGGGCAGCGCCGTGAGCGAGCCGCCGCCGTTTTCGTCGGAGAGCTTGGTCGCGCGCTCGAGCAGGCGCGAGTGGAGGTAGAACACGTCGCCCGGGTAGGCCTCGCGCCCCGGCGGGCGGCGGAGGAGCAGCGAGAGCTGGCGGTACGCGACGGCCTGCTTGGAGAGGTCGTCGTAGATGCACAGGGCGTGCTTGGGAGTCTTGCCGTCCTTGCCCTGCCACATGAAGTACTCGCCCATCGCGCAGCCGGCGTAGGGCGCGATGTACTGCATCGGCGCGGGGTCGGAGCTCGCGGCGTTGACGACGATGGTGTAGTCCATCGCGCCGTGCTGCTTGAGCTTCTCGACAACGCCCGCCACGGTCGACTCCTTCTGTCCGACCGCGACGTAGATGCAGACCACCGCCTCGGGCGTGCCCCAGTACTGCTTCTGGTTGATGATCGTGTCGAGGGCGACCGCGGTCTTGCCCGTCTTGCGGTCGCCGATGATCAGCTCGCGCTGCCCGCGCCCGATCGGGATCATGGCGTCGATCGCCTTGACGCCCGTCTGGAGGGGCTCGGTGACCGGCTGACGCTCGGCGATCCCCGGCGCGATGATGTCGAGCTTGCGGCGCTCGCTCGTATCGAGGGCCGGCCCGTCGTCGAGCGGCTCGCCGAGCGGGTTCACGACGCGTCCGAGCAGCGCCTCACCGACGGGCACCTCGAGCAGGCGGCCGGTCGAGCGGACGACGTCGCCTTCCTTCACCGCGAGGTAGTCGCCATAGATGACGCAACCGACGGTGTCTTCTTCCAGGTTCATGACCTGGCCCATGACGCCGCCCTCGGAAGTCTGAAACTCGACGAGCTCGCCGGCCATCGCCTTGGAGAGCCCGTAGATGCGGGCGATACCGTCGCCGACTTCGACGACGCGCCCGACCTCCGAAACCTCGAGCTCGGCGGCGTACTGTTCGATCTCCTGCTTGATGACGGAAGTGATCTCGTCAGTCCTGATCTTCACGTCGCAGACCTCGCTTGGTGGTGTGGATTGGACGGCCGGGTCGGGCGTCCCGAACCGGGGGCGGTAGCTTAGGCCTCCGCCACCGACCCGGACCGCTCCCGACCCGGTTCCGAGGGCGTTGTTCGGCGTCGAGTGATCGGACGAAGGCTGGCGGCACGTGGTAACCCCTAAAAGAATGCCGGTTGGCGCGGTTCCGGCAGCCCCCAACGGAACCGGACCCGCGTTCGGCGTCTAATCGCCTGTTGGCCGAAGCCGATCTGGCTTACGGTGCGTCAACTCCGGGCCGCCCCCGGGCCCAGTCTGCGCGGAGAACGGACCAGAGGGAAGGCCGCCCGAGGGCGGATCAAGGAGCCATCGATGAAGAATGTGTGCGTGTGTGCAGCGGCCCTGTTGACCGTGGCGGGCCTCGCCCGAGGGCAGGATGACGCGATCACCCCCGGAGCCGACGACGCCTGGCCCGACATCGTCCACGAGCATGCGGAGACGACCGTCCTTGTGCGCCTGCGACCCGGAGTCGAGGCGGGCGAGGCCGACGCGCTCTTCGCGAAGGCCGGTGGTGAGGCGGTGCATCGCTACCACCTGGTGCCCGGGCTCGTGAAGCTCCGCATCACGGTCACACCCGAGCAGGCGCTCTACACCCTCCGCTCGTTCCCGCAACTCGTGCAGTACGCCCAGCCCGACTACCTGGTGCGGACGATGGAGGCGCCCGACGATCCCAACTACAACCTGACCTACGGGATGCACAACGTCGGACAGACGATCCAAGGACAGGTCGGCATCGCCGGCGCGGACATCAACGCGGAAGAGGCGTGGGATCGCTGGACCGGTGACGAGAACTTCGTCATCGCGGTCATCGACGCCGGCACCAACTGGAACCACGCCGACCTGATCGACAACATCTGGACCAACCCGGACGAGATCCCGAACAACGGCATCGACGACGACAACAACGGGTATGTCGACGACATCCATGGGTGGGACTTCTACTCCGACGACAACGACACCAACAACGGCGCCTATCACGGCACGCACGTCTCGGGCACAATCGCGGGACGCGGCGACAACGGCATCGGCGTGGCGGGCGTGATGTGGCGAGCGAAGATCATGCCGCTCCGCTTCATCAACGGCACCGGGTCGACCTCCGACGCGATCCGCGCGATTGAGTACGCGGTCGACAAGGACGTGCGCGTCTCCAACAACTCGTGGGGCGGCGGGCCGTTTGATCAGGCCCTTAAGGACGCGATCGAATCCGCCGCGGACCTTTCATCGCACATCTTCGTCGCCGCGGCGGGCAACTCGGGAGCTGGCACGGCGTCATATCCCGCCGCGTACACGTCAGAGAACATCATCGCCGTCGCCGCGACCGACAACCGCGATCAGTTGGCTTCGTTCTCGCAGTACAACGCGGTGCAGGTCGACCTGGGCGCCCCCGGCGTCAACGTGTACTCGTGCCTCAACACGGGCGGGTACACCTATGAGTCCGGCACCTCCATGGCCACGCCGCACACCTCCGGGTGCGTCGCGCTGCTCACCAGCTACACCCCGACCTGGTCATGGCAGGAGATCAAGGCGCACATCCTCGGCACCGTCCGCCCCGTCGCCTCGCTCTCCGGGCGCACCGTGACCGGCGGCGTGGTCGACATCGGGGAAGCGATCTCCACCGCCAACGGCGTGCGCATCAGTCCGATCAGCATCCCCGACGCGGTCGAGCCGGGCGCACCGGTCGAGATCCGGTTCGCGACCGTTGAGCAGGGTGACACGATGCTCGGCACGCCGCAGGTGTACACCCGCGTCAATGGAGGTGCGTTTAGCGCCGCCGACGCGACCGACGCCGGTGGCGGCGAGTGGACCTACCAGCTCTCCGTCGCGAACTGCGATGAGAACGTCGAGTATTACATCGAGGTGGTCGGCGCGGCGACGGGCTCGTCCACCTACCCGGGCGACGGCGCCGCGGGTCCGGTCGACACGATCACCGGGCACTACGTGGTCGAGGTTGAGGATTCCTTCGAGACCGACACAGGATGGACCGTCTCCGCCGGCGCCGGCGGCGCGCCGACCACAGGCGCTTGGGAGCGCGGCACGCCGCAGCTCACCGACGCCCAGCCCGACGGCGCCCACACCGGCAACAACGCGTGGGTCACCGGCGCTGCCGCCGGGAGCGGTGTCGGCTCGTTCGACGTGGACAACGGCACCACCGTGCTCACGTCGCCCGCGTACGACCTCGCCGCATCGCCCGACGCGGTCGTCTCGTACTGGCGCTGGTTCAACAACTCGGCCGGCGCTCGCCCCGACGAGGACGCTCTGCTCGTTGAGATCTCGAACGACAACGGCGCGTCGTGGACGACGCTCGAACAGGTTGGACCCTCGGGCGCGGGCACCGGCGGCGGGTGGAACTTCGCTTCGTTCGAGATCGCTTCGGTCGTCGCGCCCACTTCCACGGTCCGGTTCCGCTTCACCACCGAGGATCTCCCGGGCCTCGGCTCGATCGTGGAAGCGGTGATCGACGACTTCGTGATCTCTTCGCTCGTCTGCGACGGCGGGTGCGCCGCTGACCTCACCGGCGAGGGCGACGTCAACACCAACGACTTTTTCTTGTTCCTGAGCCTCTACCAGGCGCAGGACCCACGAGCCGATTTCGAACCCGGAAACGGCATCAACACAAACGACTTCTTCGCATTCCTCGCCGCATACCAGGCGGGCTGCTGACCAGTTCCTTCCCCGCGCGGGCGTCGAGAGGCGCCCGCCGCGGCTTCTGCACTTTGACCGGGCGCGTAGCGCCCGCTGAGATGAGGGATCGAGCACACACAGGAGACACACGATGCGCAACGTCACCCGCGCGGGAACGCTCATCGCAATCGCGGCATGCACGAGCCTCGGCTTGGCTCAGGAAACACAGCCCAACCCGGTACACCACAAGGTCGTGGCGCAGGAGGGCATCGACTCCGGGATCCTCGCCTTCAGCACGGGCGACACCGAGGAGGTCCTCTACTCCGCGATGGCGGACTCCGCGGGCGCGATGTGGATGCGCCTGGTCTTTGGCGAAGCCGACTTGGGCCATGCGTTCCTGCGCCTCACGTCGCTCCACGACGGACATCAGCAGCGGCTCGATCGCGTGAGCGTCGAGCAGTGGCAGCACATGACGGCGGTCTTCAACGGAGACGCCGTGTTCGTTGAGCTCGTCGCGCCGCCGCACACCTCCGGGCAGGCGCGCATCCAGGTGACAGACGCCTGGGCCGGCGAGCCTTCGTTCGTCGGCGAGTCGATCTGCGACAGTGTCGATGATCGTCAGCTCTCCCAGGACCCGCGCCAGGGACGTGTCTGGTCCATCGGATGCACCGCGTGGCTGATCGACGATTGCCAGCGGTGCATGCTGACCGCCGGCCACTGTGGGCCCTCATCGACTTCGGTGATTCAGTTCAACGTCCCACTCTCGAGCTCCGGCGGCTCGCCGATCGCGCCGCCCCCCGACGATCAGTACGCCGTCGACCCCGCGTCCATCCAGGGCAACGGCGGGCAGGGTGTCGGCAACGACTACTCCTACTTCGGCGTGTTCCCCAACTCCAACACCGGGCTTCACCCCGCCGATGCGCAGGGCGCGACGTACGTGCTCGCACCGCCGGCGCTCCCGTCTGCGGGCGAGACCATCCGCATCACCGGGTACGGCTCGACCTCCTCCCCGGTCAGCCCGACCTGGTACCTCGTCCAGAAGACGCACTCCGGACCCGAGCAGGCGTCGACGGGTACGACCGTCAGCTACCGCACGGACACCACCGGCGGCAACTCCGGCTCTCCCATCATCCAGGAGGGCACGGGCTTCGCCCTCGGCATTCACACCCACGGCGGGTGCTCCACCAATGGCGCAGGACAGAACTACGGCACGTCGCTGCTCCACCCCGGGCTCCAGAGCGTTCTCGCCGTGGGCACCGGCGTGTGTGAGTGTCGCGCCCCCACCATCACGCTGCTCAACACCGTGCCTGACTTCATCGCGCCGGGCGGCGGATACGAGCTCGAGTTCGAGGTCACCGCGTCGGACGCCGCGGTCGATCCCGACACGGTCGAGCTGTTGGTCGACACCGGCTCGGGCTTCGCGTCGATCGACGCGACACCCGCGGGGGGTGACCAGTACACCGCGACCGTGCCCGCTGGGGACGACTGTGGCGACGAGGTCGTGTTCTACCTCTCCGCAGCGGATGTGGATGGCAAGGTCGCGACGCTCCCGGCCAACGCGGCCGCCCCCTGGCGTGCGGTCACCGCCGATGGCCTGGACATCGCGCACGAGGACGGCTTCGAGACCGACACCGGGTGGACCGTCTCCGCCGGCGCCAGCGGCGCGCCGGACACGGGCGCGTGGGAGCGTGCGACGCCCCAGGGCACTGATGCACAGTCCAACGGCGCACACACCGGCAGCTTCGCCTGGGTGACGGGCGCGGCCGCCGGCACCAGCGTTGGCGCCAACGACATCGACAATGGCACCACGGTCCTCACTTCGCCAGCGTTCGATCTGACCTCCACGCCCCAGGCCACCATCAGCTACTGGCGCTGGTTCAACAACTCCGCGGGCTCACGCCCCAACGAGGACGCCCTCGTCATCGAGATCTCCGACGACGACGGCTCCACGTGGGAGACGCTCGAGGTCGTCGGCCCGGCCGGCGACGGCACGTCCGGCGGGTGGATCTTCGCCGAACATGCGCTGCCCGACACGGTCGACGCCACGAGCACCGTTCGGCTCCGCTTCACCGCCGAGGACCTCCCGGGGCTCGGCTCGATCGTCGAGGCGGCGATCGACGACCTCCAGATTGGCTCGCTGATCTGCGACGGCGGCTGCGCCGCTGACCTCACCGGCGAGGGCGACGTCAACACCAACGACTTCTTCATGTTCCTGAGCCTCTACCAGGCGCAGGACCCACGAGCCGATTTCGAACCCGGAAACGGCATCAACACAAACGACTTCTTCGCATTCCTCGCCGCATACCAGGCGGGCTGCTAGGCGGGGCGCGTCCGATCGCCCTCTCGCGGGCGCGGCTCAGACGAGCCGCGCCCGTCTTCGTTCTTTGACCGGATACAGTCACCCCGTGATCCCCCTCCCCGAGCACCACGACGCCAGTCTCCGGCGCGCGTACGCCGGGCGGACGGTGTGCGTCACGGGCGGGGCCGGGTTCATCGGCTCGCACCTCGTCGATCGCCTGCTCGATCTCGGCGCGTCCGTCGCGGTCATCGATGATCTTTCCAACGCGACGGCCGAGCACACCACCGCGCTGCTCGAAGCCAACGCCGATCGCTTCCGATTCACCTACGCGTCGATCCTCGACCCCGATGCGGTGGACGAAGCGGTCGCGGGCTCGCAGTCGGTGCTGCACCTCGCGGCCATCGGCTCGGTGCCTCGCTCGGTCGCCGAACCAGAGCGCACCTGGGCCGTCAACGCTACGGGCACGCTCCGTGTGCTCGAAGCCGCGCGCCGCCATGGGTGCGAGACGTTCGTGCTCGCCTCATCGAGCGCGGCGTACGGCGACACGCCGGAGTTGCCGAAGGTGGAGACGATGCCCCCGCGCCCGCGGTCGCCGTACGCCGCCTCCAAGCTGGCTGCCGAGCATCTGGTCTCCGCCTACGCCGCGTCGTACGGCATCGGCGCGATCTCGCTGCGCTACTTCAATGTCTTCGGCCCGCGCCAGCGCGCTGACTCGGCCTACGCCGCGGTCATTCCGGCGTTTGTCGCCAAGCTCAGCGCCGGTGCGTCACCGGTGATCTACGGCGATGGGCGTCAGTCGCGCGACTTCACGCACGTTGACAACGCGGTGCTCGCGACGCTGCTCGCTGGCTCGGGCGAACCTCGCCACGCCGGCGAGGCGGTCAACATCGGCGCGGGCAAACGCACCGACCTGCTCGAACTCGCTCACGCCATAGGCGATCGCACCGGGTCCAACGGCATCCAGCCCGACTTCCAACCCGAGCGCGCGGGCGATGTCCGTGACTCGCTCGCGGGGCTCGGCCGCGCCGCAGAGTTGCTCGGATACGAGCCCTTCGTCGACCTCGAACGCGGGCTCGATGACACCGTCGGTGCGAGCAGATCCTCGTGAGGGTGATCGACACGCTCACCGGCCTGGTGATCCTCGTGTTCCGCGCCCTCCGAGCGCCGGGCGGCCCGAGGGGGGCCTACTGGACATGGCGCTGGCAGACGGCCTTTGGCGGGGGCACACCGACCAAACCGGAACTGCTCCGCGGTCTGCTGCACTTCGCCGCGTGGACCCGGCGTATGGGCCGCATTCGATAGCTCCCACCGAACTCCCTAGCCTTTCAGACCACCGAGGAGTCGCGCCATGGGTGAGAAGCAATCCAGCTCGTTCACAACCGCATTCCTGCCCGGGCTGATCCTCGGGCTCATCGTCGGCGCCCTCGCCGGCGCGTTTGTTCCGACACTGCTCACCGAGCGCCACACGCCCAGTCCCACGACGACCAACACGGCGGCCCCAGCGCCGGGCGATCACATCGCCCCCCCGCGTGACGGCATCATGCCGGCTGAGCCCGATAGCAGCGAGCAGACGCCGGGCGATGACGACACCGGCACGGGCGGCGAGCCGAGCGAAGACGACTCGACCCCCGACGGCAACGGATGATGACGCCCGACCCCGCTGCCATCGCGCGCCAGCACGCGGAAACTTCACGCCTCCTCGGCGTCGACTTCGTCCCCGTCTTTGGCGGCGGTGAGTTCCAATCCGCCGGCGTCGCGCCCGCACCAACGCCTGATCCCACACCCCCGCCAGCGAGCACGCCGACGGCGCCTCCGGCGCAGGTGATCGAGACCAAGCCCGCGTCAGCGCCCGAGTCGAAGCCGCGCCGCAAGCTCGCCGCCTCCGCGGAGGACCGCATGGGCGAGCTGCGCGCACGTTACGAGCGCGACGCGCCGCACGCCAACTTCGTCACCGACTTCACCAACATCGTCTGGGGTGATGGCGATCCGAGCGCCTCGCTCATGTTCATCGGCGAAGCCCCGGGCGCGGAAGAAGACAAGACCGGCGTTCCATTCGTGGGGCGCGCGGGACAGCTCCTCAACAAGATGATCGATGCGATGGGGCTCTCGCGCGAGCAGGTCTACATCGCCAACGTCCTCAAGACACGCCCACCCAACAACGCCACCCCCACTGCCGACGAAGCCGCAGCCTGCGCGCCCTACCTCTACGAGCAGATCTCCATCGTCGCGCCCGACGCGATCGTCACCCTCGGCTTGCCCGCCTCGCGCACCATCCTCTCGTCCAACGAGTCAATGGGGCGTCTGCGCGGTCGGTGGCACGCCTTCCATGACGAGCACTCGGGGCGATCGATCCCCGTGATGCCCACCTACCACCCCGCGTTCCTGCTCCGCTCGTACACGCCGGAGAACCGCTCCAAGGTCTGGTCCGATCTCAAGCAGGTGATGGAGCTGCTCAACCTCCAGGAAGCCCGCTGACCGAACCCGCACAGGCCGGTCTGGCGTGGGCAGCCCCGCCGCCCAACCGCCGCCGCGATGGACTACGCTCTAGACCCGATCGATGCGGGGAGCGAGAAGTTGAAGGAGGCTCGATGGAGAGGCCGACGAGACGCCCGCCGGTATCGCACCGCCCCACCGAGAGTGAGCCGCGGATCCTGATCCTGGGGTGCGGGCCTACGGGGCTCGGCGCCGGGTACCGCCTGCGCGAGCTGGGGTACACCAACTTCCTGATGGTCGACCGCCACCCCTACGCCGGCGGGCTCGCCCACTCCTTCACCGACGCCGACGGCTTCACCTGGGACATCGGCGGGCACGTGATGTTCTCGCACTACGAGTACTACGACAAGTGCTTCGACGCGATGATGGGCGACGAGTTCACGCTCAACGACCGCGAGAGCTGGGTGCGGATGTTCGACCGGTGGGTGCCGTACCCCTTCCAGAACAACATCCGCTACCTGCCCAAGGAGGCGGCCTACGAGTGCCTCTCCGGGCTCATCAAGGCGCAGACGGGCCAGGGCAAGATCAAGAGCCACAGGGACGCGCGCAACTTTGGCGAGTTCATCGATGCGGTCTTCGGCGAGGGCATCGCCAAACACTTCATGCGCCCGTACAACTTCAAGGTCTGGGCGCACGCGCCCGAGATGATGAACAAGACCTGGATCGGCGAACGCGTCGCGACGCTCGATATCGACCGCGCGCTGCGCAACGTCGTGCTCGAGCAGGACGACTACGGGTGGGGGCCCAACAATCGCTTCAAGTACCCGCTCCACGGCGGCACCGGCGCGTTCTACGACCGCATCGCCGCCACGCTCGCCGACCACATGACCCTCGGACGTGAGGTCGTGACGATCGACGCCGACGCGAAGCGCGTCCGCTTTGCCGACGGGTCGGAGGAGCGTTACGACATCCTGCTCTCCGCGATGCCGACCGACGTGCTCTGCCGCGACTTCATCCGCAAGGGTGTCCCGGCGGACATCCGCGACAGCGCGCTCAGCCTGCGCCACTCCTCAGGGTACATGGTCGGCATCGGCATCAAGCGCCCGTGCCCGAGCACCAAGAGCTGGATGTACTTCCCCGAGTCCAACTGCCCGTTCTACCGCGTCACCTACCTCTCCAACTACTCGCCCAACATGACCCCCGACCGCGAACGCTACTACTCGCTGCTCTGCGAGGTCTCGGAGAGCGAGTACAAGCCCGTCGACGGCGCGCGCATCATCGAAGAGACCATTACAGGTCTTGAGAAGGCAGGCCTGCTCGAGCGTGCCAAGGACGGCAAGGCCCCCGAGCGCGACGACATCGTCACCACCTGGGTCTACCACGCCGACTACTCCTACCCCACCCCCACCGTCGACCGCGACGAGCACCTCTCCACCGTCGTGCCCTGGCTCGAAGCCCGCGACATCTACCCCCGCGGCCGCTTCGGCATGTGGAAGTACGAGGTCTCCAACACCGACCACACCCTCATGCAGGGCGTCGAACTGATCGACCGACTGCTGCTCGACAAGCCCGAGACGACGATCGGCATCGTGTACGCCAACACCGCCGACGGGCGTGCCGCAGCGGTCCATGAGCGACCCGCTCACGCGGGCTCGGGCGAGAAGCGGGCGGCCTCGATCGCCGAGCCCAAACCGACCCCGGACACCGGCGACCGCGAGGAGGCGTCTCTCTCCGAAGAGGAGCTGGGCGTGACCGATCGTCGTTAGGACGAGTTCCCGGGCGTTGCGTCTCAGGCAACCGGCGCAAGCGGAATAAACCCCCGATTCCGCTGGCGTTACGTCGCGGCTGTGGCATCTTGTGCGTGGCGAGGGGTGAGTGGCTCGCTCCGTCCGGGTTGTACGTTTGCGCCCGGGGTACAGAGAGAGAGAACCACCCTTCGACCGCAAATGAGTGGGTTGCGGTTCGGCCTGGGGGCATTGTGGCCGGACCTCATGAGCGCATTAACCAGAAACGCTGAGTCACCGTTCCGGGCTGTCGACTGGGAGCCCGAAGTTACCGCTGAGCTCGACGAGAACCACGTCGCGGCCTGGTCGGATTCCCCGCGCCGGCGCGTGCATTTCGCCGCGGCCCTCGGGCACTTCCTGGGCGGGCAACCCGACACCGAGGTCTGTCCCCTTTACGGGCGGCACATCACCGACCTCGAGTCGTTCTGCTACCAGCTTGAGCGCGCGCTCCCGGGCGTGCCGCTCGACCGGCAGGTCGACGGGCCCAACGGCATCGTCGGGCTCCTCCGATCGCGCCACACCTTCCGTCACCGGCGAGCGTCGCGCTTCCGCTACTTCGTGTGGCACGACGCCGACACGCTGATCCGCGAAGATCACCGTCTTTTCGGGCGGATCATGGACGCGTTGGTCGGCGTCTCCGCCGAGCAGGAGTACGCGTCCGATGAGCTGCTCATCATCCACCGCACCATCGTCGTCGGCGGGGCCGTGCTTGGTATGTACGCGGAAGACCAGAAGGGCCAGCTGCGCTCGTGGTACGACGACGGATCGGGCGAGCCGTTCTGGCAAGTCGTAACCGGCATCGAGACCCCACCCGTTACGACATTCGAGATTGACCTCTTGACACGATAATCCCGCAGCCTTCATCGGCGCGGTGCACAGTCGAGAGACAGACCGGCGTCGGCGGCGCGAAAGCGCCGCCGCGTCGTTGGAATCAGCGGCAGCTACGGGTTCGTGTGCCGCACGAACCACTCCTGCAGTTCCGGATCACGGTACGCCGCATCCCATGAGTTGTGACCGACGCCTGGGTAGATCGTCAGGCGAAGCTCATCGCACGTACCCGCAAGAGCACGGGCCATACCGCGCGACTCCTGCACGGAGACCGCGCGATCCGAGTCGCCATGGAACATCCACACCGGCTTCGCGCCGAGCGCTTCAACGACACCCTGCACAAACTCTCCAGAATCATCGAACGAGCCCCGGCGACTCCAATCGGAGTAGGCGCATATCGGCGCGACGCACTGGAATCGCTCCGGAGCCGCGGCCCCAATCGACCAACTCCCGTGCCCACCCTGGCTCAACCCTGTGAGTGCGACCCGATCGGCATCGATGCTGTATTGCTCGCTCGTATCGTCAAGGATGGCGAACACAAGCTCGGCGTAGTCCTCCCACTGTTTGTCACGCGCCGGCTTCTGCGGAATCACGACAACGAACGGCCATCGCTCGGGCTCGGCCTCGAGCCACCTGGGGAGCCCGACGGTCGTTTGCTTGCGTCCATCGGTGCCACACTCGCCACTCCCGTGCAGGAAGACGATCGCCGGGTGCGGGCCGGCCTCGCCCTCAAGCGCCGGCGACACCCAGACGGCGTACTGCATCTCCGTACCGTCCATCGACTTCGAGGAGAAGTCAAACCCATCGGCGCGCTCACCGTCCTCCTGCAACAGAGCACCGAAAGCCGACCATGCGAACGCGCAGAGCACGAACGCGACGATGAACGAGCGTTGCTGCATGCCGAGTCTCCCATCTGCGCGACGGACGCGCTACCCCTTGACGGCGCCGGACGTAAGCCCGGCGATGAAATCCCGCTGAAACCACAGAAACAGCGCCGCGACCGGTGCGACCGCGACCACGGTGCCGGCCATCATCATCCCGTATTCCTGCTGGTAGAGCCCGCGCAGCTGCGCGACCGCGACCGCGAGCGGGTACTTCTCCTGCGACTGAAGCACGATCTGCGGCGTGATGAAGTTGTTCCACATCGCGAGGAACGTGATCATCATGAACGCCCCCACCATCGGGCGCACGAGCGGCATCGCGACGTCCACAAAGAGCCCCCACTCCGAGCAACCGTCGATCCGACCCGCCTCGAGCAGCGCCGTCGGCACGCCCTGCAGCATCGCCTGGCGAAAGAGAATGATCCCGAACGCCGGCGCGAGCCCGGGCAGCAGAAGTCCGGTGTACGTATCGAGCAGCGACAGATCAAACAGCAGCTTGTAGAGCGGCGCCAGCAAGAGGGTCGGCGGGATGACCACTGTCGCGATTAGCACAAGGCTCAGCGGGATTCTCCCCTTAAATCGGAAGTGAGCGAGCGCGTACCCGGCCGCGGCGCAGCAGACTGTCGCAAGCACCGCGGCTGCCGACGCGAGAAAGACCGAGTTGAGCAGCGCGTTGCCGAGCCCGACTTCCGTGAACAGGCGCTCGTAGTTGGTGAAGGTGAACCGCCCGAGGTCGATGGCTCCCTCGGCGTTCCTCGGGAAGAAGAGCGAACCGGCGAAGTCCTCGGGCGTCTTGAGCGAAGCGAGCAAGAGCCACACGAACGGGACGAGCGTCACACCCGCGAGCACGAGAAGCATGAAGTGCAGCCCTGCTCGCCCAACCGCGACGCGCTTGCTGTGGCTCGAGGGTTCCTGCCGCCGCTCGCTCATTCGCCCGTCCTCCGCCAGAGCAGCGGCGTCATCGCGAGTGCGAGCCCGATGAGCCCCACGCCCAACACCCACCCGATCGCGCTGGCATACCCGAGATCGCCCTGCTGAAACCCGCGCTGGTAGAGGTACATCACGATTGTCAGCCCGCCATTACGTGGGCCGCCGCTCTCGTCGAGCAGGATGTACGGCAACTCGAACAACTGAAACGACCCGGTGAGACTCAGCAGCACCACAAACACCGCGACCGGGCGCACCGCGGGGAGCGTGACGTGGCGAAGCCGAGTGAGCGGCCCGGCGCCGTCGATCATCGCCGCCTCCGTGAGCGACCGATCGACGTTCTGCAGCGCGGCCAGAAAGAACACCATGTTGTACCCGACGTACATCCACAACGAGATGACGATCAGCGTCGGCATGATGTGCGACTGCAACCACGGGAAGTCGAGGTCCCAGCCGAGCGCGTTGCCCGTGCACTTCGCCACCAGCCAATGGAGTGCGATGTTCACAAGCCCCGCGCGTTTCTCGAACGCGAGCGCCCCAAGCACCGCAGCAAAGGCCAGCCCCATGAGCTGCGGCACAAAGAAGATGGCGCGATACACGTTGCGCCCGCGCAGCGACGGCCGATCGAGCAGCATCGCGAGCCCGAACGCAAGCGGGAGTTGTATGAAGAGCGACGCGAGTGAGTACACAGTCGTGTTGCGCACCGCGGTCCAGAAGAGCGGATCATCGAGCAGGCGCGCGAAGTTGTCGAGACCCACCCAACGGGTCGCGGCGGGGCCGTAGGTCTGCTCGCCAGAGAGCACCATCGACTGCGCGAGCGGGTAGAGCGTGAACACAAGCGTGACGACGATCGCGGGGGCGAGGAACGCGTATGGCGCGATGCGGGGCGTCAGGCGGCTCACTGTGCGGCGCCCTCCCCGAGGAAGACGTTCCGCTCCGCTTGCTCGGCCAGCAAACCCTGCACAATCGAGAGTTGTCGGACCGCCTCAGCCTCGAGCGACGCCGCGTCGTAGGTCTCGGTTCGCTCGGCATACTCAAGCACGCCCATCGCCGCATCGGAGAGGTAATACACCGCCTGGCGATTGAGCGGCGACGACGTCCTCGCCGGTACGTCCGGCGCGTGCTCGATGTACATCAGCCCTTTGGCCTGCCCGCAATAGAACGGGTCCGGCTCCGCAAACACCGGGTCGGACCAATGGCGGCGGATCGGCGTCACGATGTCGGTCTTCGCGTAGAGCGCTCGGGCGAGTTCGTCCGAGAGGTACAGGCGCTTGGCGATTGCCCAGGCCGCGTCGGGGTCGTGCGTCGTCTTCGGAATGCCGAGCATCGAGCCGCCCCACACGCTCGTGTGCCGCCCGTCCGCTTCGAACGCGGGCAACTCACGGAGGCGTGACTTTCCGGCGAGTTGCGGGATCTGCTCCTTCCAGATGTTGCACATCCAGTCGGGCATCAGGAAGCACAGCGCGTACCCCTCCAC
>JAUIFD010000059.1 GCA_030429485.1 Phycisphaerae bacterium | reverse complement strand
CGCTCACCGCGACGTCGTTCTCCTCGAACAGCGCAACCAGCTCGGGGGTCATCTTCTCCAGGTAGATGATGTCCGCCACCGTCGGCTTGCGCGTCACGTCGCCGCAGATCGCAACCACGGCCCGGACCGCGTCGCGCTCCCGCTCACCCCCGCTCGCGTTCGCGTCAACGCCCTCGATCGGTGGACGTTGCTTGGCTCTCGCGGCAAAGAGCTCGCCGGCGCTCTCGTCGTAGTAATACTCGCGATCACCGAGCTCGTGGCTATTCAGAAACATCGCGGCGACGACACCCGCCGCCGCAAGCAGCAAGAGCGCAAGCCCCAGTTTCGCGAGGTTGCCGCCGCTCAACTCAGTCCTTGTGCGGGTTCAGACGAACCGACCACCAGCACGCGGTCTGGTCGCAGGGGATCTCACGCGGATCGAGCAGCGTGGCGCTGCCATCCGAGAACGCGTACACGCCTTTGCCAGTGTGCCGAAGAGCCCCCGCGTCCGTTCCGTAGGTCAAGCTCTGCTGAAGTCGGCTGAATCCGGGGTTTCGAACCGGAGTCGGGATCCGGTAGATCCACCACGAATCCTCGGGCCAAAGCGACGGGCTCGAACTGCCGCCGGAGCCGAACAGGATCGTCTGGTTCGACATCTCTACTTCGGACCGGCGAGCCAGCCCCTCGGAGTAGCCATCCTCCGCCGGGCGACCCAACGGGCCCTTGCCCTCATCCCCGCCCCAGTAATGCACGAGATTCGCCCCAATCCCGGAGCGGTTGAACATCTCGTCTTGATCGAAGCTGACCTTCCCATACGCGTGCGGATCGACATCGCCTCCCCGTCCGCCGGATCGTGCAACGTCATCCTCCGAGTAGCCGTCGGCGTAACGCTCGACCTTCTCGGCCGGCGAGTCAAACGCTTCAGCAGCCCCACCCGCGAACTCGAACAGATACTCGCGCCACGACCCCTCGGTATTGAACCACCCCGGACGACCGATCGATGAGCCCAGATCCGTCAACTGCTGGATAGGTACGAACCAGTCATCCTCCTCGTTGGAGTACAACTCCGAAGCCACCACAAGCTGGCGCTGGTTGCTCAACTCCACCGTCGCGTACGCCGCCGATCGGGCCTTGCCAAGCGAGGGCAGCAGGATCGAGATCAGAAGCGCGATGATCGCGATCACGACGAGCAACTCGATCAGCGTGAAACCGCGGGTCCTGGCGAGCATGGCGTGGCCTCCTGGACGTTCCTCACCGGATTATCACTGGCCTCCCCGTGCATTGCAACTCGCCCCGCCCAGGCCCGAAGTGAGCGACGCAATCTCAAGTACTTATCCACAAAGGACTTATGAGTGTCCCCGGGCCCACAACGCCCCGCCAGCCCCGCTCCTATTAGCGCACTCTTCAACCGCTCTCCGAGCACCACGACCCAACTGCGGGCATCCTGCACCCCCCTTTCGTCTGGAGTCCCGATGCGAAACGCACTCGCCGCTGTCGTAGTCGCCCTGGCCCCCGCACCAGCACTGGCCGCCGATGATCTCCCCGGCTCGCTGCGACTCAACCAGATCCAGGTAATCGGGAGCCACAACAGCTACAAGCTCGCCCCCGAGCCCGCGATGCTCGACGCCATGCGCGAGCGATGGGCCGGCGCCGACGCCATCGACTACAACCACCTCCCGCTTACCGATCAGCTCAACCTCGGCCTGCGCAACCTCGAACTCGACGTCTACAACGACCCCGACGGCGGGCGCTACGCCCATCCGATCGGGCTCACGGCGCTCCGGGCAGCAGGCGTCGAGCCTCAGCCCTTCGACACCGCGGGCGAGCTCACCACGCCCGGCTTCAAGATCATCCACCAGGCCGACTTCGACTACCGCAGCACCGTCTACGCCTTCGAGCGCGCGCTCGACGACCTTCGTGCGTGGTCCGACGCCAACCCCGGGCACGTGCCGGTGGTCGTGACCATGAACTGCAAGCGCGACAAGGAGGACGTGCCCAACGCGGTGGAGCCCGGAGGCTTCGACCCGGACACACTCGACGCCCTCGACGCCGTGATCTTCGATCGCCTCGGGCGCGAACGCACGCTCACACCCGACGACGTGCGAGGCGAGGCCCCAACGCTCCGCGGCGCCATCCTCGACCACGGATGGCCGACACTCGCCGAGTGCGAGGGGCGTTTCCTCTTCGTCCTCGACGAGGGCGGCGACCTGCGCAAGCGGTACATCGAAGGCCACCCGTCGCTGCGGGAGCGGGCGTTCTTCACCACGGGCGGCGAGGGCACGGACGAAGCGGCGTTCTTCGTGATCAATGACCCGCTGCGCGACGCCGATCACATCCGCAAGCTCGTGGATCAGGGGTTCATCGTCCGCACGCGCGCCGACGCGGACACGCGCGAGGCGCGCGACGGCTCGTTCGACCGCTTCGACGCGGCGAAGGCCTGCGGCGCCCAGGTGATCACGACCGACTACTACGTCGCAGACCGGGCGATCAACCCCTTCTACGCCGTGCGGTTCGACGGCGAACCCTTTGCTCGCGCCAATCCCGTCACCGGCACAACCGCGGCGCCCGCGACGACCCACGTCGTGGTGATCGGGGTCGACGGGCTTAGCCCCCTGGGCATCGAGCATGCTTCAACGCCGAACCTCGATGCGATGATGCGCCGCGGCTCATACTCGATGACCGCCCGCGCCGTCTTCCCCACGTCCAGCTCGTCCAACTGGGCGTCCATGATCATGGGCGCCGGCCCCGAGAGCCACGGGGTGACCTCCAACAGCTGGGAGCGCAACACCGCGCTTGTCGCACCGGTCACGACGGGCATCGACCAAGAGCTCTTCCCCACCATCTTCGGTGTGACCCGCGAGCAACGCCCGGACGCGCGCATCGCCGTGATCTACGACTGGTCAGGCTTCGGCCGCCTGTTCGAGGCGACCGCCACCGACATCAACATCGACGCCGACGGCCCGGACAACGCCATCGACACCGCGATCAACGCACTCCGCGACAACACCCCAGACCTCACGTTCGTCCATCTCGACCACGTCGATCACGCGGGCCATCGATACGGCTGGCACACGCCGCCCTACTTCATGGCCGTCGAACACGCCGACCAACTGATCGGGCGTCTGTTGACCGCGCTCGATGAGCTTGATCTCGACGAGAGCACCATCGTGCTTGTGACGTCCGACCACGGCGGCGTTGGGCAAGGCCACGGTGGCGAGAGCATGGACGAGCTTGAGATCCCCTGGATCATCGCCGGCCCGGGCATCGCCGCGGGGCGACGCATCGATGCGCCGATCAGCACGTGCGACACCGCGCCGACCGTCGCCATGCTCCTCGGGATCGACGCGCCGCGCGCCTGGACCGCGAGCCCCGTGCGCGAGGCGCTCGCGTCGTACCGCGGCCCCGACACCTCGCACGCCCAGCTCATCTCGCGCCCCATGATCCTGCCCGAAGGAGGGCTCTTCCTGGCGCGCAGCCCGCGCGTCACCATCACCTGCCCGCACGCCGACGCGGAAATCCGCTACACCGCCGACGGGTCCGAGCCCACGCTCGCCTCGCCTGCCTACACCGGACCGTTCGAGGTCGCATCGAGCGCCACAGTGTAAGCCCGCGCATTCGTCGACGGCGCACCCAGCCGCACCGCTGCACGCGAGTACCGCATCGCGCCCGACGATCGAAGCCGCGGCCTGAGTTACCAGTACTACGAAGGCGAGTGGGCGTACCTGCCGCCCTTCGACCGCCTCGACAAGGCTGGCGAAGGGTGGGCGCCGGAGGTCGGCCTCCTCACCATCCCACACCGCGCCGACGGCTTCGCGGTGCGTTTCACCGGCAAGGTGCGCATCGACACCGCGGGTGCGCACACGTTCACGCTCGTCTCCGACGATGGGTCCCGCTTGCTCATCGACGGACGAGCCGTCGTCGATCACGACGGCAATCACGGCCCCACCGAGCGGTCAGGCGTGATGCAACTCGAGCCGGGACTGCACGACCTGGTCGTGGAGTACTTCGAAGACTCCGGCGGCCAGATGGTCACGCTCGACCACGCCCCACCGGGCAAGGCACGCGCCGTCCTCGGCATCGATCGACTGCTCCCGCAGTAGCCACCGAGCGAACTCCGCCAAGCGGACCACGCCGCCACAAACGAACAGCCCGGGCATGCGCCCGGGCCGCTCGCAGGGTCACAGCGTATCGATGCGAGCAGATGCCGCGATTACGGGCAGCCGTTCTGGTACTCCGCGAGGAACGCGAAGAAGTCGTTGGTCGTGATCAGGTTGTCGCCGTCGAAGTCGGCCTTGTTGCGGCAGAGCGGCGGCTCGGGCGGGCAGAGGCCCTGCGAAGCGCTGTTCGAGCCGCTCGGGCTCGCGTCGCCCGTGACGAGCACGTTGTCGATCGCCCACCACCAGTCGTTGCCAGCCTCGTACATCTCCCACTGCACGACGGCCTTGGAAGCGCCACCGGGCACCGCGATCGTCTCAGAGACCGTCTCGTTGGTCGCGTCGGGCTTGAAGTTCCCGTCGGCGGGATCGGAAACCCACGTGAAGACCACAACCGGCGTGTTCCCGTCGAAGGAGACCTTGAGGCGGGCCTTCTGGTCATCCTCGGGGCGCCACGACGAGTCGAACTGGATCGTCATGCTCGACACGCCGTCCACCGCGATCTCCGGCGAGTAGAGCGTCGTGTTCATCGTGCCGTCGTCGTGCGAGGCGTCGTCCCACTCGTCCGGGTCGGCAACGGCGCAGATGCCCTCCGACAGCCCCGCCGGGTTCAGCGGGAACACGAAGTCCGTCCGCTGCTGGTCGCCCGCAGCCGAGGACCACCAGAAGTTGTCGGAGAAGTTCCAGCCGCGCCAGTCGCGCACGCCGCCCGCCGGGGTGTCGCACTTGTCGACGTACCAGTTCGCCGGCGGCGCATCGGTCCACACGTTGTCCGGGTCCGGAACCGGCGCACCGGTCTCGTCCACCGGCGCCCGCAGGAAGGGGACGCTCTCAAAGTCCTCTTCCAGCAGCGTCACTTGCGCGCTCGCCGCGACCGCCAGGCCCGCAACCGGAAGAACAGCCATGCCAAGACGTGCCATCTCTAAGTCCTTTCGCTCTCTCGTTGAGCTCTCTCCGCTCCGGCGGCGCTACCGCGAGCGCACCAAACCGGCGCGGGAGTATGGCGTCCACGTCAGGTCACTCAGGCACGCAGCGCGCAAATGTTGTGTGAAAGCAAGGCTGCGCAAAGCTCCGTGAAGATTGCGCACACGTTTCCAGCTATCAGCGTCGCCTCTATGCGCTTCCTTGACCTTCGGCGCAGCCGCGCAACGCCCTGTGCAACAAGCACTTCAGCTCTCGATGTGCGAACGGACTGCGATCCCAATGCGTTGCACTGTGTTAAGAGCACGTGCTGTTTCCGACAGGGTGAGCAGTAACTGCGCGTGTGGATACCCCGCGCGCCACTTGTCCCCTCCCGGTGCGCCTGTAGATTCACCGCGCACTACCCGCGGGAGGTTCCATCATGACGCGTCGCGCGTTCACGCTCATCGAGTTGCTCGTCGTCATCGCGATCATCGCGCTCCTGATCTCCATCCTGCTGCCCGCCCTCGGCAAGGCCCGCGGAGCCGCAAAGAAGCTCCAGTGCGCATCCGACATGCGATCCCTCGGCCTCTCGACCTCGATGTATCGGAACGACTACAACGAGGCGTACGGCCCACGAACGAACTACGGCGTGCGTGTCAACGCGAGCACCGGGGCCAAGGTCTCGCCTTGGGGCCCGACGGGCTTCACCGATCAGGTGTACTGGGGGTTCTACAACGAGGCCTATCTGGGATATGACGAGGGGCCGACCGACGGTGCGACAGGCAAAGTCATCGGCGCACGCGAGATGCCGGGGTGGTCGATGTTCCGATGCCCCGACGCCCGATTCGTCGATCCTGACCCCGTGCAGCTCTTCGATTTCGAGCTGTTCGGGCAATGGTGCACACGCTCGCTCAACGGCGACAACGGCGGCAACGCCATCTACAAGAAGAACGAGACGCGGAAGGTGATCACGATCACGTCGCCGCGTGGCGGCACATACAACTTCGAAACGAGATTCCGCGAGTCTCGTCCCGAGTCGCAGATCGCGTTTCCGTCGGCGCTCATCTTCGCGCATGACGGCGTCGAAGCCGCCCTCGAAACCGACAACGACGGCATGCAAGCCATCGATATCTCAGGAGGAGGCGGCTTCGTCTGGCGCTCGGGCCAAGACCCCGGAAGCCAGAAGGCCCGCGGCGAGATGCTCTCGCAGGAGATCTTCCGCCACGACGGAACATCGATGACCGTGTTCACCGATGGCCACGCCGACGCGATCAACCGATCCGAAGCACAGGTCGGCGACAACCTCTACACCGAGCAGCGGATCAACTTCCGCCTCAAGTACTACCAGGGTCGAAGCGGGTAACAGGTCGGAGCGGGAAACGAACGCTCGCGCGATCAGCGCCCCTCGCCGCGCGCTGCCCGAGCCGCCGCCAGCTCTTCCGGCGTCGGCGCACGCAGCGAATCATCCCAATCCCCCGCGGTCTTCCGAGCCTCAATCTGGGCGTCGATGGCGGCGATCTGCTTCTCGTAGCTGGCGCGCATGTCCGCCGGCGTGTCCGGGGTGATGTAGTTCTCGAACTCGGCCTTCATCTCAAGGAGCGTCTCGTTGGACGTGTCTCGCAGGAACGCGTCGCGCGCGCCGTTCCCATCTACCCGCCCGTCCTGAAGCGTCCGAATCCCGACAAACACCGCCGCACCCAGAGCCGCCGCAGCAAGCACACCCGCACCGACCTTCTTCATCGCGTCCGACGCCATCGTGTCGCTCCCTTGTTCATCGCAGCGTGACGCACACGCCGTGTTCTTTTTGCGAGCGGGCCATGCTACGAAGCGCATGCGCGCTGTTGTGTTCAGGTTGCGCAAAGAAGAACCACCGAGCCTATCCACACACACGCCATGCTCGACGCGGCAACGACGGCATCGCTACGCTCGCCCACACAAACCACCCGCACGGTCATGGGAGAAACACCATGCTGCACGTGATTGACGAGGTCTTCCGCCTGTTCGACGCCAAGGGCGATCTCAACTACGGCGAGGACGTCACCCAACGACAACACGCCGTCCAGTGCGCCGCGCTCGCGCAGCGCGACGGGTTCGGCCCACAGATGATCGCCGCCGCGCTCCTACACGACATCGGGCACCTGCTCACCGAACTCGCCGAAGACGCGGCCGAGCACGGCATCGACGACGTACACGAAGACGTCGGCGAGCGCTGGCTCAAGCGATACTTCCCGGATCAAGTCACCGAGCCCATCCGCCTGCACGTCGCAGCAAAGCGGTATCTCTGCGCCGTCGAGCCCGAGTATCGCGCCAAGCTGACCGAAGCGTCAGACCGCTCGCTGATGCTCCAGGGCGGGCCGATGAGCGAGCAAGAGATCGCAGAGTTCGAAGCGCTCCCACACTCCGAAGCTGCGGTGCAACTCCGTCGGTACGACGACGAGGGCAAGGACACCACCCTCGCCGAGACGCCAATCGAGCAGTTCCGTGCGGCGCTCGAGCAGTCGATCACCGGATGAGGCCGGGCTTCAGCGCACCACCAGCACGATGATCATCGCAACGACGCAAACGCCGAGCACGATCAGCACCCTCATCAACCGCCTCCGGAGGAAATTCGGCACTTCGCCCTCGTCGAGGTAGTACCTGTCTCCCTCCGACGCCGCCGGCTTTAACACGCCGCGAGAGAAGAGCGACGAAGTGGCGAGCGACCGCCGGACACCCATCTCGCTCAGCGTCACCGCCGTCGCTTCCGACACCGCCCCGGCCCGGCGAAACCGCTCGATCGCGCGGTTTTGCCGCCGCATGATGACAGCTCCCCCGGACATGCCAGTACAGTAGGGAATCCCGCGTGCGTCTTTCAGCGATGCCGTGGGCGGAGCCCGCCATGCACCGATTCACCGCTGCCGTCTCGCCCCTCCTCCTGCTCGCAGCCTCAGGGCACGCCCAGGCAATCCGCCTCGGCCCCTACCTCCAGGACGCAACCCCCACCGACATCTGGGTCATGTGGGAGACCACCGCGCCCGCCGTCTCGCTCGTCGAGTGGGGCGCTTCGCCCGACGCCCTCACCCACAGCGTCACCGGCGCCTCCATCGCGAGCCAGGGCTCCAACCGCATCCACCAGACGCAGATCACCGGCCTCGCGCCCGACACGCCGTACTACTACCAAGTCCGCACCCCCACGCAGACCGCTGGCCCGTTCCGATTCCGCACGCCACCCGTGCAGAGCGCCGAGGAGCCCTTCCGCTTCGTCGCGTACTCCGACACGCAGGGCGGCCCGTTCTCGAACAAACACACCGAGGTCATCAACGACGGTGTCATCGACTTCATCCGCGACAACTTCGGGCCCAACATCGAGGACGAACTCGCGTTCTCCATCGAGCCCGGCGATCTCGTTGACAACGGCGACGTCTACGACCAATGGAAAGCGCAGTTCTTCGACGAAGAGCAGAACCTCATCCAGCACATCCCGATCTACCCGGTCATCGGCAACCACGAACGCAACTCACACTGGTTCTTCGACTACTTCAAGCTCCCCGAGAACGGCACGCCCGGATACCTCGAACACTGGTGGTACAAAGACCACGGCAACGTGCGTATCATCGGGTGCGACTCAAACGGCGCCTACCGCATCCAACAACAGCTCGACTGGCTCGACGGCGTGCTCGCCGACGCCGCGAACGACGACGACATCGACTTCGTCTTCGCCCAGATGCACCACCCCTATCAGTCCGAGCCCTGGACGCCAGGCAACACGCCTTACACCGGCGAGATCGTGCGCCGCCTCGAGGCGTTCTCCACCGCGACGGGCAAGCCCTCCATCCACTTCTTCGGGCACACACACGCCTACGAGCGCGGGCAGAGCCGCGACCACGACCACCTCTGGGTCGATGTCTCCGCAGCCGAGGGCGACCTCGCGTGGTGGGGCGAGTACGACCGCCAGGACTACGCCGAGACGCAGAAGTCGTTCATGGACTGGGGCTTCGTCCTCATGGAAGTCGAAGCGGGAGATCACCCGCAGTTCCGACTCCGGCGCATCACACGCGGCAACCAGTACGACCCGCGCGACAACGACGTGATCGACGACATCACCGTCAAGATCAATAACGCTTCGCCCGACACGCCCGCGCCGCTCCAACCCGCCGACGGCGCGATCGATCTCGCCGCCGACGCCGTCATGCTCAAGGCGACACCCTTCAACGATCCCGACGGCGACATCCACCTCGAAAGCCACTTCCAGCTCACCACCGTCTCCGGCAACTACACAAACCCCATCGACCACTGGATCCGCTTCGAAAACTGGTTCGCCCCGCCCGACGCCACCGGGCGCGACAACGGGTACTACTCCGTCAACACCGTCACCGACCCCGACATCACCCACGTCGCCGCCGGCGAGCTGCTCGGCTCCATGACCTACTACTGGCGCGTCCGCTACCGCGACGGTTCGCTCGGATGGTCGGACTGGTCCGACGAGTTCTCGTTCACCACCGGCGAAGTCCCGCTCGGCGCATGCTGCCTGCCCAACGGGCTCTGCGATCAGCTCACCGCCACGCAGTGCGCCGCGGCCGGCGGCACGTGGCTCGGCGTCGATTCCGAGTGCGACTGCCCCACCATCATCACCCTCCTCGAAGAGAGCTTCGACGCCGTCCCCCTCGGCCCGCCCGTCGACGAGCCGGGCTCCGGCGATGTATGGACGACCACCGCCCCCGCAGGATGGAGCGTCGATCAATCCAACATGCCCGCGGGCGGCGTCACCGAGTGGCGAGGATGGACCTTCGCCGACCCGGCCTTCTGGTCCGCCGTCGGCGGGCAGAGCCGCGACGCCTTCACCCTCGCCACCGGCGCGGTCGCCATCGCCGACACCGACGAGTGGGACGACGCCGCACACGACCCGGGCGACTTCAACTCATCCCTGCTCTCGCCTTCGATCGATCTCTCGCGCGCCGCGCCCGGCACCGTCGAGCTCCGCTTCGACTCGTCCTTCCGCCCCTACGACCAGATGACCGGGATCGTCGCGGTCTCCTTCGACGACGGCGCGACCTGGGACAACCTGCTCACACTCAACACCGCCGCCGTGCCCGGAGGCGCATCCTCGCTCACCCGCGCCGACGAGCGCATCGTCCTGCCCATCGACAACCCCGACACCGGCGCCATGCGCCTCCGCTTCTCGCTCCTCGACGGCTCCAACGACTGGTGGTGGGCCATCGACGACATCACCGTCACCGCCCAACCCAAAGCCCAGCCGCACACCCTCCTCATCGAGACCTTCGACGCGCTCCCGCTCGGCCCGTTCGTCTCGCCCACCGAGGGCGGCGGCGACGGCACCGACTGGACAAGCCAGCTCCCCGCAGGATGGACACGCGACAACGGCGCAACACCCACCGCCGGCCCGATCGAGTTCTTCGGCTTCAACGCTTTCGACAAAGGCGCGTGGATCGCCACCGCCGGCAACCAGGCCCGCGACACCTTCGCCCTCGGCACGGGCGCCGTCATGGTCGCCGACCCCGACGAGTACGACGACGCAGGCGACATCGACCCCGACCGTTTCAACGTGCTCATTCAGACGCCCGCGCTCCCGCTCGTCGGCACGCGCGCCAACACCGTCTCCGTCGACTTCGATTCCAGCTTCCGCCCCTACGACGACATGACCGGGCGCGTCGAAGTCTCCTTCGACGACGGCGGCACCTGGAGCACCCTCCTCACCCTCGACACACCATCCATCCCCGGCGGCACGTCGAGCCTCGCCCGCGCCAACGAACGCGTCTCACTCCCCGTCGCCAACCCTGCATCGGGCAGCATGATCGTGCGCTTCGCCATGACCGACGCCGGCAACGACTGGTGGTGGGCCTTCGACAACCTCGCCATCATCGGCGAGTGCCTCGCCGACCTCGCCGCCCCCTTCGGCTCAATCAACACCAACGACTTCTTCGCATTCCTCACCCTCTACCAGGCCCACGACCCCCTCGCCGACGCCACCGGCGACACCACCATCGACACCAACGACTTCTTCGCATTCCTCGCGGCGTATCAAGCAGGCTGCTGAGCGCGGCATCCTCGCCAAACTACCTACCACGGCATCGAATACGTCTTCACACTCGTCATCCAACGTGACGCCTCCGTCACCCCCTCCTTCACCCCGAGCCCCGACGCCTTCACGCCGCCGAACGGCGAGAACTCCAGGCGATACCCCGGCACCTCGTTCACGTTGACCGTCCCCGTGCGCACGCCGCGGATCACAGCGTTCGCGCGATCGAGCCGGTTCGTCACCACGCCGCACGAAAGCCCGAACGGCGACGCGTTCGCAAGCGCGATCGCATCCCCCTCGTCCTCAAACGTGAACACCGGCGCGAGCGGCCCGAACGCCTCTTCACACGCCAGTCGCGCATCGCGCGGCACACCCTCAATCACCGTCGGCTCCACGATCGCCCCGCGCCGCACACCACCCGTTAGCACGCGAGCCCCGCGTTCGCGACAGTCGTCCACAAAGTCGATCAGCCGCGCCGCCGCATCCTCGTCGATCACCGTACCGATCCGCGTCGCCTCATCGCACGGATCACCCGCGACATACTCCCCCGTGAGCCGCACAAGCCGCTCCACAAACGCTCGCTCGATCGACCGTTGCACGAGAATCCGCTTCACCGCGGTGCACCTCTGCCCGGAGTTGCGGTACGCCCCCTCGCACGCAAGGCGCGCCGCGAGATCAAGGTCCGCGTCATCAAACACGATCAGCGGCGCATTCCCACCCAGCTCGAGCGCGAGCTTCTTGTACCCCGCCGTCTCCGCGATCCTGTGCCCAATCGCTGTCGACCCCGTAAACGTCACCGCGTGCACATCCCGATGCCGCACAAGCCGCTCCGACACCCGTGTGCTCTCACCGAGCACCACGCTCAGCATCGCCCCCGGCAGCCCCGCCTCATAGAACAACTCCGCAAGCCGCAGCGCACTGAGCGGCGTCTTCTCCGATGGCTTGAGCACCATCGGCGCCCCCGCCACCACCGCCGGCGCGATCTTGTGCGCCACAGTGTTCATCGGATGATTGAAAGGCGTAATCGCGACAACCGCCCGCAGAGGCTCGCGGCACGTATAGATCCGCCGCGCCTTGCCGCCCGCCGAAACATCGCACGAATAGATATGCCCGTCGTCCTGCAGCGCCTCGATCGCAGCAAATCGCAGCACATCGACCGCCCGCCCCACCTCATACCGCGTCTCGCGCACGCAGAGCCCAGCCTCCGACGTGATGAGCTGCGCAAGCTCCTCCCGACGTTCCTCCAGCGCCCGCCCCACCTTCGTCAGGATCTCCGAACGCTCGAAGCGCGTCAGCGAGCACGTATACGCGCACGCCGCATCCACCGCCGCATCCGCCTGCTCCAACCCCACCGCCGCCACGCGCCCGACCATCTCGCCCGTGTACGGGTTCGACACCTCCACCCACGTGTCCCCACGCACCGCCTCGCCCGCAATCCAGCACGGATGATCCATCACACCACCGTCCCGTTCAGCGTGTACTCGAACACATCGAAGTTCCGCACGTCGCCCGCAAACCGCGCCCCATACGCCTCATCCAGCGGCCGCGAGAAGATCATCGGCACCATCTCCTCATACCGCCCCCCGTGCGAGCGCAACGGCCCCCCAAGCTGTGAGAGGTCGTGATGCTCCGGCGCACGCCCCAGCACCGTGTCGCGCCCCGACATCACCACCACGTCACCCACCCGATCCGGCGCAAGCTCCAACAACGCAGCCGCCCGCGGCATCGGGTGCGCCTCCGTCACGCCCTCGATCTCATACAGCGCCTCCGCCACCTCGCGCGCATCCATCCCCTCCGCCACGTGCACCACCGCGTACGACCCGAGCGACCCATGATGCGCCACGTACGGATCCGTGATCGGCAACACCACCCGGCACGCCGCCCCACCCTCGAACCGCTCCGCAAGCCATGGCTCCAGATACACCACGCGCGCCCGCCCCGTCTCGTCGTGCTTCGCGTTCATGCCGTGATCAGCCGTAATCCCCAGCACGACACCCGCCGCGATCAGCCGACCAAGCTGCTCATCGAGCCTCGCGTAGAAATCCAGCGCCGCCGCCTCGTTCGGCGCGTGCGCGTGCTGGATGTAATCCGTCAGCGACAGATACAGCAGGTCCGCGAGCCCCCGCTCGACCATCGCAGCCCCCGCCTTCAACACATACACGCTCGCGTCGCCCGAATAGATCGCCGGCGTCGCCTCACCCACCAGCGCCTCCACGCCGCCAATCCCGTGCGTCACCTCCGTCGCCTCGCCCGCCCGCTCCGCGGAGAACCCAATCCCATCCAAACCCTTCGTGAGGATTGTGCGAAGTTTGTCCTTCGCCGTCACGACCGCACACTTCCGCCCCGCCTTCGCCGCTGCCGCAACGATCGTCGGCGCCCGCAGGAAGCGTCCGTCGTTCATCATCACCGCCTCGCCCGTCTCCGGATCGAGGAAGAAGTTGCCGTTCATCCCGTGCACCCGAGGCGGCGCGCCCGTGATGATCGACGCGTTGTTCGTGTTCGTAAACGTCGGCATCTGCGCACGGCACATCCCACGCCGACCGCCACGGATGATCTCCGCCATATTCGGCATGCGCCCACGCATCAGCGCCTCGTCGAGGTATTCATCCGCCCCGCCATCGATGCACACCACCGCGTACACCGCGTCGCCCGGGCGATAGACCCTCCCGTTGCACGCAAACTCAACTCGCTCGGGCATCTGCACCTCTCCGATCGCGCAAGCGCCAGGCTGCGCGGCTCACCCATTCCTAGGCCAGCCGCTGCGCAACCGGGCGCGCCCGCATGGTGTACCTTCTCGCCGGTCCCGCCGCACCGCGGGTCAACCCTGGAGAGGCCATGAGCGAGCGCGTCGCGGTTGTCGGTTCGGGGATAGTCGGGCTCGCCCACGCCCTCGCCGCCGCCAAGCGCGGGCACGAGGTCCGCGTCTTCGAACGCAACGATCGCCCGCGCGGCGCCTCCATCCGCAACTTCGGCATGGTCTGGCCCATCGGCCTCCCACCCGGCTTCTGGCTCGACACCGCACTCCTCTCGCGCCAGACATGGCTCGACATCCTCACCCCGCGCAACGCCTGGGCCCAGACGCTCGGCTCGCTCTTCGTCGCCACCAACGCCACCGAGCTCCGCGTCATGGAGCAGTTCGTCGAGTCCGGCGCAGGCGAGCCGCTCGGCGTCACCCTGCTCGACCCCGACGCCGCGTGCGCACGCTCGCCCCTGCTCCGCAAAGACGCCATCGCGGGCGCCATGCACTCACCCACCGAAGTCGGCATTCAGCCAGCCGAAGCCCTCCGCGCGCTCATCGACACCCTGCGCGACGACCACGCCGTCCGCTTCGACTTCAACACCGCCGTCGTCTCCACCGCCAACGCCGAGGTCCGCACCGGCGCCGGTGAGACCTGGCCCGCCGACCGCGTCGTCATCGCAAGCGGCGCCGACTTCGAAACGCTCTACCCGCGCGAATACACCGCCCTCGCCCTCAAACGCTGCAAGCTCCAGATGCTCAAGGTGCCCGCGATCCCTAACAGCCCCGTCGGCCCACTCATCGCGAGCGGGCTCACGCTCCGCCACTACCCCGCCTTCAACGCATGCCCCGCCATCCAGGACCTCCGCGACGAGGTCCACGCCCGCGAGCCCGATCTCGACCGCTTCGGCATCCACGTCATGGCCGCTCAGCACGCCGACGCGATCGTCCTCGGCGACTCGCACGACTACGACGACCCGCTCTCGCCCTTCGACTCCGGACGCGTCGAGACGCTCATGCTCCAGGAACTCCGCCGCTTCCTCGACCTACCCGACTGGACCCCCGCCGCGCGCTGGCACGGCGTCTACGCCAAGAAGCCCGGCGAGCAGTACATCCTCACCGAGCCCGAGCAGGGCGTCTGGCTCGCCGCCGCAGTCGGCGGGCTTGGCATGACGCTCTCCATCGGCGCTGCCGAGCGCGCGTGGCGCGGCGAACTCAACCCCAGCGCCACCTCCCCAACGCTCGCCTGACAGACCCTCACGCGACCTACACCATTCCTTAACGCGCCGTCCCCGGGTCCAATCCCGCCTTCCGATAGCATGCGGTTCCATCACGGAGCTCCCCATGTCGCACATCCGCGCCGCGTTCGCCGTCGCGCTCGCAGCTCTCGCGCAAGCCGCGAGAGCCGACGACTGGCCAACCTTCCGCAATGACCTCGCGCGATCCTCCGTCTCCGACGAGACCGTGGACGCACAGTTGCTCGAACAAGCCTGGGCGCACGTCCCTAGCGCACCGCCCAACTCCGCCTGGCCCGGCCCCGCGAAGTGGGATGCGTACGCCACGCTCGCCGGCATGCGCTCCATGCGGGATTACGACTCCGCCAACCACGTCATCGTCGTCGGCGACGCGCTCTATTACGCATCGAACGCGGACCACGCCGTCCACTGCCTCGACGCGCGTTCCGGCGAAGCACGTTGGACGTTCACCGCCGGCGCCCCCGTCCGCATCGCGCCGCACTACGCCGACGGCAAGCTCTACTTCGGCGCCGACGACGGGTACGCCTACTGCATCGACGCCACAACCGGCGCACGCATCTGGTCCTTCAGCCCCGCGCCCGACGCCGAGACCGTGCTCAACAACGGCTCGCTCATCTCCACGCTCCCCATCCGCACCGGCGTCGCGATCGCCGACGGCACCGCCTACTTCGGCGCGTCCTTCCTCCCGTGGCAGGCCTCCTACCTCTGCGCAGTCGACGCGCAGACCGGCAAGCCCGAGGGCCAAGGACGCTACGTCCACGAGCTCGGACTCGAGCGCACGCTCGAAGGCGCACTGCTCGTCTCCCCCACCGCGCTCATCGTCCCGCAAGGACGCGTCGCGCCCATGCTCTTCGACCGAGCGACAGGCAAGTCCCAAGGGGTCCTCGACGGTGGAGGCGGCGCCTTCTGCCTCATCGCCGACGACCGCGTCGTCCACGGCCCGGGCAACAAGGGCGGATGGCTCACCGACTCGGCCGCCGACCGCACCAAGGTCGCCTCCTACGACCGCGGCACCGCCATGCTCGTCGACCAAGGGGTGTCCTACCTCCTCCGCCCCGACGCGCTCGGCGCCATCGACCGCGCAACGCAGACACCCCGCTGGACCACCAAGGCCCATCACCCCCACGCCATGATCAAAGTCGGCGATGCGCTCTTCCTCGGCGGAGACGACGAGGTCGCCGCACACAGCGCAGAGTCGGGCGAACTGCTCTGGACCGCGCCCGTCCAGGGCCGCGCACACGGCCTCGCGTTCGCACACGGACGCCTCTACGTCTCAACCGACGAAGGGCTCATCCACTGCTTCGACACCCGTGAAACTCGCCGCCCCGCCGAGCACCCGGTTGCCCAACAGGCCGAAGCGAGCCCGGCGCCCCCAATCCGCCCCTTCACGGACGCATCGCTCCTCGACCGGTGGGTCTTCCAAGCCAACACGCTGACCGCACCCAACGCGACAACACTCAGAAATCTCGCACGCGGACCGTCCGCCACGATCGAAGGCGTACCCGAGTTTTCTGCGACCGGCAGCGTGCAGTCTCTCGCGCTCGACGCCGTGCAGTCAGGCGTCTCCGTCGCCGAGAACTTCGTCGACACCGACGTCCCCACACGCGACATCACCATCGAGGCCTGGGTTCGCGTGGACGCCCCCACCGAGTGGGGTGGCATCGCGAGCATCACCCAAGACAACGGCGCCTACGAACGAGGATGGATGCTCGGCTACCGCAAGGACAAGCCGGGCTTCGCCCTCGCCGGAGCCGACGGCGGCGACGGGCTCACGTGGCTCATCGCCAAGGACCCACTCACCCTCGGGGCGTGGCATCACCTCGCCGCCACCTACGACGGCCTTGCCATGCGCCTCTACGTCGATGGCGTACTCACCGCCACGTCCACCTCCGAGTCCGGCGACATCCTCTATCCCGAGCACGCGCGTTACTACATCGGCGCGTACTACGACGACGACGAGCACTTCCGCATGCGCGGCGCGATCCACGAGGTCCGCGTCTACGAGCGCACACTCAAGCCCAACGAGATCAAGCAGCACCACGACACGCTCGCCGAGGCGTTCCCCGATCCCATCGAGACCACCGACACCCAGCCGACCGAAGCGGAAACCTTCGCCCTCGCCACAGGCCCGTACGTCGCCTGGCAAGACCCACAAACCGCGATCATCCGGTGGACCACCGCCGAACCGAGCGCGACAGACATCCTGATCGGCTCACCCGAGTTGGGCACGAATCACGGCGCAGAGGTCGCCAACACCTCGCCCACCCCCAACCCCACGACATCACACGAGATCACCGTCACGC
>JAUIFD010000058.1 GCA_030429485.1 Phycisphaerae bacterium | reverse complement strand
CCTCCGAAAGCGACTCCCAAACAAGGAACATCACCGATTCCAGGGCATGACGGCGAGCAGCTTCGCCATCCCACACCATCCCGTGATTCCGGCGAACATCAGCCCGCACCCCACGAACGCCGCAACGCCGAAGAGCCAGGGCGACACCGTGAGCCCGCCGACCACGCCAATCACAACCAACGAGCCCGCGGCGATCTGCACCTGACGCATGACCGGTAGACGCGCCCCACTCACCGGGCGCGTCACCGGGAGACCGGCGTCCTTCCACGCGTCAATGCCACCAGCCAGATGGAAGGCGGGCCCATCGCCCTGCCGAAACCGGCCCGCCGCATCGGCGGACCGCTTCCCCGATCGACAGTGGAACACCACGCGCTTCCCGCCGCACTCGCGCCGGAGCGCGTCCGCATCGAACTTCGACAGGGGGCGGGACACCGCGTCGTCGATGCGCTCCTCTCGGTGCTCGAAGTCCTCCCGGACATCGACCAGCACGGCCTCGCCGGCAGCCAGCCACTCCGCGAGAAGGTCCGGCGACACGTCCACGAGCTTCGATTCGGTGCTCATCACAAACTCCCGTCCTCGCCCGGGGCCTTTGTCCACGGGTGCGGCTCTGCCAATGTTCTTGGATGCACAGCCCGGGCCGCCGCTCCCGCGCGATCGCAATTTTGTGCGCGCCTGGCCACGTGTCGCCGCCTGGACCCCGAACGACCTCCATCGGGGGTACGCCCCTGGTCATCGCCCGCTCGTCATTCCCGCGTCGCTCGACGGTATACCGCTCTCGGCGGGTCGCTGAGGAGATGGTCGCAGCTCTCAGGCCAGAACGCGAGCCCGGGACACCGTCCCCATGGCGTCATCTCACGCGGCGGGACGCGAGGCTCACACGCCGAACGCGGCTCCTGCACCCCTGCTCATTCGTCAGCCTGGATCGCTTGGCTCTCACCCTCGCCCGTCGGACTACCGAAGTTCTGGCGCAGGTGGATCATGAGCTCGTCCAGCGACACCACCCGCACATGAGGATCGAGCCGCTCGTTGATCCACGCCAGCGCGCTCATCGGATCGCCGCCGACGGGGAAGTTCGACCACGGATGCACGTTGACGATCGTGTACGAGCCCTCATCGGCCAGCGGCCTGCGAGGACCCTCATTGAGAAGTCGGAGCATCTCCTCCGGCTCCTGGATCGCGGACCACAACGTGTGCTTCACCGAGACGATGGGCTTCCCCTCGTGCCAGAAGACCTGCCCGCCAAGCTCGCGATACCCGCCGCTGAATGTTTTGAGCATGATGCCGAGCACCTCGGGCTTCTCAAGCAACGGATACAGGCTCTCAAGGTCGTAGTCGGGGTCGAGCACCGAGATCACCCGGTGATCGACCAGCGCCATCGCCTCCGCGGTGTCATCGGCGAACGCCTGCGGGTCGGGATGCAGACTCGGATACACCATGCCGCGCCCACTCGCGGTCACGAAGTAGTCGCGATGCTCGCCGCAAGATGCATTCCTGTAGAGGTAGTTCATCGCGACCGGATTCACCGCGGCGAGTTCGGGTGACAGATCCCAGTTCATGGTGAACTCACCCCGGTGCGGCGAGCCAAAGTACCGGTCACCGGTCGCGAATCCTGAGCACAGCCACTGCAGGTTGTCGCCGTCGCTCATGACGAACGCGACGTAGTGCACGCCGTCTTCGGTCTCGAGGTGCGGATCGGCGTGCGTCCGCTGCGTCTCGATCGGGACTCGCCATCCCATCGTCGTCGACCCGCTCATGAGCCAGTCCGACGGCGCCCCGCCCAACCCGTGCCTCGACGCGTCGCGGAAGAACTCGATCTCCCCCGGACCAAACCCAAAGACGCGCCCGTTCATCTCCATCCGGTCGTACAGCGCCTCTCGGATCGGCGGCTCCCACCCGATGAACGCACGCTGCATCACCGCAAAGTCCAGCAGAAAGGGCGTCACGCGCGGACGCTGATTGATCACGTACGTTGTGCTCATCCGATCGTGATACGCGCGAAAGACCTCCTCAACGCTCGTCGCATTCGCGTCCGCGAGCCTGTGAAGACCCGCCTCCTCCGCGAGCCCTTCGGTCGTCGGATCTACAACAACCGCGTCAAGCACCCCTGCGAGCGTCGCGGCCACGTTGACCGAATCCGCGTCCTGCTCACGGTCGTAGAACACATACCCCTTGACGAGCCCCGGCGCGAAGCGGCGCAGGTGCGCCGCTTCGTCGCTCTCGTAACGCACCTCGACGCCGGGATACCCCTCCACGAGTCTTGCCAGCCAGAACGCCGGCCCGCCCTTATCCGGCTCGTTGAGTCCGATCATGATCTGCTCGTCGGTCGTGCGATTGACGAGACCAGCGAGGCTCGCGATGAGCTCCTGCTCGCTCTTCGACTTCCCGGAAAGGTCGTAGAAGAACACGACGCTCGGGACGACCGGATCGTCCTGAACAGCGCCAGCTCCGACGCCCCCGCCGCGCGACACGCCCGCAGCAATCCCGATGAGGCAGCACACCCCGACGACGAACATCATCCGGCTCATTCTGTAGATCCTGATTCGTGGTTTCGCGGCGAGGCTCGAACCGACTCCATACACGAATAGCGAAGCCCCCGCGCACACGGACGAAGGGTGAACCGTCTAACCTCGCGACGCCAGCGCCTGATCCAGATCCCGCGTCAGATCATCGACATGCTCGATACCCACACTCAGACGGACCAGGTGATCGGCGATGCCCAGCTTCGCACGCTGCTCCGGCGGCACCGACGCGTGGGTCATGATCGCCGGGTGTTCGATCAGGCTCTCGACACCGCCCAACGACTCCGCCAGTTGGAAGAGGCGGGTCCGCTCTACGAGCCGCTTGGCCGCGTCGAGTCCGCCCTTCACGTACACCGTGATCATCCCCCCAAACCCGCCCCGCATCTGGCGAGCCGCCACCTCGTGCTGCGGATGGCTCGCAAGCCCCGGGTAGAGCACCCGCTCGATCGCCTTGTGCCCTTCGAGCCACTTCGCGATTTGGCTTGCGTTCGCGCAGTGGCGCTCCACGCGGATCGCCAGCGTCTTCGTCGAACGCAGGAACAGGAAGCACTCCTGAATCCCCGGCACAGCACCCTCCGAGAGCTGCACGAACTTCAGCTTCCGCATCAGTTCTTCGTCGCTCGTCATCAGACACCCGCCGATCGCGTCGGAATGCCCGCCGATGTACTTCGTCATCGAGTGACACACGATGTCCGCACCAAGCTCCAACGGGCGCTGCAAATACGGCGTTGCGAACGTGTTGTCCACCGTCACCGTCGCGCCGTGCTCGCGAGCGATCGCGCTCACACCCGCGATATCGATCACCTTCAGCGTCGGATTCGTCGGCGTCTCGATCCACACAAGCTTCGTCTTCGACGAGATCGCCGCACGCACCGCGTCAAGGTCCGTCATGTCCACCAGCGTCGTCTTCACACCGAGCTGGGCAAACACGCGATGAAACAGCCGGTTCGTCCCCCCATACACGTCATCGCACAGCAGCACCTCATCGCCCGCGCTGCACAAGTGCAAGACCGCACCGGTCGCCGCGACACCCGACGAGTAGCACAATCCAAACCGCGCGCCCTCGAGCGAAGCCAGGTTCGCCTCCAGCGCCGTCCGCGTCGGATTCGCCGCACGCGAGTAGTCGTACTCCCCGATGAACTGCCCAGGCGTAGGCTGCACAAAGGTGGACGTCTGGTAGATCGGCGTCGCGATCGCGCCCGTCGCCGGGTCGGGCGATTGCCCCGCGTGAATCGCCCGCGTCTCAAACCTCAACTCGCCTTCCATCGCCATCTCCTCTGCCGGCATCACGCCAGACGATCACCCTTGCGATTCCGCGTCGCCAGAAACTCCACGAGGTCGATCTTCGAGATGATCCCTACCAGGCGGTCCGCATCCACCACGATCGCCGCGTGATCGCTCTCAAACAGATGGAAGAGCTCTTCCACCCGCGCCTTCGGATACAGAAGCCCCGCGATCGGCGACGCGACATCCCGCGCCGGCGTATCCATCGACACCACGCCCGACTGCAACGACCGAAGCAGATCCACCTCATGCACGATCAAGCCGGGCCTCTTCCCAGGCTCCACGATCGGCACCTGGCTCACCCCGCGATCACGCATCAGCGCGATCACATCCCCCACCGTTCCCGTAGGCCCGATCGTCAACACCGGCCCCTGTGCCGCGAGCAGGTCCTCCACAAACCCAAGCTCCACATCAGAGCCCAGATACCCGTGGTCCGTCATCCACGCGTCGTTCAGGTGCTTGGAGATATACCGCGTCGCGCTGTCGCACAAGATCGCGATGATCACCTTCCCCTCACCCATCTCCCTCGCACGCTCAACCGCTGCATGCACCACCGAACCCGACGACCCGCCGCAGAAAATCCCCTCCTCGCGCACAAGCCGGCGCGCCATCAAGAACGAATCGCGATCCGACACCTGCACCATGTCGTCGATGTGCGTGAAGTCCATCGCATCGCACTTGATGTCCTCGCCGATCCCCTCCACCGCGTAGACATACGGCGTCGGCATCGTCCCCGTGTGAAACAGGTGGTAATGCACCGAGCCCAGGATGTCGACGCCGATCATCTGCTTCGACGCGTCACGCTCCTTGATCGCCTTCGCCACGCCCGACATCGTGCCGCCCGTGCCCGTCGCCCCCATGATCGCGTCGAACGTCCCGCCCGTCTGCTCCCAGATCTCCGGCCCCGTCGACACATAGTGCGCATCGATGTTCAACGGTGAATGGTACTGATTGACGTAGTACGCCCCGGGCGTCTCGCTCGCGATGCGCTTCGCCACGTTCACATAGTGATCAGCCGAATCGCCCGGCACGTCGGTCGGCGTCACCACCACCTGCGCGCCGAACGACTTCATCATGTTGATCTTCTCTTGGCTCATCTTGTCGGGCATGGTGAAGATGCACTTGTACCCCTTCACCGCCGCGACCATCGCGAGCCCGAGCCCCGTGTTCCCCGACGTGTTCTCGACGATCGTCCCGCCCGGCTTCAGATCGCCCGATCGCTCCGCCTGCTCGATGATGTGCCGCGCGATCCGGTCCTTGAGCGAGCCCGTCGGGTTCATGAAGTCGCACTTCGCCCACACCTCCGCCGCACCCTCCGGCACAACGCGATTGAGGCGGACCAAGGGCGTGCCGCCGATGGCTTGGAGGATGTTGTCGTGGACGGCCATGCTCAAGCTCGCGAGGGTGAAGAGCGACGCCGCACAGCAACGCACGGCCGGGCCAGGAGTCTAGCGGCGCAACCCACACGCCCACGCTTCCACCCAACGGCCCCACCCCAACGCGACTTACCTACCCCCCACAAGCGGCGAAGCCTCCACCCCCTCAAACGTCATCCGCACCGGCTTGATCATCCCCGCCTCGTCAAACTCCATCCGATCGATGCACGTCACGCGGTGGTTCCGATCCGTCTCACCCAGCGGCCGCCGGTGATACACGATGTACCACTCGTCCTCGCCCGGCCCGCGGATCACGCTGTGATGCCCCGCCCCCGTCGCGATCGCCGGGTCCTGCTCCAGGATCGTCCCCACACGCTCCCAAGGCCCCATCACCGAATCCGCAACCGCGTACGCCACGCGATAGTCCGGCCCCGTCCATCCGCCCTCCGACCACATGAAGTAGTACCGACCGTCACGCACAAACATGAACGGGCCCTCAACGTACCCCTTCGGCGTGATCTCCTTGAACGTCGTGCCATCGTCGAGCGGCACGATCGCGCCGTAGTCATCGCGCAGCCGCGCAATGTTGCAGTGCCGCCAACCGCCGTAGATCAGGTAGTCCGTCCCGTCCTGATCGCGAAACACAAACTGATCGATCGGCTGCGCGCCGTTGTGAAACCGATCGACAAGCGGCTCACCGAGCAGGTCCCGATACGGCCCCTCCGGCTTGTCCGCCACCGCCACGCCGATCCCGCCAAGCTGATCATTGTTCTGAATATCGTTCGCGCCGAAGAACAGGAAGTACTGACCATCGCGCTCGATGATCGCCGGCGCCCACATCGCCCGACGCGCCCACGACACCGCCTCTGACGTCAGCACACGCTCGTGCTTCGTCCAGCGTACGAGGTCCGGCGACGAGAACGCATCGAAGTGCAGCTGCTCGTCGTATGGCGCCGAGTACGTCGGAAACACCCAGTACCGATCGCCAAACACCGCCCCCTCCGGGTCGGCGTACCACCCCTCGACGATCGGATTGCCCGATGTCGCGCGCGCAAGTCTATCCGGCCGAGCCGTCACCGGCGCATCCTCCTGCGCAAAGGCCACCCCCGCCATCAACGCAACGACAACAAGCATCCCGCGCACGACTCAACTCCCGTCCACCATCCGCCACACCGACCCAAGCACTGAGCCCTCGCCCGTGCTCCGCCCGCCAGACGAAGGCGCATTCGCCAGAATCCGGTCCGCAAGGCGTGAGAAAGGCAAGCTCTGCAGCCAGACCGTCCCATGCCCCTTGAGCGTCGCGAGAAACAGACCCTCACCGCCGAGGAACATGCTCTTGAGATTCCCCGCGCGCTCGATCGAGTAGTCCACCCCCGGCGTAAACCCCACCAGACACCCCGTATCCACGCGAAGCGTCTGCCCTTCGAGCCGCTGCTCGATCACCGTGCCACCAGCGTGCATAAACGCCATCCCATCGCCCTGCAGGCGCTGCAGGATGAACCCCTCACCACCAAAGAACCCCGCCCCGAACCGCTTGGTAAACGCGATGCCGACCTTCGTCCCCATCGCGGCGCACAAGAACGCATCTTTCTGGCACATGATCTCCCCACCGATCTGTCCCAGATTCACCGGGATGATCTTTCCCGGATACGGCGCCGCGAACGCCACGCGCGACTTCCCGTGCCCCTGGTTCGTGAAGTGCGTCAGGAACAGAGACTCCCCCGTCAGCGCGCGCTTGCCGAGCGACATCACCTTCCCGAACATCCCCTGGTCCGGCTGCGACCCGTCGCCCATGCGAGCCTCGAAGCTGATCCCCTCCTCCATGTAGTTCATCGACCCCGCCTCCGCGATGACGGCCTCGTGCGGGTCGAGCTCGACAAGCACCATCTGCATGTCGTCGCCCAGCAGCTCGTAATCCACTTCGTGTGACTGCATGCGCACCTCCGGTCGTCACCCGAGCCTACCCGAACCGAGACCGCGGTTCAGGCCGCCCGGACCACCTCAACGCGGTCGGCTCGCCGACTCCGCCAGACGAACACCTGCCCACGCACGCCATCTCGGAGCACCCGAGCCCCCTGCCCTTGTGGCAAACCAACTTCCAGGGCAAACACCGGCGAAACTCACCCGCGTTCCGCCGTTATGCCGAAGAGTCAAGGGCGGGCACACTTGCCCACCCGGGTACGCTGCGCGCAGGAGGGCACCATGGAGGGGACCAACCGCCGACGCGGGTTCACGCTCATCGAGCTGCTCGTTGTCATCGCCATCATCGCGATCCTGATCTCGATGCTGCTCCCCGCCCTGGGCGGGGCAAGGGCCGCCGCCCGCACGGTGCAATGCACGAGCGGCGTGCGCCAGTTGGCCCTCGCGCTCGACCTCTACGCTAATGCCTACAAAGACCTGTACCCCGCGCGCCAGTCGCCCCGATGGGTTGCCCAGCTGACCGAAGAAGGCGGTGTCGCCCCAGTCCTCCTCTGCCCCGAAGACGACGAGGGCTCGGGCGGGAGCGACGACAACATCCAGACCGATCGTGTCGGACGCTCCTACTTCTTCAACGGGTTCAACGACTGGCATGCCGACCACGCCGGAGGAACCGCCACCGGTATCGCTGCAAGCAACGGACGCTCCATGCCCCGCTACGGCATCACTTTCCCCTCCCAGACCTGCACCTGGGGCGAGAAACGCTCCCAGAGCAACCACTTCTACCTCGACATCCTCGAAGGGCTCGGCAACGACTTCACCGAGCTCGAGCCGAGCCGACACGGACACCTCATCTCCGTCTACGGCCTCTCCGACTCCAGCGTGCGCACACTCAAGCACCCCGAATCGCTCACACCCATCAACATGTGGGGCGTGACGCGCTGGGGCCGCGAGTCGGTGTATTGATGCCAAACCTCGCCCGCAAACTCGCCGACAACCCGCGCCTCATCGGCATGCTCGCGCTGCTCCTCATCGCCGGCGCCGCGTACGCGCTTTTCTTTGTACTCCCCAAGTTCCGCGCACAGGAAATGGTCATCGTCCACCGCGCGCAATGGAACACCGTCGTCTTCAGCCTCGATACCGACTACCCACTCACCAACATAGAAGTCGTCTCGCTCACCCCAGAAGGCGAGCGCAGCGAAACCATGTGGAAGGTCGGCCCAGCAGACGAACCACCAGAAGAACGCACCTTCACCTACGGACGCGCCCCCCGCGGCATGGAGACGGTCCTCCCGCCCTCGCCACTCGAACCAGGGCAGCCCTACCGCATCACCATCAAAGCCAAAGGGGCAAAGGGCGAATCCGACTTCCAGTTTGTCAAAACCGAAGCGCCCCAACGCCCCGCCGGCGGACGCCGCCAACGCAACAACGGCTAGGCCAGCGCCCGCGAGTCCTTCACGCCCAGCGTCCTGTAGATCTCACGCGTCGCTGTCGAGCGGTTGAGCGTGTAGAAGTGCAGCCCATCCACATCATGATCCAGCAGGTCCCGGCTCTGCTCGGTCGCCCAGTGCACGCCCACGCGGCGCACCGCGTCCTTGTCACCACCCGTACGGTTGAGCGCACGGATCAGTGACGCCGGGAAGCGCGCGCCCAGCGCAAGCTCCGCCATCCGCTTCATCCCCTCAACCGACGTGATCGGCATCACCCCAGCCAGGATCGGCACCTTGATGCCCGCGAGTCGGCACCGGTCGCGGAAGTCGTAGAAATCGCGGTTGTCGAAGAACAGCTGCGTGATGATCAGGTCCGCGCCGGCGTCCACCTTCGCCTTGAGGTAGTCGAGTTCGAGCAAGCGATTGGGCGTATCCGGATGCCCCTCCGGAAACCCCGCCACCGCGACCCCGAAGCCGCGCTCGTGCGGATGCTCGCCCGATTCGTTGAACTTCTTGATGTATCCCACAAGCTCCCCGGCTCGCGAGAAGTCGTCGTTCTCAAACCGATGCCGCTGCTCTCCCCGGGGAGCGTCGCCCCGCAGCGCGAGGATGTTGGAGATCCCGTGCCGCGCATACCGCGACAGGATCTCCCGCACTTCCCCCTCCCTCTGCCCGACGCACGTCAAGTGCGGGATCGGATCGAGAGGCGTCTGGTCCTTGATGCGCACCACAAGATCGTTCGTCAGCTCGCGCGTCGAGCCGCCTGCGCCGTACGTCACCGACACAAACGTCGGGCGCAGCGCTTCCAACTCCGCGATATTCGCGAAGAGCGTCTCCGCCGCTTCAGCGGACTTCGGCGGGAAGAACTCGAAGGAGAACGTCGTGCGCGCGCGTTTAAAGATGTCGCCGATGTGCATGGAGACGTCCGTGGATGATCGAAACGGAGCCCGCGGGCCTTCGCCCGCGAGCCTCCGACAATCAGTATCGGTTGGGCGGCTCTAGTACCGGTAGTGATCCGCCTTGTAGGGCCCCTTCACCGGCACGCCGATGTAGTCCGCCTGTTCCTGCGAGAGCTCGGTGAGCTTCACCCCGAGCTTGTCCAGGTGAAGCCGCGCCACCTTCTCATCCAGCTGCTTCGGCAGGGTGTACACCTTGTTCTTGTACTGGTCGTTGTTCTTGTGCAGCTCGACCTGCGCGAGCACCTGGTTGGTGAAGCTCGCCGACATCACGAAGCTCGGATGCCCCGTCGCGCACCCGAGGTTGAGCAGACGCCCCTCCGCGAGCACCAGGATCGACTTGTCCTTGCTCTTGAAGCGGAACTCATCGAACTGCGGCTTGATGTTGATCCGCTCAACATCGGCATCGCGCGCGAGCTTCTCCATCTGGATCTCGTTGTCGAAGTGCCCGATGTTGCCGACGATCGCCTTGTCCTTCATCCGGCGCATGTGCTCGACCGTGATGATGTCCTTGTTGCCCGTCGTCGTCACAAAGATATCCGCCGTCTCGACGACATCCTCGAGCGTCGTGACCTGGTAACCCTCCATCGCCGCCTGCAGCGCACAGATCGGGTCGATCTCCGTCACGATCACGCGGCAACCCTGCCCCTTGAGCGACTGGCAGCAACCCTTGCCCACGTCGCCATACCCGCACACCACCGCCACCTTCGCCGAGAGCATCACGTCGGTCGCCCGGTTGAGCCCGTCGATCAGCGAGTGACGGCACCCATACACGTTGTCGAACTTGCTCTTCGTCACCGAGTCGTTCACGTTGATCGCCGGGAAGGGCAGCACCCCCTGCTCGGCGAACTGATACAGGCGATGCACGCCCGTCGTCGTCTCCTCCGACACGCCCTTGATCGCGTCGGCGATCTTCGCCCAGCAGCCCGGGAACTCCTTCTCCTGCTCGCGGAGCTGGCCCAAGAACGCGCCAAACTCCTCCGGATGCTCGTGCGGCGCAAACTCCGGAATGCTCCCGGCCTTCTCGTATTCAAGGCCCTTGAGCACCATCATCGTCGCGTCGCCGCCGTCGTCGAGAATCAGGTTCGGCGGCGTGCCGTCCGGCCAGTTCAGGATCTGGCGCGTGCACCACCAATACTCCTCAAGCGTCTCACCCTTCCACGCAAACACGGGCGTGCCCTTCGGGCTCTCGGGGGTGCCGCCCGTCTCCGGACGACCCACCACAACCGCCGCAGCAGCAGAGTCCTGCGTCGAGAAGATGTTGCACGACGCCCAACGCACCTCAGCGCCGAGCTCGACGAGCGTTTCGATCAGCACCGCCGTCTGCACCGTCATGTGGAGCGAGCCGGCGATCCGCGCGCCCGCCAAGGGCCTCTTGCCCGCGTATTCCTCGCGGAGCGCCATCAGCCCCGGCATCTCCTGCTCCGCCAGGCGGATCTCCTTGCGCCCAAGTTCCGCAAGCGAAAGGTCACGCACTTTGAACTCGAGCGCCCCAGCGGTTTCAAGCATCGTCATTCCGTTCTCCAAGTCAGAGTCATCCAAATCACCGCCTCCACGAACACTCGCCGGGGCGGGCACATACATCACTGATCCGTGCGCACGCGCGCAATCGCTGCAAAGAGCCCGGGGCCGGTTCCGTCCGGATCGGGCGGAAGCGGCGCAACGCTCGGCTCACCGAAGCCCGAGCTTCCGAACAAGCCTCGCAGTACGGCGTCGTCAAAGCCGAGGTGGGCGTGGCCCATCCGCTCGCGATACTCGACGTGATCGTGCGCAAACATGTCGATCATCAGGCACACACCACCGCCACGATCACGCCGCAAGGCGCGGGCCGCCTCCCGCAGCACGCTCTCCGGCTCATCCAAGTGATGCACCACGAGCGAGAGCACCACCGCGTCCACGCTCGCATCCCCGAGCGGGAGCGCATCAAGCTCGCCTTCGAGTAGCTCCACGTTGTCAAACGCGGCCAGGCGAGCGCGCGCCGCCTCCAGCATCTCCGGCGATCGATCCACCGCAACCACGCGCTCCACGCGCGGCGCGAGCCACTCGGCCGCGTCGCCCGATCCGCACCCAAGGTCCGCGACCGTCCAGTTCCGCGGGATTAAGGAGAGCAACCCGGGCGCGGTGAACCCCCGCCCGAACAGCTCGCGACGCACCTCGCTCCAATCGCCCGCGACCCGACCGAAGAACGCTCGCGAGTCCTGGGGCCTTTCAGCCAGCACCGCCCGCAGACGGCGTGCGTCCTCCTCAAACTCGCTGTGCGCTGCGGTCTGCTCCCGCACGGTCACCCACAGCGCGCGCGCCGCCGGGTCCAGGTCGTCCATCACCAAGCGATAGAGCGTTGCGGTCGCGATCGACCGGCGCCGGAGCCATCCGCCATCCGCGAGCACCCTGAGGTGCCGCGAGACCGTCGACTGGGGAAGTCCGAGAACACGCGCCAACTCGCCAACCGTCAACTCCTCCGCCTCCAGCACCCGCGCGAGGCGCAGGCGGGTCAACTCGGAGAGCTCCGAGAGTCGCTCAAGCACCGGGATGGGGGCTGCGGCACGCTTCATCCGTTCATCCGGATGAAATGGTAAACAGCCCCCGCCCCGGGGTCAACGCACCTCACCCACCCCCAACATCCTCCATCTCACCTGTCACCACGGGACCGCCCGGCTGGGGCGTCTCGGAAACGGGGTCGGTCGCGGCCGGCGAGCTCTCCCTCACCGGGGCGGGCTGAGGTGTCGCGGTTCGGGGGAGGGGGGCGCTGCCGCTCGGATGCGCCGGAGCTTCTGCTCTGGGGCGGCGTGCCGCGGTAGGCCCCGGCACGTACCCCAAGCTGCGCAGATGCTGAGCTGCTTCGGCGTCGGCTGGGTCAAACCAGAGCACATTCCGCCACCGCTCCACGGCTGCCGGCGTGTCTCCAGCGCTCTCGTAGAGCCTCGCGAGCGCCCGGTGCGGCTCGGCGGAGGTCTGCCCCCATTGACCGGCCGCATCCACGTACGCCCGGTGCGCCTCATCCACGTTGCCCGCCTTCTGCGCGAACTCCCCGAGGCGGAGATAGTCATCGAGCCCGCCCCTGGTCTCGGCGCGGTTCCTGAGCATCGAGAGCGCACTCTCGTACTCGCCCGCTTCGATCATCGCGTCGGCGAGCCCCTCGGCGTACAGGTCGACCTCCGGCGCGACTTCGTGGGCGACCGTCATCGCCTCCCGAGCCTCTTGCGGGCGACCCAGGGCCAACAGCGTGCGCCCAAGCTCGTACTGATACTGGGCGGTACCGGGGCGAGACTCGATCACCTTTCGGTTGAGCGGCAAGGCCTCCGAGTACCGCCCCTGGGCGTAGAGGCGGTTGGCCTCGGCCCGGTCCAGCGTCCACGGCTGGGGCGTGCACGCCCCGAGCAGGGATCCAACCAGCATCACAAAGGCAACCGATCGCACCATCCGACGCTCCTCTCGAAGGGACGCCAGTCTACGCGAAGGGCGATTCTCGGGAGCTACATCTTGCCCGCGATCGTGATCACCGCCAGGAACAGAAACGACACGAGGCAGACCAGGACGAGGATGACGCACCCGTGGCGCGTCTCCTTCTTCCACGATCCACCGAGTTCGCCGTGACGAAGCTCCATCAGCGAGAGCGGGTGGTTGCAGGCCTGGCACCGGTCGCCCTCGTTGCCCTTGAGCGACGCCCCGCACCCCGGACACGCGACGTCGCGCTTGGCGAGGAACGCGGCGAGCGCCTTCCGCTCGCGCGCCTGCTGCTCGGGGGTGACGACGCGCAGGTGGACCGACGCGATGAGTCGCGAGCCACACTCCGGGCACGACCGGCCCTCGACGCCGTGGAGGTCGTACCCGCAGCACTCGCACGCGACGTGGCGCGTGCGGAGGTAGGCAGCCAGGAGTTCGTCGTGGTCACCCGCCATCGATCCCTCAGCGCTCCGAGTGCGCGCCTGCTGCCTCACGCTCGAATCGTTGCCCGTTGACCGACACGTGCGAGACCTCGCCCCGGAGAGCGCTTGGTGCGTCGTACGTCCCGACCGCGGTTCCCTCGTCGGCGCCGATATCGAGCGGCTCGGCGGGCTCGGCCGGAATCAGCCCCCCCTCGACCTGCGCCACCGGCTCGCGATCGACAAAGAGCGTCATCAAGCCGTCCGCATCGAGCATCGCCCGCAACTGTGCGCCTGTGGCGCCGAGTGTGTACGGCGGTGTGGTCGTCAGCTCCCCCTCGCGACGCGTGCAGAAGACGAGCCTGCCGCGATCGAGATAGAGCGCGTACCCGTGCGTGCTCCCGCCCTGCGCAACGATGACGCCGCTCTCGGTTTGCGTCGGCAGCTTGATCGTCGCCTCGATGACGAGCGCGCGCCCCGCGATCTCCGGGCGTCGCTCATACACCCGATGGTCGTACACGGGATACACCTTGCATCGCGCCGCCCACGCGGTCCATTCCGCCGCCAGCGACTCGGCAATCTCCGGATGCTCGCCCGCGACGTTGCGCGTCTCGGTGCGATCGTCGGCGATGTTGTAGAGCTCCCACGTCTGCTCCCACGGCATGCGCTCGGGCCATACTGCCTTCCAATCGCCGTGGCGCAACGATCGCGCCCCGTTGTGCTCGCTCGCGATCGGGCGGTCGGCGATCGACCCTCCTCGCAGCAGCGGCATCAGGCTCGTGCCCTCAACCGGCGTCGTCGCGCGCCCTTCGCGAACATCCGGATACGCAGCCCCGCACGCGTCCGCGATCGTCGGCAGGATGTCCATCACGTGCACGGGCGTGCGCTCCCACCTGCTCTCGAAGCTGCCCGTCGGCCAGTGCACGACCATCGGCGTGCAGTTGCCGCCCTCGTACGTGAAGTGCTTGTACATGCGCAGCGGGGTGTTGCACAGGTTCGCCCAGGCGCTCCCGTAGGCGTGGTAGGTGCCCGGGCCGCCCATGGTCTCGAGCTCGTCGCCCGTGTGCAGCTTGGTGACGCCCTCGCGCGACGGGCCATCAAAGCCGAACGGCCCCCACTCGTAGCACGCCCCGTTGTCCGACATCAGGAAGATGATCGTGTTGTCGAGCTCGCCGCCCGCTTCGAGGTCGGCGATGATGCGCGCGAGCCCGCGATCGGCATGCGTGAGCATCGCGGCGTAGATCGCCATGCGACGGGCGAGATCCTCGCGTCGATCCGCGGGCAGGGTGCTCCATGCCGGGTTGGGCTCGCCCGAATACCCGTTGGCGATGTCGTCCCGATCGACGGGCACGACCGAGCGCTCGGTGAAGGTCCAGGTGTCGTCCGCGAGCCCGAGGGCCTGCATGCGCTCGAAGCGTGCCCGGCGCAGCTCATCCCACCCCGCGCGGTAGGCCTCCACCAACTCATCCACCGTTTCCTTCGGCGCCTGCACGGGGAAGTGAGCAGCCGAGTGCGCGAGATACAGGAACCACGGCTTGTCCTCGCCCGCCTCGTTGGCTGCTCGGGCCTGATGGATGAACTCCAGCGCATACTCCGTGAACGCGTCCGTCGCGTAGAAGCGATCGAACGCGAGCTCCGGCGTGCGCCCCTCGGGCAGGCGCTCGTAGCGCGAGGGCTCCCACTGGTCCTGCTCGTACCCGTGGACGAAGCCATAGAACTCGTCGAACCCGCGCGCGATCGGCCCGGGATCGCCCATGTGCCACTTGCCGACCATGTACGTGCGATACCCCGCCGGGCGCAGCACCTCCGCGATCGTCACGCACTCGTCGTTGAGTCGCCCGAGGTACGCAGGCCCCTTGGGGTCCGGGCGCGACGACGTGAACGAGCCGATGCCCGCCTGGTGCGGGTAGAGCCCGGTCATCAGCGACGCACGGCTCGGGCAGCAACGCGCCGAGTTGTAGCACTGCGTAAACCGCACGCCCTCGCCCGCGAGACGATCGATCGCCGGCGTCGCGACCTCGCCGCCCATGAAGGACGGATCGGAATAGCCCATGTCGTCGATGAGGATGACGAGGACGTTGGGGGGCGTGGCGTAGGCTGCGGTTGCGAAGAGAGCGACAATGAGAGTCTCTAGCAGCTTCACGACAATTACTCGCATATACCGGGGCGCTCGGTGCGCAGGGAACGGCGTGCTTGATGGGCGTTGCTGAGGATCGTATGACGTACACTGCTCATCGTGCCTCACAGGAGGATGCCGTGCCGCGTGCCGAACTGACACGATCGGAAGAGAAGACCCCGTGGCTCCGTCTGCCGGTGATGGCGGAGGGAGCCGAGCACCTCGTAATGGGCTATCTCATGCGAAGGAACATCCTGACCTACAAGGCTCCTCCGCTAAACGAGGGATACGACCTCATTTGCATCCATCCCGATCCCCGGCACCGACTGAAGAAAGGCGAGCAAGCCCAGGTGCGTGTTCAGGTCAAGAGTCGCTACCAAACCGGCCCGACCGGCTTCCTTGTCAAAGAGAAGAGCCTGAGTGCTTTCGACTATCTGGTGGTCGTACTGCTCAACATCGGTGACTTCAAGCGAGGAAAGAGCGGACTCACGGGCGCGAAGCCCCCCACGCTCTATACACTGCCGCGTCGCTTGGTGCGACGGTGGCATGTCTCCGACTCGCGCATGCAGAAGGTCGTCCTGCGCGGGCGCGATCAGGTGCTCGCAAAGTACGAAGGCGAGCTTGGATTCGAGCGCATCGCTAACGCCCTCGGCGTGCCTCGCCCGAGCCGATAGCGTACCACTTGCGGCGCGAAGAGCACTGACCTCAAAGCAGGTCAGTGGCACGAGTCGAAAGAACCTACCCCTCCCAAGTGCTCCGCACGTGCAGTTCCTTGAGCTGCTCGTCGCTCACGCTTGAGGGCGCCTCGGTCATGAGGTCGGCGCCCGTCTGCGTCTTGGGGAAGGGGATGACGTCGCGGATGTTGTCCGTACCGCAGAGGTGCATGACGAGGCGGTCGAGCCCGAAGGCGATGCCGCCGTGTGGCGGGGCGCCGAAGCGCAGGGCTTCCAGCAGGAAGCTGAACTTCTCCTTCGCTTCGTCGTCGGACATGCCGAGCAGGTTGAAGACGCGTTGCTGCACGTCGCGCCGGTGGATGCGGATCGATCCACCCCCGATCTCGGACCCGTTGCACACCATGTCGTACCCGGCCGAGACGATGCCCTCGATCGCGTCGATGTCGTCGTTCTTCGCGGCGAGGAACGGCTCGACCTGGTCGGGGTTCGGCGCGGTGAACGGGTGGTGCAGCGAGTAGTACCGGTTGGTCGCCGCGTCGTGCTCGAACATCGGAAAGTCGATGACCCAAAGGAAATCCCACTGGCTCTCGTCGATCAGCCCGAGGTCTTCAGCGACCTTGAGGCGCAGCTCGCCCAGCGCCTTTGTGCACGTGGCGTAGGTATCCGCGCCAAAGAGCACCGTGTCGCCCGCTTCGAGCCCGAGACGTTCGACAAGCTCCGCGGTGATCGGCTCCACAAAGCGCCCGATCCCGGTCTCCAGCTTGACGCCGCCATCCGCCGCGACGACCTTCGTCACCGGCACGCCGCCGGCGCCAAACTGGCGCACAAACTCGGTGTATCCGTCGGTCAGCTTGCGCGTGAGCTTGTCGGCGCCGCCGGGCACGCGGATTGCCTTGACCACGCCGCGACGCTTCGCGAGCGCATCGCCAAAGACCTTAAAATCGGTCTTCGCCGCGAGATCGGAGACATCCACAAGCTCGAGCCCGAAGCGCCGGTCCGGGCGGTCGATGCCGTACCGGTCCATCGCGTCGCGGTAGGTGATGCGATCAAACGCGGGCAGTTCGATGCCCTTGATCTCACGCCACAGCTCGCGGGCGAAGCCCTCCATCACCTCCATCACATCCTCGCGCGCCACGAACGACAGCTCGAGATCGATCTGCGTGAATTCGGCCTGGCGGTCGGCGCGCGGGTCTTCGTCGCGGAAGCAGCGCACGATCTGGAGATAGCGCTCAAAGCCCGCGACCATGAGGATCTGCTTGAAGAGCTGCGGGCTCTGCGGGAGCGCGTACCACTGCCCGGGCTGCACGCGGCTCGGGACGATGAAGTCGCGCGCGCCCTCGGGCGTCGATCGGCAGAGATAGGGCGTCTCGATCTCCAGAAAGCCGTGC